>VGDE01000180.1 GCA_016869875.1 Alphaproteobacteria bacterium
CACGTCGCTGGCGACCTGGCTCCAGCCTTCGGGCACCTCGACCTGCTCGTTGCGAAAGACGATCGTGCCGTCGGGGTTGCGGATCTCGCTGGTGGTCGTGGCAAAGCGGATCTCTCCATAGGCTCCGCCGGTTTCGGTGGTAAAGCGCCGTTCGATCTTCATACCTGCCCCCATCATGGCCTGTCCTGCTGCCGACGGCACCAGCGAACGGGCCCACGCACCCGGCATGCGCCAAGGCGGGTCGGGCGGCAAGACCGCCCACGGGCTGAACATCCGGGTCTGACGATGGGACCACCTCATCGGGTGCCACCACATCTTGTGCCGCTTTGGCTATGTCCTACAAAGTGGCGGCAGGAGAACGGGCTTTCAACCGATTTATTTGCACGACGCGGTCCCGAAGATCGTTGACATTCCCCCTTGGACAAGGCGCCCAGATTCGCGCACAAGCATGGCGGTCCTGCGGCATCCCGACAGGACGCAATCACGCTTTTCGTTGGCGGAACATCCGGTTGGACCCGGCCACTCACGGCTTATCCACAGGCTTATCCCGACCTCATCCTCAGGTTGCGCACAGCTGGTGCAAAAGCGCCACAGAAAGTGGGGATTTCAGGGGTGCGGCACGATCGGCCCCTCGTCCGTGACGATCAAGTCCAGGGGCTGGTCAAAGGGCTCTGCCGGGATCCGATCCAGCCTCTGGCACGCATAGGCCAGCCCGATGGCGGTGACGGGCCCGGTTTTGCGCAGCAATTCCAGCGTCCTGTCGTAAAATCCGCCACCATAGCCCAGCCGGTTGCCCTGCGGGTCAAAGGCGGCCAGCGGCACGATCAGCACTTGGGGCCGGATCTCGGGCGCCGAATCAGCAGGGTGCTGCGTGCCGAAGGGACCGGGCACAAGACCCTCGCCCTGCCAGCGGCGAAAGATCAGCGGTTGCGCCTTGCCGGGCACCACCGGCAGGCAAAGCGGTCCCTGATGTGCGGTCATGGCCGGACGCGGATCGGCCTCGTCCCGCATCGGCCAGTAACCTGCCAGCACCGCGCCCCGGTGCACGGCCAGCGCGGCCCGAAGGTTGAGGTCCAGGGCGGGTGCATTGCCCAGACGGGACCGGGCGGCCAATGCCTGCGCGCGCAGCTGTGCCTTGTCCTGCGTCATAGGAGGATCACCGTTGCAAGGCCGAGAAAGGCGAAAAAGCCCATCACGTCGGTCATTGTCGTCACAAAGGTCCCCGAGGCCAGGGCCGGGTCCAGGCCCAGCTTGTTCAGCGTCAATGGTACAAGAACGCCCCCCAGGGCCGCAACGATCTGGTTCACGATCATCGCCAGCCCCAGAACAAGGCCCAGCCGGGGATCGCCAAAGATCAGCGTGCCGGCCAGCCCCAGGATCAGGGCCAGCCCGGCCCCGTTCAGCATCCCGGCGCCAAGTTCCCGCAGCACCACCCGCCGCGCGTTCGACCGGTTGAGGTCCCGCGTCGCAAGCGCCCGTACGGCAACCGCCAGCGACTGCGTGCCCGCGATGCCGCCCGTCGAGGCGACGATGGGCATCAGGGCGGCCAGCGCGACAAGCGCGGTGATGGTATCCTCGAACTGGCTGATGACCAGGGCCGACAGCGAGGCGGTGAACAGGTTGATCACCAGCCAGGGCAGGCGCTGGCGCGCGGTGGTGACCGGGCCGTCCGACACGTGGCTTTCGTCGCTGACGCCGGCCAGGCGCAGGATGTCTTCTTCGTGTTCTTCGTCCAGAACGGCCATGGCGTCGTCGATGGTGATGACGCCGACCAGCCGGTCGTCGGCATCCACCACCGGCGCCGAGATCAGGTGATACTGGTTGAAGACATAGGCGACGTCGCCTTCCTCGGCCAGGGCGCTGATGGTGCGAAAGCTGTCCTCGCCCAGGTCACGCAGGGCGGCGTCGCGGCGCGACGACAGCAGGCGCCCCAAGGCGACATAGCCGATCGGATGGCGGCGCGGATCGACCAGGATGACGTGATAGAACTGTTCAGGCAGCCACTCCTCGTTGCGCAGGAAATCGATGGCCTCGCCCACGGTCCAATGCTCGGGCGCGGTCACCACCTCGGACTGCATCAGGCGGCCGGCCGAATATTCCGGATAGGTCAGCGACTGCTGGACCGCCGCCCGATCGGTGGCGTCCAGCGCGGCCAGGATGCGAGCCCGCTCGGGTTCATCCATGTCCTCGACCAGGTTCACGACGTCGTCGCTGTCCATCTCGCGCACGGCATCGGCCAGCACGTCCCTGGGCAGCTGCTCGATCACCTCGTCGCGGATCGACTCGTCGATCTCGGACAGGATCTCGCCGTCGATCTCGCCCGAGTAAAGGTCGAGAAACATCCGCCGCCGCGCCGGCGCAAGCCGCTCGATCACGTCGGCAATGTCGGCGCCGTGCATCGGCTCCAGCAGCGCGTTCAGCTCTTCGCGCTCCCCTTCGGCCACGGCGGCGTCGATGCGCGCCAGCAACTCGGGCCGCGGCTCGAAGCCGTCGTCGTCGCGCTCGGGTGGAGTCTGGATGTCAAGCGGGCTTTTGTCGGTCATGCCGCCCCTCCTGGTGGTCGGTGGTGATGGATGGGTGGCGCCTGTCAGCCATTCAGAAGTTCAAGCGCAGCGGCATGCAGGGCGGCAGAGGCGGCGGCGATGACCTGGCCGCCCTGCGCGGCGGACCCGCCCCGCCAGTCGGTGACGATGCCTCCGGCAGCCTCGACCACCGCCAGAGGGCCGGCGATGTCATAGGACTGCAACCCGGCCTCGATCACCAGGTCGATCTGTCCCAGGGCCAGCAGGGCATAGGCATAGCAGTCAAGGCCGTATCGCGTCAGCCGGACCCGATCGGAGACGCGCCGAAAGGCCTCGGCCTCGGCTGGGCTGCCGATCTCGGGAAAGGTGGTCATAAGCGTCGCCTGTTCCAGAGGAACGCCTTCCCGCACGCGCAGGGGCCGCACTGCATCGCGCGTGGTCAGCACAGCCCGGCCCAGCCCGCCCTCGAACCGCTCACCCATGTAGGGTTGATCGATCAGCCCGTACCGGATGCCCTGCCCGTCCGACAGCCCGATCAGCACGCCCCAGCTGGGCGCCCCGCACAAAAAGGCTCTCGTGCCGTCGATGGGGTCAAGAATCCAGGTCAGGCCGCTGCCGCCGGCCTGATGTCCATACTCCTCGCCCAGGATCGCGTCCTCGGGGCGATGTTCGGCCAGCACCGCCCGCATGGCGGTCTCGGCCGCACGGTCGGCCTCGGTCACGGGGTCGAAGTCGGAGGGTCGCTTGTTGTCCGCCAGAAGGTCATGGCTGCGGAACAGTGGCAGGATCGCGCCGCGCGCGGCATCGGCCATGAGATGCGCGGTGCGGATGATCCGTGCGGCATCACTGTGCACGTCGTTCTGCATACCGACCCCCTGCTGCTGTCGTCGCGACGGTGTAACCCGTTCAGGCGAAAGGGGCCAGCGGCCATTCTGTGCTGTCGCCCTGCGGTCATACGGCGCGCGGCGACAGCGTTTCTACCCGCCTTCTGGCAGCTTGGTCAGTCAGGCAGCGTCCGACAGAACCCGGGCCAGTTCAAAGATCTGGCGGCGCTGCGCCTCGGGCATGGCATAATAGGCCCGGACCAGCTGAAGCGCCTCTTTGTCGGCAAAGATATCGCCCTCGACGACATCCGGCGTGGCACCTTCATGCAGCCCGTCAAAGAAGAAGCTGACGGGCACATCGACCGCCCGCGCAATGTCCCACAGCCGGGAGGCCGAAACACGGTTCATCCCGGTCTCGTATTTCTGGATCTGCTGGAACTTGATGCCGACCTTGTCCGCCAACTGTTGTTGGGTCATGCCAATCATCCAACGACGATGACGAATACGCTTACCAACGTGAACATCTACACTATGTTTCATCACCCAACCTCATGCAATCTAAGGAGGCAATACCGCAAGGTGGCGCAATTTTCGAGTGTCAACTTGGTTAACAGGCCCTTTCTTGACCAAAAAGACAGGTCGAGTTGGCTATTCCGGCAGGCTTGGAAATCTGTACAGCGGTGCTGAAACGTCACGGAAACAGACAGCGGGTGAGACATGAGGGGCCAGATGATTCGGACAGCGCGCATTCCGGGCCCGGGGCAGGATCCCGTGATAGAAAACATTCAAGCCCCTGTGCCCGGTCCGGAGCAGGTTCTTGTGCGGATGCAGGCGGCCGCGCTCAATTTCGCGGACCTTCTGAAAGCCCGGGGCCAATACCAGGAGCCTGAGGAGCCGCCCTTTGTTCCGGGTCTGGAGGGTGCGGGAACCGTCATCTCGGCCCCCGCCGCCTCCGGACTGGTGGAGGGAACGCGGGTGATCGTGTCGCATCCGGGCACGATGGCGCAGGTCGTCGCAGTTCCGGTTTCGGCCGTGCAAGCCTTTCCTGCGGCCATGAGCCATGAACAGGCGGCAGGCTTCCAAGTGGCTTATGGGACAAGTCATCTGGCTTTGACCGGACGCGCGGGGCTGCGGCAGGACGAGACTTTGGTGGTACTGGGGGCCGCGGGCGGGGTCGGCCTGACCGCCGTCGAAATCGGCCGCGCGATGGGCGCGCGCGTGATCGGCGTGGCGCGTGGGGCCGACCGCCTGGCCGTCGTCACGGCCGCCGGCGCCCACCATGTCATCGACAGCGGCAGCTGCCCCGATCTCAAGGAGGCGCTGCGGGACCTTGGGGGCGCCGATGTGATCTATGATGCCGTGGGCGACACCGCCGGAGAGGCCGCCTTCCGCGCCCTGCGCGTGGGCGGGCGATTTCTTGTCATCGGCTTTGCGGGGGGACGGCCGCCCGCGCTTCCGCTGAATCATGCGCTTGTCAAGAACATCGCCATCCACGGCTTCTACTGGGGCGGCTGTCGCCACCTTGATCCGCAGGCGGTGCGCGACAGCATGTCGGCGCTTTTCGACATGTTCGAGGCGGGACGGCTGAAGCCCGTCACCGGGGAGGTTCTGCCGCTGGACAGGCTGTCCGACGGATACGCGATGCTGCGGGACCGGCGGACTGTCGGAAAGGTCATCGTGACCCTGTGAATCGCGCGCATTTGACGCGGTCGCGCCATTGAAAACATCGCCCTTTTCCCCGATATTCAGCGACAAGCAGGGCATTCTTGCCCCGCATGCACAGGATGGGGAGATATCGATGGCAGATTACAACACATACCGTACCGCGCAGGGCGTGGGCCACCGCCAGGCGGTGGTCGATGAAGGCCTGCGTGCCTATATGAACAAGGTTTATGGGCTGATGGCGGTCGGCATGGGTGTAACCGCCGTTGCCGCCTATGGCATCTCGACCGCGGCCGTCACACCCGACGGGCAGCTCAGCGCCCTTGGCGCGGCGATCTACACCTCGCCGCTGCGGTGGGTGATCATGTTCGCGCCGCTGCTGATGGTCTTTGCCTTTGGCGCCGCCATCAACCGGCTGTCCCTGGGCGCGGCCACCGGCGTCTTTTATGCCTTCTCGGCGATGATGGGCCTGTCGATCAGCTCGATCTTCCTGGTCTATACCGGCACCTCGATCGTGCAGACCTTCCTGGTGACGGCCATCGCCTTTGCCGGCCTGTCGCTCTGGGGCTATACCACCAAGAAGGACATCTCGGGCTGGGGCAGCTTCCTGATCATGGGCGTGATCGGCCTGATCGTCGCCTCGATCGTGAACATCTTCCTGCAGTCCTCGGGCATGCAGTTCGCGATCTCGGTCCTGGGCGTGCTGATCTTTGCCGGTCTGACCGCCTATGACACGCAGAACATCAAGAACACCTACCTGCAGATGGCCGGCTCGGACGCCGACTTCATCGGCAAGACGGCGATCATGGGTGCGCTGCGGCTGTATCTGGACTTCCTGAACCTGTTCATGTTCCTGCTGCAGTTCATGGGCAACCGCGAATAAGGCTTGCCCTCGCACCTGCGACGACAGCAGACCGGCCCCGTTCGGCAGATGCCGGGCGGGGCTTTTTCATTGGAAGAGAATTCATCAGGACGGCAGCGGAGGCGATGTCAGGTTCTCCGGACCCTGCGGCACTTCCCCTTATTCACCCAGCACCAGCCTGAGGGCAATTGCCCACATGACGATGGCGATGACGGCCTCCAGGATCCGCCATGAGGATGGCTTGGCAAAGATCGGACGCAGCCAGGCCGAACCATAGCCAAGCCCGAAAAAGAACAGGAACGATCCAGAGACGGCACCTGCCGCAAATGACCCCGTTTCACCAGCAAAGCGGGTCGAGATCGTGCCAAGCAGCACCACGGTGTCCAGATAAACATGAGGGTTCAGCCAGGTGATGGCCAGACAGGCCATCAGGGTGCCGGCAAGACCTCCCCCCTTGCGTCCGGTTCCGACAACCAGCGCCTCGCTTGAGTTCAGGGCGGCCCTGATGCTTTTGACCCCATACCAGACCAGGAACGCAGCCCCGGCATAACGCATGACGGGGGTCAGCCAAGGGAGCCATTGGGCGATCTGGCCAAAGCTCGTGACTCCCAGCAGGATCAGGACGGCATCCGAGACGGCGCAGGCCAGACAGACAGCCAGAACATGCTCCCCCCGCAGCCCCTGCCGTAGGACGAACGCATTCTGCGCGCCGATGGCGACGATCAGGCTGAGGCCGGTCAACAGGCCGGTCAGGAAGATGGGAAAGCTCATGGAGATCATCCGAAATCAGGTGACGCTTGATCTATCGCGTCCAACAACACCAGGAAATTTCAATTTCTTGATGCTGCATAAGAGAGAATGATCATGCTCGCCTACACAAGCGCGCGGGTCGTCATGATTATTGTGCAGACATGAAGGAGCAGACCGGCAGCTTCGGGGATGCGGGGCGCGCTCTGAACGTCACGCCGCCTGCCATTTTGCAGCGTGTGCGCAACCTACAGAAGCGCTTGGGCACGGCCCTGATCCAGCGCGGCCAGCCTTGCATCGCGATCGAAGCTGGTGCCTGGCTTTGCCGTCATATGGGATTTGCTGGAGGAGGCACTTCTTGAACACCTGCCGGCGCCTGCCGCTCCGGGCGATCTATAGTGTCCTTTCCCCGCCCGGGTGGTGCGGTTTCAATCTGGTGCAGAGCGGGTCGGGGATCATGGCCGAAATGGCCGGCGCAGCGGCTTGGGAGTGCGGCGTCGGCCACTGCACCGGTTCCGGGGCGGGCGGCCGGCCGCCCGGTGACGCGTGCTGTCGCGTCGTGATGCCGTGTCGGCGCCGGCTCTTGATGACGATCG
>VGDE01000181.1 GCA_016869875.1 Alphaproteobacteria bacterium
AGATCGGCGACTGCGGACCAGATCGTCGTTTCGGTCGGCCCGTACATGTTCAGCACATGCGCCCCGGTCGCGGCGCGCAGGTCCGCCAGCAGTCCCGGACTCAGCGCCTCCCCGCCCAAGGCGATCAGCTGGATCTGCGCCAGCGCCGCGCGTGCATCCGCATCCTCCAGCAGCAGTCGCGCCATGGAGGGCGTTGCCTGCAGATGGGTCACGCCATGGCGTCGGATCTGTGCGGCAATGCCGAAGTCGGTGCCCTCAGCCACGACCGGATTGACCCGGTCGTGCAACTGCGCCAGCCTGGTCAGCCCTTCAAGGACGGTGGCCGTTGGAATGCCATAGTCGATCAGGCAGGCCACCTCGTCCACGCCGATGGCCTTCAGCTCGGCCACGCGCTCGGCGGCGGCATCAACCGTGCCAAACAACCCCGAGTCATTGAAATATCGCAGGAACGCGAACTCGAGGATGCCTTCAAGCTCGTCCTCGGACAGCGTGGACAGGTCCAGCGCCATCGGATCGGTGACGCCCTGAGGCTTCTTGAAGGCCGGGAATGCCCAGGCGTATTGCTTGACCAGCGCCGCCGCGGCCCGAAGATAATCCTTCATCGGCTCGCGCGCGATCTCCAGCGCCTCGTCCCGCGTGTTGGCAAGATAGGTGTGCAACATCAGCGTGACGGTGAACTGCGACGGATCATGTCCGGCCTCGCGCAGCGCAGCGCGGTATTCCGGAATCCGCGCGGCAATGTCTGCCGCGCTTTGTCCCAGAAGGTGGGTCAGCACATGCGCGCCCAGCCGCCCGGCCTCGCGCCAGGTTTCGGGATTGCCGGCGGTCGTGACCCAGATCGGCAGTTCGGCCGACACGGGGCGCGGCTGCGTCACGACGGCAAAGGGCGTGCCGTCGGCACGCGGAAACTCGACCGCGTCCCCGCGCCACAGCCGGCGCAGCTGGTCGATCGCCTCGGCCATGGCGCGCTTGTTCTGCGGCGGCGCATTTTCCGGGCGCAGGACAAAGTCGTCAGGCTGCCAGCCCGATGCAATGGCCAGGCCGGCCCGGCCGTTGGTCAGGTTGTCGATCACGGCCCATTCCTCGGCAATCCGTGCCGGATGGTGCAGCGGCGCCACGCACGAACCGGCGCGTACGCCGATGTTTCGCGTGACAGCGGCCACCGCCGCACCCGTGACCGAAGGGTTCGGGTAGGGTCCGCCAAAGGCGTGGAAGTGACGCTCGGGCGTCCAGACGGCGGCAAAGCCGTGCCGGTCAGCAAAGCGCGCCCCTTCCAGCAGCAGCTCGTACTTGCGGGGTCCCGCCCCGTCGTCATTGCCCCAGTAGAAGAGCGAGAATGCCGTTCCCCTGCGAACCGCCGGCCCGTCGATGGCGGCAGGCTCGGTGCCGCCACCCAGGACATCCCCGGCAATCACGACGCGCCACCCGCGCGTCAGCGTCCAGAAGATCTCGAGCACCGAGATGTCAAAGGACAGGCTGGTCACGGCCAGCCAGGTGCCGGGCTTGTCCGCCGGAATGGCTTCGTCCATGCCGGCAAAGAAGTTGATGACGTTGCGATGTTCGACCATCACCCCTTTCGGCGTGCCCGTCGAACCCGAGGTATAGATCAGATAAGCGAGATCCGTGCCACTTGACGGCGTCGGCTCTGCCTGAGAACCTTCGGCATCCAGCAACAGCACCCGCGCCTCGTGCCGGGGCAGCTGGTCGGCCAGTTCGGGCGCGGCCAGCACCACCTTGGCGCCGCTGTCGGACAGGTAGTGGGCAATCCGCTCGGCCGGATAGGCCGGGTCCAGCGGCACATAGGCGCCACCCGCCTTCAGGATCGCCAGCGCCCCGATCACCAGGCCCAGCCCGCGCGGCGCAAAAAGACCGACCGGATTGCCCGGCCCCACGCCCATGGCCGCCAGCTGCCGCGCCAGCCGCGTCGTGCGTTGGTCCAACTCTTGATAGGTCAGGGACGTGTCGCGGAAGATCAGCGCCGTGGCATCAGGCTGCTGCGCCACCTGACGGGCAAAGGCCTCGTGCATGGTCGGGGCGCCCGGTTCCGGCTGCCTGTCGTTCCTGGCGACATGGGCCGAGGCTCCGGCTCCCAAGGTGGGCGCCACGGCCAGCAAGGTGGCGGGATCGGCGGCGGCCAGCGCCTCGGCCACGGCCGCGATGGCCTGCCAGGCCGGCGCGGGCAGCCGCGTCTCGTCCCGCCATACGCGGACCTCGGCTTGCGCGCCCTCCGTCAGATTCACACACAGGGCTGCCCCCTTTGGTGCCAAACCCGGATCAGAGGCCACCACCAGTCCGGGCGTTCCCGGATGGGTCAGTTCAGGCGCGCGGGCCAGCAGGTCGGCCAGGATTGGCGCTCGCTTGCGGGTGGTTTCCAAGGCTTTGGCCAAGGAGTTTCCAAGGCTCGCCAGGGTCTCGTCCTCGGCCTCGACCTGCAAGGGCAGCCAGGACATCATGTGCAGGCGCACGGCTGCAGGCAGGTCCAGACCCACCGCAATGTCAAAGCCGGTCGAGCCGGTCATGCGGACCAGCGCGCCGGTCAACGCCGCAAGGATGGCGCCCGCCTCTTGCGCCTTGGGAAGCACCAGCCGTTCTTCTGCCCATTCGGGCGTGGCCCCCGCCTCGCGGGCACCCGGCAGCGCGACCGGCGCAAGGCCGGCCAATCGCTTGCGCCAGTAGGGTTCGTCCCGGGCCGCATTGCGGATCGTCGCCTCCAGTTGATCGTCACGGGGCGGCAGCGGCAGCACGTCGCCCGCCGCAGGCCTTTCCCGCCAGGGCTGCCCGTCCAGCGTGGTCAGGGACGACAACTCCAAGGCACTGTTTCCGGCGCAGGCGATCACCAGACGGTCAGGCCCCGCCTCCAGGACCTCGCCCGGCGCGGCATCCGGACGTGTCGCGGAACCTGCGGCGATGGCCGACGCCCCCACCAGCACCAGGCCCTGCGGCGTCAAGAGCTTGGGTCGCAACAGGGGGTTCCAGTAGGGACCATGATCCAGAGCCCGGACCAGCCGGTCCAGACTTGCGGCAGTTTGGGCGAAATCCAGCACTGCCCCGCCCTTGGGCCGGTCCAGGCGCATGTGTTGCCGCAGGGGGGCGCTGGCCTGTGGCGTACCGCGGTCGTCGCCCTGTTCAAGCATCGAGATCACTTGCGGCAGGCTTTGCGCGGCAGCCTCCCAGCAGCGCGCGTTCAGTGTCAGCGCGGTGTCCATGTCGGTGATTGCAACGGGCACGCGCAGCAGGACGGGGCCCTCGTCCACCCCGTCGGCGATCCGGTGCCAGGTGATGGCATGGTCACGCTCGCCCTCCAGCAGGGCCCAGACGGGCACGTTCAGGCCGGCACGTTCGGGCAAGGGTCCGTCATGAAAATTGATCGCCCCCCGGCGGGCCAGTGCCAGCGTTTCGGGCTTGATCACGTCGAGGTTCGCGACGCTGAGCAGATAATCGCAGGACGCGACCGGCCCCACCGGAAATCCTTCGTCGCGCGCGGCCTGTGCCAGTCCCGAGTCCTGCACCGTGAAGGACCGGATCGAATGTCCCCGGCCCACAAGCACGCGGGCGGCTTCCAGCGCCAGCGAGGCATTGCCGATCAGCGCAAAGTCAAGTTGGGTCACGGTCAGTCTCCGGTCGATAGATCTGGCGGGGGTTGTTGGGGGCAAGGGCATGGCGCAGCAGGGCGACGGCCTGGCCGCGCGGGAACGTCGGATCATCCCGTCCCATCAGCGCGCGCAGGCGGCGGATGGCCAGACCGGCGACATGAGCCAAGGTGGCCCCAAAGGCATAAGCGCGTCCGTGATTGACACGATAATAGTGTTCGCGCGAGGCGAACCAATAATCCGGGGGCCGCTTCCATTCCTTCATGCCGGTGCTGACCGAGCCGATATGCGTGACCCATGCGTCCGGCAGATAATGCGTCGGCCATCCCGCCTGCCCGGCCCTGCGGCACAGGTCGGTTTCCTCGAAATACAGAAAGAAGCTTTCGTCAAAGCCGCCGACCTGGTCGATAACCTTGCTGCGGACCATCAGCGAAGCGCCCGCAACCCAGTCCACGTCCTGTCCCGCCGCCGGCATCGGAATTGCCACGATCCTGCGCGACAGCAGGCGCGAGATGGGACCGGTCTGGGCCGCGTCCTCAAGCTCGCTGCCGATGCTGGGAAAGCGGAAATGGGTGGCATGATGCGCCCCGTCCTCGCCCTGGACGCGGCAGCCCAGCAGTCCGACATGGGGATGCGCATCCAGATAGTCGCGCATCTGCCGGATCATGTCGGGGGTTGCAAAGGCGTCCGAGTTCAGGAACAGGACATAGTCCGCGCGTCGCGCCAGAGGCACGCGCATCGCCGCGTTGTTGCCCGCGCCAAAGCCGCCGTTCCGGCCCGACTGCAGCACCCGCAGCCGCCCTCCCTCGGTCCAGCCGCGGGCAGCCGCCTCGGCCGTCATGGCTTCAAAGCTGCCATCCCCCGAGTCGTTGTCGATCAGGGTGACGACGCCGTCCACCTCTTCCATCGCCCGCATTGCAGCCTCGGCCGAGCGCAGCGTCATGGGGGCGCTGCGCCAGTTGAGGATCACCACATGAACCGTGCCGGGCATCATTCGGCCGCCTGCCCGAAGGATACCGTTTCGCCTTGGTCGGCGGCCGACAACTCGGCCCGCATCCGGGCAGCCAGCACCCGGACGCAGGGTTCCAGGACCATCGAGTCGTGATCGCCCGGCACCTCCTCGATCGTCAGGTCGGACAGCCAGGGTGACCAGAGATTATCCTCGTAAACATATTCCCGGGCGGTGCTGACGAACTGACCATTCGATACCTTGAAGCGCCGGTCCAGACGCGGACGATACAGGGTCACCGGCCCGTCCCAGTGACGCAGCTGATAACGCGGCAGCGCGCCCAGGAACGCGGCATGGATCGCAGCATTGTGGAAGCCCATTGCCTCTGCCTCGGGCGCGGCACGGCGGCGGGCCCGCTCATAGGCGATCCGCTGGCGCATCCAGCGGCTGAAAAAGCTAGGTCCTTCCTCGCGCAACTCGGCAGCGCGAATCAGCAGGCGGTCGCGACGGGTCAGTTCGGGCCGCATCGGAACGGGCGTGTCCAGCATCACCACCTTTGCAACGGCCTGGCCCGCATCCTCAAGCTGCCGGCCAATTTCCAGCGCGGTCAGCCCGCCACCCGAAAAACCGGCGATCAGATAGGGCCCCTCGGGCTGGATCTGCCGGATTTCCTCGATGCAGCTGGCAGCGGCTTCGGCCAGCGTCTCGTGAGGGGCGGCATCCCCGAAGAGGCCGCGGGCCTGCAGGCCCCAGACCCGACGGTCCGGTGACAGCCGCTGCGCCAGCGCACGCAGGTTCAGGACGTTCCCGAACATGCCGGCCACGATGAACAGAGGCCGTCCCCCCCCGGCGGCACCCTGGCTCATCGGCACAAGATGGGTAAAGCCCCCCGCCACGGGCGCAGGGGCCGCCGTAGTCGAAGCCTCCGTCACTTGCGGGCCGATTCTGGATTCGACCAGCGCGGCCAGCGCCGCCACGTTGGGCGCCTCGAACAAGGTCGCCAGCGGCAGGTCCAGCCCATAAGCCTTGCGGATCATCGCGAACAGGCGCACCGCGATCAGCGAATGGCCGCCCAGGTCGAAGAACCCGTCCTCGACACCCACCTGCTGCACGCCCAGCAGCTCCCGGAAGAAGCCGGCAAGGCTGCGCTCCAGATCGTTGCGCGGCTCGACATAGGCGCTGTCCAGATCGGGCCGCTCAAAGCTTTGCCCGGTGCCCACTTCGCGGGCACGGCTGGCGCGGGTTTCCTGCGCGATCAATGTGGGCAGGTCCAGGCTGGAAATCAGCAGTTGGGGCCGGCCGCTCTGCAGGGCGCGATTCAGAAGGTCTGGTCCAAGCGCAGCCGGAATCCCCTGCGAAACCATATGCACCAGACGTTCTTGCCCCGGCCGGTGCGTGATCCGCGGCGCAGGCTTATCCGCAATCAGCAGCGTCGCCGGAGAGGCGTCAAGCCGCCGCAGCGTCAGCCCCTCAACTTCGACCAGGACCATTCCCTCCGGATCAGTCAGGGTGACGTCGAAACCGGCATAGCCGGCGCCGCCGTCGCGCACCCGCACATGGCTGACCACGACCTGCGGCAATGGCGCGTATACCGTCAGAGCATGATAGGACAGTGGCACCCACAGTTGGCCCCGATCATAATTCGGCACCAGCGCCATGGCCCAGCCCGTCGCGATGTCCATCAGCGCCGGATGAAGGACGAAGCCCTGCTCCAGGTCGCCTTTCATCGTGTCGGGCAGCGACAGTTCCGCCAGCCCTTCCCGATCCGGCCCTGCATTGTCCGAAGCCTCCGGCCCGAACCAGGTGGCGCGCAGAACCCGCCAGCGTGGACCAAAGGCCATCTGACCTTCTTGCGCGGATTCCAGGGCATGACCCGTGGGGGCCTGCTCGACCCGCATCCGCGACCGCAAGGCCGACAGGTCCAGTCGCGAGCCGGCATTGTCTGCCGCGGTGACGCGCGCCTCGGCCACGGGCACCTGCCCGTCCTCAAGACCCGCCTCCAGCAGCATCGCTGTTCCGTCCTCGCGCGGGGTCAGTGTCAGGCGGAACGCGCGCGTGCTGCCATCCTCCACGATCAACGGATTGAGGAAGGTCAGGTCGCGCAGCGCCCAAGGGAATGCGCGGCCGCTGGCCTGAAGGGCTTGGGCGGCAAGTTCGATGGTTCCGGTTCCCGGCAAGAGCGCCACCCCGTCCCGGGTCCGGTGTTCGGCAATGATCCAGTCGGTCGAAGACAGGCTGCCCAGAAAACGCTGCGCCCCGTCGGCCTCGGTCCGTGCCGTCAAAAGGGGCTGCGGCACAGGCACCGGTGCCGGCATGTCCTGCCCGCCTGACAAGGCGTCGGCCGCCATGCCGATTTCCGACCAGACGCCCCAGTTCACGGCCGTGACCTGGCCAAAGGCCGCGATTCCGGCACCTGCCACCGCATTGAGGTATTCGTTCGCCGCCAGGTAATCCACCTGGCCGGCTGCCGCGATTTCGGTCGAGGTCGAGGCGAAGAGGACCGTCCGCCGCAGCGGCGCGTCGGCAAAGACATGTGCCAGGTTCCGCGTCCCGTGGACCTTGGGGGCAAGGACATCCTCGATCTCGGCGCTGGTCTTTGCAAGGATCGGCGCGTCCGCCACCGTGCCGGCCGCATGGATCAGGTCGGTGATCCG
>VGDE01000182.1 GCA_016869875.1 Alphaproteobacteria bacterium
CAGCGACAGGTTGCTGCGGGACGGGTCGATCCGGTCGCCGGTCATCACCAACCCGATGACCTTGGGCGCCGACATCCCCGAAAACGGGCTGGACAGGTCGAAGAAGAACATCTCCCACCCCCAGAAATAGCGCATCGTCTTGGTCCGGGCGCGGGTGACGGTCAGGCGGCCGGCCGATGTCGTCACGCTGGCCTGTCCGAGGCGTTGACGAAGTCGGGAATCTGTTCACCCGGCAGATGCATCGCGATGCTGTCGCCGGCGGTCAGCCTGAGGGGGTCGTGCTCCGGGATGTCATAGATGATCCGCGGTCCGTCATGGGTGACGCGGTGCCCGCCGCCCAGATCGATGCGCCTCACGTCGCCTTCGGTGCCGATCCAGGCCGGGATGCGATCGGCGAGATAAACCGCGCGGTTCGATCCCTCGACGCTGACCGCGACCGTGCCACGACGCTTGTCGCGCGTCACATGCGTCTTGTAGCTGATCGTGTCCGCCAGGAGGATGCGCGCATTGTCCAGCGCGTCCGCTGCGCCAGCCCCGCAAGGTCGAAGGTGAAGGCAACATGGACGAGATAGGCCAGGATCACGGCGGGGATCGCCAGCGCGATGCGGCGCCTGCGGTCAAAGTCACGGATCGTGCTGGCTTGAAGCGTCAGGGTGGTCATGGGGCGGCTCCGTGCGTCAGGCGGTGGCGCAGGATGCCGGAAACCTGGTCCACGACCACGATCGTGGCGAACAGCATCAGAAAGATCGCCGCGGCCTGATCGAACTTGCCCTGACCAAAGGTCATGGCGTTGCGCAGCTCATAGCCGATGCCGCCCGCTCCGACGAAACCCAGGATGGCCGAGGCCCGGATGTTGATCTCCAGCCGCAGCAGACCACAGGAGAGATAATTCGGAGCCACCTGCGGGATGACGCCCAGCCACATGCGCTGCGACCAGCTCGCGCCGACCGAAGCCAGGCCCTCGACCGGCTTCAGGTCCACGTTCTCGTTCACCTCGGAAAAAAGCTTGCCCATCGCGCCTGCGGTATGGATCGCGATGGCGATGACGGCCGGAACCGGACCGCAGCCCAAGATGAAGATCAGGACCAGCGCGGTCACGATCTCGGGGATGGCGCGACAGATGTCACACAGGCGACGCGCCACCGGGACAAAGGCGGGCCAGCGGGCAAGGCCCCGCGTGGCCGCCAGCGACAGGAACGTGCCCAGCACGCAGCCCAGCAACGTGGCCACCAGCGCCATGTTGAGGGTTTCGGCCAGGGCGGGAAGGGCGCGGGCCATGTGGCCGGGCAGGTTGGACGCCTTCTGGATCGCCTCACCCACAAGATCGGCCGGAAAGTTCCCGACCTGGTGCAGGCACTGCCAGAAGCCGCCCGCGTTGCGCGCGTCGGCCAGGCGGAACCCCGACACCAGCATGGCCAAGAAGACGGCCAGCAGCAGGCCGCCATAAAGGCGGCGGCGCGTCAATGCAAGATAATCAGCCTGGATGCCGGCAGGCGCGATCATCGGGTTCCCTTGTCCAAGAAGTGGCCGGCCCCGCCGGATGGCAGGACCGGCCGGGCCGCATCAGGAACCGCTCATCTCGGCGCGGCGGATGTCGATGATGGTAGAGTGTTCTTCATGCGTGCCGGGCGCAAAGCCGGCCGTCTCGCCATGGGCGACGCCATAGGCGCAGTCGGGATCGCTGTCGTGCAGTCCCGCCAGCAGCGCGGTCACGCGGTCCCTGACGTCCTGCGGCAGCGCCTTGCGAACGACCCAGGGGCCCTCGGGGATGGGGGACGAGCGCCAGATCTCGACGATGTCGTTCATGTCGACGATACCCGCGCCGGCCGCCTTGCAGCGCGCCGTTGTTTTAGCCGTCTTCCCATTCGCCCTGGCCGTCGGCCCAGACCACGCCCGCGTCGTAGTCGCCGTTCAGCACGGCCACGATTGACTGCTCGTGGCCGCCGGAAAAGCCGATGTGGCTGAAATGGTCGCCTTCGGTCATGGAGTAGCCGACCTGGGGCAGTACGGCGTTCGGGATCAGAAAGCCGGGGTCGAGTTCGGATCGGCAAAGGCAAAGCTGCGCCCCTTCATGTCGTCCAGGGAAGCGATGCCGCTGTCGGCGCGGGCAAAGCCGATCGAATGATAGGTATAGCTGCCGTCCGGGTTCGTCTTGACCAGCACGGGCTCGACCGCTTCGGGATCGTTGGCATACGCGGCCGCATAGGCGGATGCGCCCAGGCCCGCCATGTCCAGCGACCCGCCCAGCAGGCCCTGGATGACGCCGTTGTAGTCGGCCGGCGTGAACAGGCGCGTCGGCACGCCCAACTCGGCCTCGATCGCGGCCCGGAAGCATTCGTTCGAGGACATGCGGTCCTGAGCGTTCTCGCCCCCCAGAAGACCGATGCGCAACTCGGTGATCTCTTGGGCAGAGACGGCGCCGACCAGAGCGGTGGTGGTGGCCAAGGCGATCATCAGCTTGGTCATGGTCATCTCTGAAAAGGATGTGATGGTTGAGGAAATCAGGTCAGCACCGCGGCCGCGTAATGGGCATCGGCGGGAAGGGCGGTCGAGGTGGCGGATTCGTTGAAATCCGCATCCGCGTCATAGATGTCACGGGCGACGCCCGCGGTCAGTTGCGAGGGCAGGCCGTCAAAGACGACGCGCCCGTCGCGCATGCCGATCACCCGGTCGCAATAGTGGCGCGCGGTGTCCAGCGTGTGCAGGTTGACGATGACCATGCGGCCGTCCTCGACGTTGATGCGCCGCAGCGTGTCCATCACGATCTGCGCGTTCATGGGGTCCAGGCTGGCGATCGGTTCATCCGCCAGGATGAGGCGCGCGCGGGTCCTGCATCAGGGCGCGGACGATGGCCACGCGCTGCTGCTGGCCGCCTGACAGCGCCTCGGCGCGCTTGGGTGCCTGTTCGTCAATCCTGAGACGGTCCAGGATCGACAGCGCCCTTACGATGTGCGCACGGGGCCAGAGGCCAAAGATCGTCTGCACGGTCGACCTGCGGTTCAGGATGCCGTGCAGCACGTTCGACACGACGTCCATGCGGGGAACCAGGTTGAACTGTTGGAAGATCATCGCGCACTGGCTCTGCCAGGCACGCGACTTGGCGCCGCTCAGCGACAGGATGTCACGGCCGTCCACGCGGATCTGCCCGGCCGTGGCGGGCGTCAGGCAGTTCATCATGCGCAGCAAGGTCGATTTTCCCGCCCCGGGGCGCCCGATGATCCCCACAAAGGCGGGCCCGTCGATTGTGAAGCTGACATTGTTCACGGCGGCCGTCTGGCCGAAGATCTTCGTCGCGCCGGAAATGTTCAGCATGGTCCCCGTCCTTTGGTCACGGGTCGTCTAGGGTCCGGGATGTCTTTCCGCTGACGGTCCCGTGAAAGAAGCGTGACACGGGCCGACCTGCCGACGGATGTCAGATGGTCCGTTGGAACGCTGTCCCCTTTGCGCCATGATGGCGCCGTCACAGCAGGGATGACCGCACGCATGACCGAGATTTCACGCCGCAAGAGCGATCACCTGCAAATCGTTGCCGAAGGACGCGGCCGGCAGGACGGGCTGTCCACGGGGTTCGATTCGGTGCGGTTTGCGCATGTTGCCCTGCCCGAGATCGACCTGGACGCCATTGACTGCGGCACGCGTTTCCTGGGGCGGGACCTGCACGCGCCGCTGCTGGTTTCGGCCATGACGGGCGGCCCGGACGAAGCCGAACGCATCAACCTGCACATCGCCGAAGCCTGCGCCGAACTGGGCATCGCGCTGTCGGTCGGTTCGCAGCGCATCGCGGTCGAGGCGGGGGCTGCGGGCGGGCTGGGCCGGCAACTGCGCCGCCGCGCCCCCCGCATCGCGATTCTGGGCAACATTGGGGCGGTGCAACTGAACTATGGCTTCGGCACCACCGAGGCGCTGCGGGCGGTCGAGATGATCGAGGCGGACGCGCTGATCCTGCACCTGAATCCCCTGCAGGAAGCGATCCAGCAGGGCGGCGACCGCAACTTCGCCGGGCTGCTGCCCCGGATCGAGGCGCTGGCTGCGGCGCTGCCCGTGCCCCTAGGCGTCAAGGAGGTGGGCGCGGGACTCTCCGCCACCGTGGTCCGCCGCCTGCAGGACGCGGGGGTCACGATCCTTGATGTCGCGGGCGCAGGCGGCACCAGCTGGGCACGCGTCGAGGCGGAACGCGGGCCAGAACGGTTGCAGGCTTTGGCCGCGCCTTTTCACGACTGGGGCATTCCGACGGCGGATGCCCTGCGGGCGGTGGCGCCGCTGATGCGGCCGGGGCAGGTGCTGATCGGCTCGGGCGGAGTGCGGCACGGGTTGGACGTGGCGCGCGCTGTGCGGCTTGGCGCCGATCTGGCGGGCCAGGCGGCGGGCGCTCTGCCGGCCGCGCGCCACAGCGCCGAAGCCCTGGTGCAGCATTTTCGCGACGTGATCGCGCAGCTGCGCATCGCGATGTTCTGCACCGGCTCGGGCCAGCTGGCGGCACTGCGGCAGGCGGCACTCTTGCGCCGGGACGCGGCGGGCGATTGGTCGCAAGGGTCGGGGCTGGTCAGCGACGCACCGCAGGGGTAGGTTCAGAAACGTGCCATTCGGGAGGCTGACATGACCGACGCCCTGCACCGCAGTTCCGTCACCACGGTGGTCAACCTGATCCTGACCGGGGCGATCTTCCTGGCCTGGATGGTGCTGCATGTTCTGGCAGTCTGGCATCTTGATGCACCGGCCCATCCGCTCTGGGCGGTGGCGGCGCTTCTGGGCCTGACCTGGCTGTCGGTCGGGCTGTTCATCATCGCCCATGATGCCATGCATGGGGCCGTGGTCCCCGGCGCGCCGCGGGCGAATGTCGCGATCGGGCGGCTGGCGCTGACGCTATATGCAGGATTTTCCTGGCGCAAGTTGATCATCAAGCACATGGCGCATCACCGCCATGCGGGAACTGATGACGATCCCGACTTTGCACGGTCCGGGATGCTGCGCTGGTACATGTCCTTTGTCGCCACCTATTTCGGCTGGCGCGAGTTCTGGATCCTGGGCACCACCGTCATTGTCTATGCCCTGATCCTGGGCGATCGCTGGCCCTATGTCGGATTTTGGGCGGTGCCGTCCATCCTGGCCTCGGTGCAGCTCTTCGTCTTCGGGACATGGCTGCCCCACCGCGAGGACGGCCATGCCTTTCCCGACCGGCACAACGCCCGTTCGACTCGCGTCAGCGACCCGGTGTCGCTGCTGACCTGTTTTCACTTTGGCGGCTATCATCACGAACATCACCTGCACCCGTCGGTGCCGTGGTGGCGCCTGCCCAGCACCCGAACGCCAAGAGATCACGCATGAGCGCCTTTCTGATTGTCCTCGTCACCGTCATCGTGATGGAGGTGACCGCCTATTCGGTCCATCGCTGGATCATGCATGGTCCGTTGGGCTGGGGATGGCACAAGTCGCATCACGAGGAGCACGACCACGCGTTCGAGCGCAACGACCTTTACGCCGTCGTCTTTGCGGGCATTGCGGGGGTGCTGTTCGTCGCCGGGTCGCTGTGGTGGCCGGTCCTGTGGTGGATCGGCCTCGGCATGACCGTCTATGGGTTCATCTATTTCGTGCTGCATGACGGGCTGGTCCATCAGCGCTGGCCGTTCCGCTATGTTCCCCGCCGCGGCTACTTCCGCCGCCTGTACCAGGCCCATCGCCTGCATCACGCGGTCGAAGGGCGCGAGAAATGCGTCAGCTTCGGCTTTATCTATGCGCCCCCGGTCGACAAGCTGAAACAGGAACTGAAACGCTCGGGCGCGCTGCGCCAGGATGCGGAGCGTCAACCGTGAGCGTCACCGCCGCCACCGGACGGGCACGATGAAGCCAGATCTTCTTGTGGCGGGGGCCGGGCTTTCCGGCGGGCTGATCGCGCTGGCCGTGCGGCAGGCCCGGCCCGACCTGCGCGTGATGCTGGTCGACCGCGCATCTGGCGCGTCAAGGGGACACACCTGGTCCTGCCACGATACCGATCTCGACCCGCACTGGCTGAAGCGCCTGGCCCCCCTGCGGCGCGGCGCCTGGCCGAACCAGGAGGTGCGCTTCCCCACCCATGCGCGCAGGATGCGGGCCGGCTATGGCTCGATCGACGGGCAGGGGCTGATGGGGGCCGTCGCCGACGCCGGCGCCGACATCCGCTGGAACAGCGAGGTCCGGCTGGACGACGCGGGCGCGGTGCTGGCCGATGGCAGCCGCATCCCCGCCGAGTGCGTCATTGATGCACGGGGCGCTCGGCCGTCGCGTCACCTCAGGGTGGGCTTTCAGAAATTCGTCGGCATTGAGCTGGAAACCGACGCTCCCCACGGCGTCCCGCGTCCCATGATCATGGACGCGACGGTGACGCAGCAGGACGGCTATCGCTTCATCTACCTGCTGCCCTTCACGCCCACCCGCCTGCTGATCGAGGACACGCGCTACAGCGATGGCGGCGATCTGGACGACGATGCGCTTGCGCAGGCCTCGCTCGACTATGCCCGCGGCAACGGCTGGTCCGGCCGCGAGGTCCGGCGCGAGCGCGGCATCCTGCCAATCGCGCTGGCCCATGACGCGACGGGATTCTGGGACGATCATGCCGCAGGCGCGGTGCCGGTGGGACTGCGCGCGGGACTGTTTCACCCGGTCACGGGCTATTCCCTGCCTTATGCAGCGCGGGTGGCGGACCTGGTGGCGGACCTGGCGTGCCGGGACAGCCTGAGGACTGACAGGCTGCGACCCGTGCTGCGCGACTTTGCCCTGCGGCGCGCCCGGCAGGACCGTTTCCTGCGGCTGTTGAACCGGATGCTGTTCCGGGGTTGCCCGCCCGAGCGGCGCTACACCCTGCTGCAACGGTTCTATCGCCTGCCCGAAGGACTGATCGAGCGTTTCTATGCCGGCCGCCTGACGACCGCCGACCGGCTGCGCATCGTCACCGGCAAGCCTCCGATCCCGCTTGGCACGGCGCTGCGCTGCCTGCCCGAACGCCCCCTGCTGCAGGAGAATGCATGACCGCCACATCCGCCCCCGCCAGGACCGCCCTCGTCATCGGCGCAGGTTTCGGCGGGCTCGCCCTGGCCATCCGCCTGCAATCCGCGGGAATCGCCACCACGCTGGTCGAGGCGCGCGACAAGCCTGGGGGGCGGGCCTATGTCTGGAACGACGGGGGTCATGTCTTTGA
>VGDE01000183.1 GCA_016869875.1 Alphaproteobacteria bacterium
GGCGTGGCGGGCGATCAGCAGGCCGCGACCGTGGGACAGGCCTGTTTTCGGCCCGGCATGCTCAAGTCCACCTATGGGACCGGCTGCTTTGCCCTGCTGAACACGGGCGAAAAGCCGGTGGCCTCGAGCCAGCGGCTGCTGACCACGATTGCCTATCAGCTGGACGGCAAGCCGACCTATGCGTTGGAAGGCTCGATCTTTATCGCAGGGGCGGTGGTGCAGTGGCTGCGCGACGGGTTGAAGATCATCCGCAACGCCGCCGAGACGCAGCCCCTGGCGGAAACGGCCGATCCGTCGCAGCGGGTGATCCTGGTGCCGGCCTTCACGGGGCTGGGCGCGCCCTATTGGAACCCTGAAAGTCGCGGCGCGATCTATGGGCTGACGCGCAACTCGGGTCCCGCCGAACTGGCGCGCGCCGCATTGGAGAGCGTGGGTTTCCAGACCCGCGACCTGTTGGAGGCGATGAAGGCCGACTGGGAGCCGCGCGGCGAAACCGCCCTGCGCGTCGATGGCGGCATGAGCGCCTCTGACTGGGCGATGCAGTTCCTGGCCGACATTCTGGGCGCCCCCGTGGACCGGCCCAAGGTGTTGGAAACGACGGCGCTTGGCGCGGCATGGCTGGCGGGCCGGACCTCGGGACTTTATCCCGATGCCCAAGGGTTCGCCAAGGACTGGGCGCTGGACCGCAGCTTTGCCCCTGCCATGGAACCGGACGAGCGGGAGGCGCGGTACGATGCCTGGCGCCGCGCCGTTCAGGCGACGATGTCGCTGTGACGGGAGACGTGATGCCACAGTTGACCCTGCGATCGTTGCCGCTAAAGCGGTGCGGCGAGATGAAAGGCAGGACGTCCGAATGCAGAAGGTGATCCTTGATACCGATCCTGGCGTGGACGATGCGCTGGCCTTGTACTACCTGATCCGCCACCCCGACATCGATCTGCTGGGGGTCAACACGGTCTTCGGCAACGCGCCCGTGGCGGTGACCACGCGCAATGCCCGTTTTCTGCTGGAGGCCTGGAGCCACCCGGCGCCTGTCCATCCCGGCGCGGCTGGTCCGCTGACGCCGGACATGCCCGCCAAGTCCTTTCCCACGCATATCCACGGCCAGAACGGCCTGGGCGATCATCCCGTCGCCTCGCCGCCCCGGGACGAAGACGACACGGCCGCGCGGTTCCTGATCGACCGGATCCGGGCCCATCCGGGCGAGGTGCGTGTTCTGGCGGTCGGCCGGATGACGAACCTGGCCCGTGCCGTCCGGCTGGCCCCCGAGATCGCGGAACTTGTCCGCGATGTCGTGCTGATGGGCGGGGCCTTCCGGGTTCCCGGCAACATCACCCCGGCAGCCGAGGCCAATATCTGGGGCGACCCCCTGGCTGCGGATATTGTCTTTGGCGCACCCTGGCAGGTGACGGCGGTGCCGCTTGATCTGACCACGCAGACCTTCATGACGCGCGCGATGCTGGCGCGCCTTGCAGCCGAAGGAGGACCGGGGATGCAGTTGGTGGCGGACCTGTCGCAGGGCTATGTCAGCTTTTACGCCGCCTCGGGCTATGACGGGATGCTGGTGCACGACTGCACGGCAGCGGTCTATCTGACCGACCCGGATCTGTTCAGCCTGGCCGAAGGAGAAGTCCGTGTGATCCCTGACGGCATCGCGCGGGGTCTGACGCTGATGAACCCGGTCGATCGCCAAGGTCCCCTGGACGCATGGGCCGACCGTCCCCGCCAGTTCGCGACCTGCGGCGGTCAGCCCGAGGCCATCCTGTCACGCATCGCACAGGTCTGCACCGCGTGATGCCAGTTGTCAGGACGCGGGGCCGACCCTTTCGAACGAAACGGGGCCGAATGTGCAATGCACGTGACACTGCACCTGCTGTCAACGGCTCCGCTGGTCGGAGAGGGCGGGACGCATGCAGGAAAAGGTTCTTGCAAGGCGGAGTGTGCGTCACCGCGCGCCGGTGACAAGGGGCTGTTCTGTCAGCGGCAGGCGGGTACCGGCCGCGACGCTGCGCATTGCGCCGGGCAGATACCGCGCCCCGGCAGACAGGAGGCCTTGGGTCAGCGGGGAAACGAGCAGCCGGGACAGTAGCGTGGCGTTATGAACCTGACGGCGCACGTCCCGCGCAAAGGCCTGCTGAAACCTGTCCGCCGGCTGTCCCGCAAGGTAATGCCGCGCAGCCAGATGCGCGCTGTGGAGCGCCATGGAGATGCCGTTGCCCGCAAAGGACGGTATGACCGCCGCCTGATCGCCCAGGTGCCAAGGCCCTTCGCTATGCGTGCGGACATAGCCGTAGGGGATTGCGCCGATCGCTAGGGGCCGGTCTGAGACAGGAACGGCATCCCGCATCCGCTCTGCAAGCATCGGGCTGTCTGCCAGCATGCCCTCCCACAGGCCTTCCCAGGAGCCAAGGTCCGCAAAACGGCTTTTGCGGATCACCAGCGAGATGTTGCAGATGCCGCCCTCGACAGGTTCGAGGCCGCAATACCCTCCGGCAAACATGAAGAGTTCGACCCGATTCGACGCATCCCGGGCCTGCGGAAAGGCAAGGCGAAACTGCTGCTTGAACCCGATAAGGTCGGCATGACGACCCGGCGGGCGCTTCCATCCGCGGATGTCATGCTTTCCGCTGGCGATGAAGACGTCGCGCGCCATGACGGCATCCTCGTCACCTTCAACATGCCAGGCATTGTGATGTCTCCGGATCGAACGGACGCGGCAACCGCGCCGGACCACCGCCCCCGCATCCCCTGCCGCCGTGATCAGGGCTTCATCCAGCCGATAGCGCGACAAGCTGACAGCCGGAAACGGCAGCTTGACCGAAGTCACTGCATGGTTCCGGATCAGGGCAACGGTGGAGATCGGCACCGCCCCCATCCGAACCGGGTCCAGACCGACCCGTTTCAGATAGAAGATCGCCTCGTGGCTGAGAAACTCCCCGCAGACCTTCTGATGCGGGCCAAGCGTCCGTTCCAGCAGCACGACATCGCGGCCTGCTTCGGCCAGCCTTTTGGCGAGATAGGTGCCGGCCGGGCCGCCCCCGACAACAACGGCGTCATGAACGGGCATCATGGTTGCCTGACGCGCGCAACGCAGAGGCGGAAGGGCATCCACCACTGAACCGAGGCCGCGTCCACCCGTGCCGCCGCCAGAGCCTGCTGCCAGTCGTCCCGAACAAAGCTGCGCGCAATCGAGACGGGGCCATCATGCTGCACGAAGTGGTGCAGCCGCAAAAGCCGGGACGCCCGCGCAAATAGATGATAGGGAAGGGGATGACGGTGCAGATCGTTGATGAACCAGCCGATGTTGGCGGTGTCCTCCTGCCAGCGCAAGAAGCGGATCAGCATGTCGTCGGGCAGATGATGTGTTACAAGCGAGCTGAGAACGACATCCACCGGCTGATGGGACTGGAACGCAAAGACATCGCCCGTGCGCCATTCGATCGTCATCGTGTCGGGTGTCGAATCCCGCGCAGCGACGGCCGACCAGCGATTGAGATCGATGCCTGTCAGCGACACGGCAACCTTCCGGCGCCGTGCCCAGGTCGCCACCATCCGTAGCATGTCGCCGTACCCGCTTCCGACATCAAGCACATGCAACGGCCTGCCCTGTGGCAGAAGGCCGCCGCGCACCAGTCCGTCAAGGAACGACAGGGTCGGCCGATAGGCCAATGTCAGGCGGTTGACGCGCGCCAGATCCTTCAGACAGTCGCGAAAGGTTTCAAAGTCGCACTCTTCGTCCATCAACTCCGCGGCCTGGGACCGGCGCGAAAAATCTAGCGAGGCCGGCCTGTCCATCACGCGGCGGTAAACTGCATCGTCTCGGCCACGATGCCCGGGCCAAAGGCCATGGCGCAGCCGCGGCTTCCGGGTTTGGTGTCCGGGTCCTTCAGCATCGCGTCCAGAACGAAAAGAACGGTGGCAGACGACATGTTTCCGCAGGTGCGCAGCACTTCGCGGGAATGGGCCAGTGCCGGGTCAGGAAGTTCAAAGGCCTGCTGCACCGCGTCCAGCACGGACCTGCCGCCCGGATGGACCGCCCACAAGGCGATGTCGCCAACTTTCGCATCGGGCAGGAAATCGTCCAACCGCTGCCCAAGCGACTGGCCGATGCTGGTCGGGACCTGTCCCGACAAGACCATGTCGAAACCTTGATCGCCGATGGCCCAGGTGATGTGGCCGCTGGTCTGGGGCACCATCACGGACCTGAAGGAGTCGAGGCCAAAGCCCTCTTCGTCTGCGGTGATAAGGGCTGCGGCACAACCGTCTCCGAAGATCATGAAGGACAGCACCTGCTCCAGATCCCCGGTGTCCTGCAGGTGCAGGGTACAAAGCTCCAGGCTGACCATCAGAACCCGCGCCCCTGCGTCGGACCGGACGATATGGCGCGCCAGCTTCAGCCCGTTGATGGCGGCATAGCATCCCATGAAGCCGACCGAAGTCCGTTCGACAGCGTCCGAAAGCCCGAACCTTTCCATCAGGTGAAAGTCCAGACCCGGCGCCGAAAGCCCGGTGCAGGAAATGATGATCAGGTGTGTGATCTCCTCTGGCCGGGCGATCTTCAGGCCGGCGACCGCCTTTTCCGCCAGAGCCGGCGCCGCCTCCTCGTAGCGCCGCATCCGCGCCGCAGTGGTCGGAAAGCTGCCCGCGCTGTAGAATCCTTCAAGGTCAAGTGCCGGGGTTTTTCTCGTCAAGTCAGGCCTCAGGCAGGACCAGCGATGATCGATCTGCGCACGGGACGCCATCCGGCGGAACAGGACATGCCTGCCATCCTGCTGCAGGATCTTTTCCGCAAAGCCCATGAACGTTTCGTGGACGTCATGGTCAGGAACAGCCGTGCTGATCCTGTTCAGGTAGGCTGTCGCCATTGCGTTCTTTCCATCGCTGTGTCGGACTCAACCGACCCTGCCCAAGAAGGTTCCCGCTGGCAGGTGCCCGCGACAAATGGCCTGCCGCTATCGTGCAGACCAGTCCCTGCGCCAAGGGAAACAGACACGTTTGATCCTGCTCCCGATCATCCTGCCATCCTGGTTGTCCATGATCCCGCTGCACCCGCCGGCATACCGAACCATCTGCTGGCCAAATCCCGGACCATGTGCGCACTTGTCTTCTTTCATTTGCTGTTCATGATGGCCCTTCATCGGATCGCTGGTCAGCTTGGTACTTGGCAAGGATTAGTCAGTCATGTGTGCAGACCGCACTGGCAACGGTTTGCCTGCAGGATCGCCTGATTCATGACGGACGACATTTGTTGGTGTTCCATAATTCGGCTTATAGTTAATAGTGCTGTAGATCCGGGCACATTCCATTCTGGAATGCATCACTCGATAGTTTCCTGAAGCTATTCAGGAGCATGTGATGAGCCGCCCTTTCACCAACCTGACGCTGGACGAACGACGTGTGATATCGAGGATGTTGCAGGCCAAGGTGCCGAAGACGAAGATTGCGCAGATGCTCGGCCGCGATCGCTCGACCATCACCCGCGAAGTCAAACGCAACTGGTGGCATGACAAGGATGTCCCGCAGGCTGACGGCTACTGGCATGTGACGGCTCAGTCTCAAGCCGATCGCAGGCGGTCGCGTCGGCGCAAGCTCGAGCGTCTTCCCGACTTGCGTGCCGAAGTGATCCGCTGCCTTCAGGAAGGCTGGTCTCCCGAACAGATTGCAGGCCGGCTCAGGATCGAACCCGGCGCCCCGCACAGGCTCTGCCATGAGACGATCTACCAGTATGTCTACTCGGCCGAAGGCCAGTCCGCGCAACTGGCGCGCCTCCTGCCCGAGCGGCGCCGGAAGCGGAAGCCACGCTATGCCCGCACACCCCGCAACCGGGTTTTTCCTGTGGAAACCAGCATCCATAACCGACCGTCCGAGATCAACGACCGCAGCCAGTTCGGCAATTGGGAAGGCGATCTGATGATCTTCGAACGCGCTCAGGGCGATGCCAATGTGGCCACACTGGTCGAACGGAAGACCCGCTACACCGTCCTGCTGCGCAACAATGATCGGAAGTCCAAGCCCCTCATGAACCGCCTGATCCACGAGATGTCACCCCTGCCCGCCGAGGCGCGGCGCTCGATCACCTTTGACCGCGGTCTGGAGTTCGTGGCTTGGCGCGAACTGGAAAGCGGCATGGGCACGAAGGCGTGGTTCTGCGATCCGCAGGCGCCGTGGCAAAAAGGCTCGGTCGAGAACATGAACAAGCGAATACGCCGTTACCTGCCACGAGACACCGCTGTGTTGCAGCTGACACCTCGTTCGATGAAAATGATGTGCCAGCGCCTGAACGCCACGCCCCGCAAATGCCTAGGCTACCGAACACCCACCGAAGCGTTTCGAGATGAGCTGATAAGATTGGAGGCACCATGACAAGCCCTGCCCCGCAGGACTGGTGCATTCAGAATGGAGCCTGCATCCGAAGCAGGATTGTCGCGAGCTGGCAAAGCTGGTTTGTCGGTCGGCCCCTGACGCGTGAAGCTCGACCCAGCATCATCCGGGGGTCTTGAGATGGGACCGGTTCTGATGAGCAAGCGCGAGTTGCAGCGCATCGAGGTTTTGGCCCAGGTGCTGGACGGCAGCCTGCGCAGCGTGACGGCGGCGCGTGTGCTGGACCTGAGCCAGCGCCAGGTGCAGCGGCTGGTGAACAAGGTGCGGGACGAAGGCGCCATGGCCATGCGCCACAAGCTGCGCGGCCGGCCGTCCAACAACCGGATCAGCGATCTGAAGCGCGACTATGTCCTGTCGCTGATCCGGCAGGATTATCCGGATTTCGGCCCGACGCTGGCGGCCGAGACGCTGGCCGAGCGGCACGGCATCCGGGTCTCTTCGGAGACGCTGCGCAAGTGGATGATCGCGGACGGGATCTGGCAAAGCCGGGCGCAGCGCCGCCCCGTGCATCAGCCCCGTTTGCGCCGGGAAGCCCTGGGTGAGCTGATCCAGATCGACGGCTCCGGGCACCGCTGGTTTGAGGATCGGGCTCCGCCCTGCGCTTTGCTGGTCTTCATCGACGATGCCACTGGTGCGCTCATGCATCTGCGCTTCGTGCGCTCGGAGTCGACCGAGAGCTACTTCGCAGCCCTGCCGGATTATCTGCACGAGCATGGTCTGCCGGTGGCGTTCTATTC
>VGDE01000184.1 GCA_016869875.1 Alphaproteobacteria bacterium
CGGCTGACTGGCTTGGCTAAAAAGACGGTTCCCCCTGGGTTATCTCCTGTACGAAGCTTATCCTGGGTATAACCAGACATGAGAGCGATCCGGATATTGGGGTATGTGCGAGATATGGCTTGAGCGAGGTCCAATCCTGACTCTCCGGGCATAACCACATCGCTGATCAGCAGGTTCAGGCCACTTTCACGGACAATGATTTCACGAGCTTCTTTGCCGTTCGACGCTGTAAGCGTTTCGCATCCCAAGGAGGTCAGCATGCGTGCGACTACCCGCGCCACGGCCGGCGTATCATCGACGACGAGTGCCTTCAGTCTCTTTTCAGGAGAGGCCACGACAGCCTGATCTGTTGCCACCTCTCCGCGCGTGTCAACCGACGCAATTGCGAAATGCATAGCGACCGTTGTGCCTTGCCCGACGACGCTTGACAGCGTCACGAAACCGCCGATCTGCTCAAGGTAACCGCGTACACGTGAGAGACCCAGTCCTGACCCCTGTCCGACAGAGCGGGTTGTGAAGAACGGCTCGAAAACTTGCCTCTGCAACTTTTCCGGGATCCCGCAGCCCGTATCCTGCACCGAAAGACAGACCCAAGTTTGAGAGTCCCCGCCGCCGGGATGTGCACATTCCACGGCGTTCAGCATGATGCGAATGGTGCCCGTGCCCTCAATGGACTCGCGGGCGTTGATGGCCACATTCAGTAGACAGCTTTCTGCCATGGCAATGTCAATCAGAACCGGCGGCAGGCCTGCAGCCACCTCCAGATCGAGCTTGATCCGGGACGGGACGGCTCGTCGAACAAACGGTGCCCATGACTGTAGAAATGCCCCCAGATCGGCAGTTTGCGGCATCAGTTTTGACTTTCCGGCAAAGGCAAGAAGACTGTCATTGAGGGACTTCCCGCGCATTACTGCGTCCCGCGCCTCCGAGATCAGGATCCTTGCCTCACTGGCATCCGTTGTCAGTTCCAGAAGCTCCACATTCCCAAGGATCACAGCGAGGAGGTTGTTGAAGTCATGGCTGACGCCTCCCGCCATTTGTCCGACAAGTGCCAGCCGTTCACTCCGGTGACGCTCTTCCTGCGCTCGACGCTGCTCTGTGACATCATCCATGAGCACCACCGCGTGGCTATACGGAACATCCTGCCCCGCCAGCGGAACTGCTACGCAGTCGAGAATCTCCTGTTGTCCAGACCGGTGATGCCGGGCCTCAAATTTGCAAAGCTCCTGCGTTGCAAGGGCCTCTCCGATCTTCTCGATATCAGGATAGCATAGAGTTTCCCCCATCACGTCGCCGATGGTTTTCCCCTTCAGCATTTGCTCGTCCGATCTCCAAAGCCTGACGGCTGCCGCGTTTGCATACACGATCGGCCACGAGCTGATGTCACCCGGGCCTCTTTCGATCATGATCGCACCGGACGTCATTGCATCAATGGCCGTTCGAAATAGGCGGAGATCGCGCTGTTCGCCCACCTCGCGTGTCACGTTCCGGAAATGAACAGCCACACCGGTCTGGGCAGGATGCATAGTGACATGAAACCAAGCCTCCAAAGGGGCAAAGTAGTCTTGGAAGGTTTGGGAAACGCCTGTTTCCTTGACAGCCCTGTAAGTGCGTTCGAAGATTGTGTCGCGTGCTTCTGGGAACTCCTCCCAGATGTTCAAGCCGACAAGCTCTGCCGGATCCCGGCGGAGCATCTGTTCAGCGGCTGCGTTTACAAAGCTGAACCGCCAGTCGCTGTCCAGCAGAAAAAAGCCGTCGGGCATTGTGCGCAGGACGAAGGACAGTTCCGCCTGTGCGCGCACTCGCTCATCGACTGCTACGCGTTCCCGCGTGATGTCTTGGAAGGAACCCTGAAGAGCAACAACGCGTCCGTTTTCGAGAAGGGCCTCTCCGATGGTCCGGGCCCAGAAAATGCGCCCGGTTGCCGACTGACATTGCACGTCAAGGTTCCAAGCCTTACCTTCACTCAGGCACAGTCCAACTGCGTTGAGAATCTGCTCCCTGCTATTGCCGGTATAGAATGAAAGGGCGAACTCCAAGGATAATTCGGTGTCTTGGGGCAGGACAAAAAGATCGTAAAGGAAAGGGGTCCATTCAACAAGGTTCTGGCCTACGCGATAGTACCACGCGCCTATCTGGCTGGCTGTGCATGCTCCTCGCAGTAGGCGTAGCTCGTCATGCTGATCCATTGTCGCTTCTATTCCTCGTGAACGCTGTCAGATACCCGGAAATGCCGTTGGGCCGGATACCTTCATTCACTCTTAAAGTTCAGAAACTTCAACTCCTAGATGTAAAACGCTCTCCAGTGATGAAGGTGATATGTATGGCAGCGCGGATTTGCTGTTATCCCTGCAGGGAATAGCATCATCCTTTTGTTTGTTTTTGAGCTGGCGGCTGAAGAAGTCGCTGGAGCGGAACGGTTTTCCTTTGGAGTGGACCGGCAGTTACGAGATGCCGGCTTTCCGGCGCGAGCGGTATGCGCTGTTGATGCCGCTTTCGGCGTCACGCGGCCAGCAATGGGGGCAGCCGTGCAAGGCTGCTGGTCGCCATCGTCAGGACGAAGCGGGAGCGCATCCGTTCGACGCCACGATAGACGGTCGGAGCCATGCCGCCGACGGTCTTGACCCATCCTAACGCCTCTTCGATGCGCCTCCGGTGCTTTAAGAACTGGTCATAGCTCCTGTGCCGGGTGGTGCGCCCTTGATCACTGAATAACGCCGCTTCTGCGCGACGTGCGGTGTCACGCAGGCCTTGTATCGACCCAGCTGAATCTGTTCAGTCAAGCCGCTAATCTGAATGCCTCGGCTGGCGTGCGCATGGCAAGTGCCTGATGCTGGCGGCGCACGTTGTAGAACTGGATCCAGTCTCCGATGGCGTGCGCGGCGTTCTGCATACTCTCGAAGCGGTGGCGGTGAACGCACTGCTCCTTCAGCGTCCGGATCACGCGCTCGCCCATACGGTGCCGGCTCGCGAGCAATGTGGGGTGATGAACTCCTGCCGCAGGCCGTAGCTGCGGACCATGGCCGTGTAATGGCGACTGGTGAAGAATGAGCCATCGAGGCGCCATCGGTTCGAGCCCGATGGCGAATGCCGTTGTCCGATCTCAGCAGGAACTCGCGGTTGACGCGGCCCGAGGTGCCGAAGCGGCTGATCAGGGCATGCTCCAGTGCACTGGCAGCCGTCGTTGCCTTGCCCGTGCGCGCCAGGTGCCAACCGAGAAACTCACGCGTGTGGCAGTTGACGACCAGAGCCAGCGAAGTCCATCCGCCCTTGCCAGCCTAGATACGGAAGAGATCGGTGGACCAGTGCTTGTTCGGCGCGGTTGCGACGGACGGCAGCGTCTGGATGGGTGGCCGCATGACAATGGAACGTTTGCGGACCTGTCAGTTCTTCAGCTGGAATATCCGCTGCACCGTGTTCTCGTTGAAGCCCAGCAGGAAGGCCGCCGTGCGGTAGCCAAACGATGGGTTCTCCTCGATCATGGCCTTGATCGGCTCGGCGAAGCGGGGATCGATCTTTGCGGCGGCCTTGGTCGGCTTGTAGTAGACCGTCCGTCGCGGAACGCCAAACCAAGCGCAGAGCTTCACCAGCGACACCCGAATCCCGTCCGCTAGCAGGCCGTCATGGAGCGTCCGGATCAATTGTCGTCCTCCGTTCGCCATTGGCCTCGGACCGGTGGCGGCTCAATGGCTAACCATGAGGGCCGCCAACTTTCCTCGCGCGCGAAGTTCCAGCGTGGCCTCGCCGTAGGCCTCCTGCAGGTCACGAAGCTGCTTTTCGAATTCCTAGCGAAAATCGAGCGGGTTTGCCCGCAGCGCATTATCCATGCCCGATGGGCATCATCGACCCGACCCTCGATCTCGGATGGGGAGAGGTCATAGCCGCGGCTGGCTTCCGTCACCGTCGGCTGACCCTGAATGATCTCGATGACCAGCGCTGACTTGCGCTTGGCCGTCCACCGCTTGACGACGTCTTCCAATGGTCCACTTACCGCTACGTGTTCCTCCTTGTAGCATGAGCAGATTTCCACTGGGTCGATACAGACCGGCAGGAGGGTTCATGGTAATCATCCGGCATAGGCCGCGGGCGCTGGCTTCACTTACGTTTCTGCCTTGGTTTTCGGGACTGCGGTGCCCATTTCTTGGCAAGTCGGCTGAAGCGCTCGATGATGCTGTCGATCTCGGCATCTGCTGCGTCGAAGTCCCCACCCGACCACTGGACCATTTCCTCGTGTTGCTCATGATCGGGATCGGCGAGCGCTTCGAAAAACTCCGTGAAGCCCCACGCGCCGCCGATGTTCTCGGGCGGACAGGTCCCGGTGGCTTTCAGCAGCCTTGGATGAGTCATGCCTGCGGCGGCCTCGTTGACCCGCTCGATCCGGATACTGTGGTCCCAGTCATCCCCGAAGTCGTAGACATACTGGATCGTCCTGGTGGTAGTCTGGTTGAGCAGCTGTTCCAAGGTGATCTTCTTCGCGTCAGTAGGGCCGTCATATAACCCTTCCAGGTCAGGCCTGCCCAAACTGGCATCACCCACGCGCACCCCCGCCGGGAAGGCGATCATGTCGGATCAATAACCCGCAGGTGGAGCAAGAGGGCGGCCGTGCTGCTCGAGGTCGAGACGCTCAACCTCCGGCCATTGGTCAGCATGATCTCGACCTTGTCCCCGACTGCGGCTGTCTCTGTTGCCCTCGAAGGGACGGGAGCCGGTTCCGAGGCGATTTGCAGCGGCATGAAAGCCGGGCCACTGCCACCGAGCAGCCGAGCAGCCGCTCCCAGTATTCCTTCCGCCATCGTGTCAGCAGAGACTAGGAGAGCCCTTATCGACGCGCCGTCACCGAACCTTACCACTGGTCCCGGAAGCTTTCTTCAATGGCGCGGATCTTCTCCGCTTCGGAGCGATCCCGACGCCGGCCGGTCTCTCCCGCAGAGAGGATCTCAAAACACGAGATGACCTTAGAGCATGCCATAGGGCGTAATCTACGATGGGTGCGTCAGTCTCGCCCAGATGGCCCTCGCCGAAGGGACAACGTTCCTGATATCAAATCAACATATAAAGTACAGACTAGACAATGGGCGGATTTCCGCTTATCAGCCGTCTAAAGTGCAGTGGATTGAGGAATAGTTCCGAAGGTCCGCTAGCGCCACTAGGTCACGCGGGAGCAAGTGTTTTGCTTTGCTCACCGTAGTAATGCAGCGAGAATATAATGCCAAAAAATCGTCGTTTGGATCAAACTATTCAGCTTTTAGTCTTAGCTCGGGATGCGACGCAATACGGCGCTAGCGCATATCACCATTTACCTCAAAAAGAACAGTTTTATCTTAGGGGCCAAGTGGAAAGCTGTATGCAAGCTTTAGCTTCTTTTCGGGACGATCTTGACATGGGTTGGGAACGCGGAACAGACATGTACTACTAGGTTCCAGACTTCGGTAACGGGGTCTCCCGGGTCAAGCACTTTTGGCCGCGAGATTTCGTCCGCAGGCAAGCGGTAGTCTTGAACCGATCATTCCTCGACCGTCGTTCTCTGGCAGCAGGCCTTCGTCTGAGATCACCCCGGGTGCATGCTTCGGTCCGTGGTCGGCGCGTTGGCCGCCAACATGATGCTGGTTCAATGCAATTCCGATGTGCCCATCTCATTGGCGTGCTCCCAGTTGCGGGGCAACAGTCTGGAGCTCGGCATCATCGGAACCGCGTCCCTGGGGGACCTCGAAGGCCTGCGGTCAGGCAGGCGACGGTTGGTGGCCCCGCGCCTCAGGCCACATTCGGTGCGGGACCATCGGAACGGAAGTCGGCATCCTCGACCCACATGCGATGCAGGATGACACCGATGCGGCGCGACCATCGCGCGCTTCGACCCTCGGCGGCGGGCAACCCGTGCGGCCCATGTCCTGAGCCAAGTCGAACGGCCACGATGCATCATGACCGTCGCAGCCTGGCACAGGGCGCGCCGGAGATTGACGTCGCCGGCCTTGGTGATTCCGCCCGAGACATCGCGCTCGCCCGACTGATTTCGCGAGGGCGTCAATCCAACCCAGGGCCCGACCTTCTTCGAGGACGTGAAGCGACCGGGGTCATCGATCGCGGATCGATAGGTCAGTGCGACCACCGCGCCGACCCCGGGCATGGACATCATGCGGCGGCAGGCCGGATCCTCCTGGGCAAGCTGGCGGACATGGCGTTCCAGCCCGGCCAGCTCCTGTCGCAGCGACAATCGCGCTCGTAGCATCGGTTCGGTTGCCGCCACCAGCATAGGATTGCCCGCAGCCAGTTCGCGAATGCGCTGTTCAAACCTGCCGCGCGAGATGGAGCCGACCTTCAGGCCGAAGTTCCGCAAGAGCCCGCGCACAGACATTTCCAGCGCGATGAAGCCCTGTTGCACCGCCTTGCGCGCGTTCAGAACCGCGCGAACCTCTTGTGCCGAGACCGACTTGCAGTGGACCGGCCGGAACCACCCCAGATGAAGCAGGCGCGCGATCCCCTCGGCATCCCGGCGATCGGTCTTGATCGGCATGGCCTTCAGCGCGCCCTTCACCTGCCGGGTCTCCATCAGCACCACGCCCAGGCCCGCCTCGGTCAACCCGCGGTGCAACCATTGCGACAGGGGGCCGGCTTCCAGGCCGATGGCGGCGATGGTGCCGCCTAGTTCCCCCATCCACCGCGTCAGCGCTTCCGGCTCGCTGGTCGTCTGCGCCTCCCTCACGATCTTCCCATGCTCGCTCACCACGCAGATCGCGGTCTTCTCCAGCGACACGTCCAGTCCGACAAACAGCTTCATCCCGCAGTCCTCCCGATGATCCAAACATGGGAATGGCGCCAGCTTGCCCTTGGTTTGGCAACGGTAACGGGCGGGTCGCGGCGCAGGCCCCGTTACGGCATCTCATTGATCATCAAAGCCAGAACAAGACAGTCGCGGCCAGTGCAATGGCGGAAAGGTATGTCTCCGGGCATCGGTCGTAGCGGGTCGCTACGCGACGCCAGTCCTTGAGGCGTCCGAACATGATCTCGATGCGGTT
>VGDE01000185.1 GCA_016869875.1 Alphaproteobacteria bacterium
GACAAAGCTGTCAATGCCGGCTCCGCCTGTCAGCACATCGTTGCCCGCGCCTCCCACAAGGCGATCGTTGCCGGCCCCGCCGCGCAGGACATCGGCGCCCGCGCCGCCTTCGAGCCGGTCATCACCCGGACCCCCTTCAAGTGTGTCGTTGCCCTGACCGCCGCGCAGGATGTCGTTGCCGCCGCGGCCCAGCAGGGTGTCGCTGCCCGCACCGCCCTCCAGCACATTGGCCTGGGCGTTGCCGGCCAGGCGGTCGTTGCCCGCGCCGCCGCGCAGGTTCTCGACCCCGCTGATGGTGACAGTGCCGCCCCGGAATGTCTGCGCGCCGGTCAGGGTCAGGTCGATCGCCACCCCGGCGCCTGTCTGAAGGTGCAGCGTGTCGATGCCTGCGCCGCCACGGACCGTGTCCGCGCCCATGCCTGCCTCAAGCAGGTCATTGCCTGCCCCGCCGTCCGGCAGGTCATTGCCCGGCCCGCCGTTGAGGGTGTCTTTTCCCGCGCCGCCGAACAGCCGGTCATCACCCGCCATGCCGAAGATGACGTCGTTGCCGCCCAGGCCGTTCACGACATCCCGTCCGCTGGAGCCGATGATCTCGTCATTCGAGGCCAGGATGGTGTTCCAGACGGGCAGCCAGTTGCCCCGTTGAAACACCTCGGAGAAATTGAAGGCATTCGGTGCAGTCGACATGAGAAAATGCGACATCGTCAGGATCGGCGTGCCGCTCTGCGTCAGGCTGAGGCCGCTGATCCGGTCGGGTCCGGCCGGGGTAAAGATGATCCGCAGACCGTTGCTGAAATCCAGCCAACGCTCGTCCGGACCGAAGGTCGGGTTGAGAAAGCGGGTGGCTGCCGTCAGGTCGAAGGAACGATGCAGTTGAATACGGGCCATGGGAATCATCCAGAAGGGTCAATTCCCGCAAGGCATAGCCACGATCCGTTAAGCGGCCCTTAACGGCCTGCAGAGCAACGCAATGGGGCCGCATCTGTCGATGCGGCCCCCGAAGCATGCGATGAGGCGAAGATCAGTTCTTCGCGTAGAATTCGACAACCAGGTTCGGTTCCATCTGCACGGCATAGGGAATGTCGCCCAGAGCCGGAGTGCGGACAAAGGTCGCGGTCATCTTGTTGTGGTCGACTTCCATGTAGTCCGGAACGTCACGCTCGGTCAGGGCAACGGCTTCCAGCACAACGGCCAGCTGGCGCGAACGCTCGCGGATCGAGATGACATCGCCTTCCTTGACGCGGTAGGACGGGATGTTCACGCGCTGACCGTTGACCTCGATATGGCCGTGGTTCACGAACTGGCGGGCAGCCCAGATGGTGGCCACGAACTTGGCGCGGTAGACGACAGCGTCCAGGCGGCGCTCCAGCAGACCCACCAGGTTCTCACCGGTGTCGCCCTTGACGCGCTCGGCCTCGGCATAGATGCGGCGGAACTGCTTTTCGGTCAGGTCGCCATAGTAGCCCTTGAGCTTCTGCTTGGCGCGCAGCTGGGTGCCGAAGTCCGACAGCTTGTTCTTGCGGCGCTGGCCGTGCTGGCCCGGGCCATATTCGCGGCGGTTGACCGGCGACTTGGCGCGGCCCCAGATGTTCTCGCCCATGCGGCGGTCGATCTTGTACTTGGCAGACGTGCGTTTGGTCACGGCTGATCTCCTTGCTATGCATTGCGAAGGGCGTTGTCCTTTGGCCGAAGCCTGACAGGGTTCCCCTTGCGGGGTCCACCAACACCAACGAAGTGCGCGCTTATAGACGCTGTCCGCGTCGCGTCAAGCCCAAAGAGGTCACGCCAGCGCCCCATCCGGCTGAAAGAAGTGCGACAAGGGCAGGCCGGCCGCGCCCAGGATGCGGGCGCTGCGGCCAAGACTTCCTTCGATGACCTCGGGCCGGTCGATCCCTGCGGCGGGCATGGTGGCCAGCGCATGCCGCGTCGCCTGGGCCAAGCGGGTGCGGGTGGCCGCGGGCACGGCTCCGTCGATGACGACCAGCGGCAGGTCCACCAGGGCGACGGCGGACAGCGCCACGAATGCCAGTGCCTGACCGGCCTTGTCCGCCCAGTCCTGTTCGATGTCGGGGGGAACCACCCAGCCCGAATTGTCGGGGGGCAGCGAATGCCTGATCCGCCGCTCCAGCGCGGACACAGAAGCATGGTCCAGCAGCTGCCCTCCCCCGGGCAGCGGCATCGAGCCAAGCGCTCCGGCATTGCGCTGCGGCCCGTGGCGCAGCGTACCGTCCAGCACGATCCCGCCGCCGGCGAAATGGGCCACATATATGTGGATGAAGTCCTTCGGCAGGTTCGTGCTGCCAAAGAGCAGTTCGGCCCCGCAGGCGGTGGTCGCGTCGTTGTCCAGAAAGACCGGATAAGAAAGCTCGGCCGACAGCGCCGCCTGAAGATCGTGGTCCAGCCAGGCCGCCATTTCCTGTCCCCAGTCCCACAGCCGGTAGGGCGTGGCGATTCCCAGGCCCATGATCCGCGCCAGGTCCTGCGGCCGCAGCGATCCGGTCAGGGTCGCCAGCCCCTGGCGCGCAAAGGCCAGCACCCGATCGGGTTCCGGAAAGGCATGCACCTCCTGCCGGTGCATGCGGACCCGGCCGGCGAAATCCACCAGGGCCAGTTCGGCCAGCCGACGCCCGATCTTGAGGCCCAGGAAATAGGCGCCGTCCGGCGCCAGCGCCAGCGGGGTCGACGGTTGGCCCACCTTTCCGCGCACCACCGCCTCGGTATCCAGAAAACCGCTCCGGATCAGCTTGCGCGACAGGTTGGTGATCGACTGTGCCGACAGTCCCGTCATCTGCGCCAGTGCCGCGCGCGCCAAGGGTCCGTGACGGCGGATCAGCGACAGGATCATGCGTTCGTTCCGGCTGAGCGCGCCGGGGTCGTCTCGGTCTAGGGGCATCTGCGGGTCCTCCGGAAAAGTATTAATCAACATGATTGATTTATTGACAAGAGGCTAACGCTGATGCTTTCTCAAATGCAGGGCGGCCGAGGAACCGCCATGCTGGAGGAGATTTAGTAAAGTGACCATCAAGACCATTTTCCGCGCATCTGCCGCGGTGTCCGCGCTGGCCCTGTCGGCCAGCTTTGCGCATGCGCAAGAGCCGGCAAAGGCCTGCCTCATCACCAAGACCGACATCAACCCGTTCTTTGTGAAGATGAAGGAAGGCGCGACCGCCAAGGCGGCCGAGCTGGGAGTCGAGTTGATGACCTTTGCCGGCAAGATCGACGGCGATCACGAAGCCCAGCAGCAGGCTGTCGAAAGCTGCATCGCGGCAGGCGTCAAGGGCATCCTTATCACCGCCTCCGACACCAAGGCCATTGTCGATTCTCTGGGACAGGCGCGGGACGCGGGCATTCTGGTCATCGCGCTGGACACGCCGCTTGACCCGATCGACGCAGCCGACGCGACCTTTGCCACCGACAACCGTGAAGCCGGCCGACTGATCGGCGCCTGGGCCGCGGGCAGGATGGGCGACGCGGCCGCGGATGCCAAGATCGCCATGCTGGACCTGTCGGCCAGCGCTCCGTCGGTGGATGTGCTGCGCGATCAGGGTTTCCTTGAAGGCTTTGGCATCGACGTCAAGGACGAGAACCTGATCGGGGACGAGGATGACGCCCGCATCGTCGGCCACGAGGTCACCTCGGGCAACGAGGAGGGCGGGCGCCAGGCCATGGAGGCCCTGCTGCAAAAGGATCCGGGCATCAACCTGGTTTATACCATCAACGAACCCGCCGCCGCGGGCGCCTATGAGGCGCTGAAGTCTTTCGGCAAGGAAAACGACGTGCTGATCGTGTCCGTCGACGGGGGATGCCCCGGCGTGCAGAACGTCGCAGATGGCGTGATCGGTGCCACCGCGCAGCAGTACCCTCTGCTGATGGCGTCGATGGGCATCGAAGCCATTGCCGCCTTTGCTGCCGACGGCACGAAGCCGGAGGCCAGCGAAGGGCTGGACTTTACCAATACCGGCGTAAACCTGGTGACGGACGAGCCCGTGGACGGGATCGAGTCCATCAGCGTCGAGGAAGGCCAGAGCCGCTGCTGGGGCTGAGGCCCCCGCAGTCCTTCATCAACAACTGGCAGACGGCGGACTCCCGCCGTCGCGCCTTTGGCTGACGCACGGAGTTCCCGATGTCCGACACCCCTGATCCCGTGGTCGAGCGCAACGCAACGGATACGGTCGCCCAGTTCGACCACCGCAGCCGCAGCGCGCTGGACCGGGTGCAGCATTTCCTGCACCAGTTTCCGACAATGGTCCCGGTCATCGTGCTGGTGCTGTCCTTGATCGCCTTCGGGCTGATCTCTCCGAACTTCTTCTCGGCCTTCAACCTGTCCCTGATCCTGCAGCAGGTGGCCGTAGTCGGCACCTTGGCCGCCGCGCAGTCGCTGGTCATCCTGACCGCCGGCATCGACCTGTCGGTGGGCGCGGTCATGGTGCTCATCTCGGTCGTCATGGGCCAGCTGGCGGTAAACTGGGGCGTTCCTGTGCCCATCGCCATCCTGGTCGGCCTGGGTTGCGGTGCCGCGACAGGTGCGTTGAACGGCATGCTGGTCACGCGGCTGAAGCTGCCGCCCTTTATCACGACGCTGGGCACCTGGAATATCTTCCTGGCCTTGAATTATTACCTGTCCGGCCGCGAGACGATCCGCAGCCAGACCCTGGATGCCGAGGCGCCGCTGCTCAAGTTCTTCGGCGAAAGGTTCACCTTGGGTGGTGCGGTCCTGACCTATGGCGTCATCCTGATGGTGGTGGTCTTTGCGGCGCTTTATTATGCGCTTTACAAGACCGCGTGGGGTCGCCGGGTCTATGCCGTGGGTGATGACCCCGAGGCGGCGGCACTGGCCGGCATCCAGACCAAGCGGGTGCTGCTGTCCGTCTATGTCGTGGCCGGCATGATCTGCGCGCTGGCGGCCTGGTCCTCGATCGGGCGGGTGGGATCGATCAGCCCGACCTCGTTCTTCGAGGCGAATCTGGAGTCCATTACTGCAGTGGTGATCGGGGGGATCTCCCTGTTCGGCGGGCGTGGTTCGATCCTGGGTCCGCTGATCGGGGCGCTGATCGTGGGCGTCTTCAATTCGGGCCTGCGTCTGGCCGGGGTGGACGTGCTGTGGCAATTGTTCGCGACAGGCTGGCTGATCATCTTTGCCGTCGCCATCGACCAATGGATCAGAAAGGTGTCCTCATGACCGCGCCGCTTCTTTCCGCCCGCAACCTGGTCAAGCGCTATGGCCGGGTCACCGCGCTGGACCATGCCGATTTCGACCTGTACCCGGGCGAGATCCTGGCCGTCATCGGCGACAACGGCGCAGGCAAGTCCAGCCTGATCAAGGCGATCTCGGGTGCGGTGAAGCCAGACGAGGGCGAGATCCGGCTGGACGGCAATCCGGTCAGCTTTGCCAGCCCCCTGGACGCGCGCAAGGCAGGGATCGAGACCGTTTATCAGACCCTGGCGCTGTCTCCCGCGCTGTCCATCTCGGACAACATGTTCATGGGGCGCGAGATCCGAAAGCCCGGGATCATGGGGAAGTGGTTCGGCATGCTGGACAAGCCGGCAATGGATGCCTTTTCACGCCAAAAGCTGTCTGAGCTGGGCCTGATGACGATCCAGAACATCGGCCAGCCAGTCGAAACGCTGTCGGGCGGCCAGCGCCAGGGCGTGGCCGTGGCCCGCGCCGCAGCCTTTGGCAGCCGCGTCATCATCCTGGACGAACCCACGGCCGCCTTGGGCGTCAAGGAAAGCCGCCGCGTGCTGGACCTGATCCTGGACGTCCGATCGCGCGGCATCCCAATCGTGCTGATCAGCCACAACATGCCCCATGTCTTCGAGGTGGCGGATCGGATCCACATCCACCGATTGGGCCGGCGTCTGTGCGTGATCAACCCTCGGGAACATTCAATGTCCGATGCGGTCGCCTACATGACCGGCGCGCGCGTTCCCGAAGGCGTGGCAGCCTGATCCGCGGCGATTGTCAGCAAGCGAAAGGGCGGGATCATCCCGCCCTTTTTTCATTCCTTCAGCCCGCGCATCAGCGCCCAGGCCAAGGCCGAGCAGATCAGCGTCGCAAGGATCGCGGGGATGGCCGTCCCGTTGTAAAGCAGCCCGACCGGCGCCGCGATCAGCACCGCTGCCAAAGTCGAGACAGCCGCGATGACGGAGGCCGCCATTCCCGCGATATGACCCATCCGCTGCAGGGCCAGGGCATTGAGGTTGCCGAAGGTCACGCCCGCCATGAAAAAGACGCTGGTGGCCCAGAAGAAAAACGCCCAGAATTCCAGCCCCTGCGGCAACACGCTGGTCAGCAGCAGCGTCAGGACCACCGCCGAGACGATCGTCTGCATCACATAGGCCCATTTCGCGATGCGCCGCATCCCGAAGCGGATGACAAAGGTGGCGTTCAGCACCGTGCCCGACCCCGACAGCAGCGCCATCGCCGCAAACCAGAGGTGGAAATGCTCTCCCTTGCCATAGGCTTCGCCGAACAACTGCTGGGCTGAGGACAGCAGGCCGAACATCTGGCCAAAGCCCAGGGTCAGGATCAACGTGGCCAGCATGACCTGCCGGTCGGACAGCACCTCGCGGGCGGCTGAGATCAGGGTTGTCACCCGAAGGGGGCGGCGGCTTTCCGGCAGCAGCGTTTCGCCCTGCCGGATGTTCAGCCAAAGGCCGCCAATGACGGCGAAGGCGATAAAGGCCAGAAACACGCCATGCCAGCCCGAAAACGCGATGATCCCGGCCCCGAGCGTCGGCGCCAGCGCAGGGACGATGATAAAGATCATCATCACAAAGCTGGTGATCCGCGCCATTTCGCGGCCTTCGTAAAGGTCGCGGACCATTGCCAGGCCCACGATGCGGGGACCCGCCGCGCCCAAGCCCTGCACAAAGCGGGCGATCAGCAGGAATTCCAGTGTATCGGCATAAAGCGCGGCAATCGTCGCCAGGATATAGATCCCGAAGCCGAGGGTGATTGTCCGCTTGCGC
>VGDE01000186.1 GCA_016869875.1 Alphaproteobacteria bacterium
ACGTGAGTTCCTGTTACCGCGATCAACAGTCCGTCGTCTTCACTTGGTTGAGGGAATGACAGCCATCACTGTTGCGGAGCGGCTCGGCGCTCCGCCATCAGTGGTAGCACAGCAGATGCTTGACGCGCTTCTCCTTCCTGAACCCAGTTCAGCCCCCTCGGAGCCTATCATCGAGCGCCCCCTCAATAACGAACAGAGAGCTGCCGCAGAACACGATGGATTTCCCTATCTTCTTGAGGCAGGGCCTGGAACAGGAAAGACGCAGACGCTGGTAGGGCGCATCGCCTGGCTTCTTGGGAAGGGCGTCGACCCACGCTCAATCTTGGTTCTCACTTACTCTAACAAAGCAGCAGGAGAACTTTTTGATCGTGTCGCGCAGCGTGACGCTGATGCCGCCGCCGCAATGTGGATCGGCACATTCCATGCATTCGGCTTGGACATCATCAGGCGACGGCATGACCGGCTTGGCTTGCCTGAAGATCCTGGAATGCTCGACAAGGCAGATGCCATAGAACTGCTGGAGCTCGAAGCTCCGCGCCTCAGTCTGGCCCATTTCCGCAACATCATTGATCCCACAGAAAACCTAGATCGGATGCTTGCCGCGATCTCCCGCGCGAAGGACGAGCTCATCGGCGTGGACGACTTCTTCAGGCTGGCGACCGACATGAAAGTCTCAGCTCGCAGCACGGAAGAACTTGTAGAAGCAGAGCGTCAACTTGAAGTCGCAGCGGTGTACCGACGGTACGAGGAGTTAAAGGACCAGCAGCAGCGCTTGGACTTCGGCGATCTCGTCACCCTGCCGATCAAGCTGTTCGATGAGCACGAGGATGTCCGTGCGGAAATGGCCGCCATGTACGAACATGTTCTGGTCGACGAATACCAGGACGTGAACCGCAGCAGCGTCGCCTTACTCAAGAGACTGAAACCCGCTGGTCGGAATTTGTGGGCGGTGGGTGATCTGAAACAGTCAATATATCGCTTTCGCGGTGCGTCCTCGGTAAACATGACCAGGTTCGCCACAGGCGACTTTCCCGGAGCCGTCGTCGGGCGGCTGAGAGTAAACTACCGCTCCACCAAAGAGATCGTCGACACGTTTTCGAGCTTTTCCCTCGGTATGAACGTCGCCCGTGGCCGCGACAATGCGCTAGACGCTCATCGTGGACCTTCGGGTTATGCGCCAGAACACAGACTTGCTGAATTTGCTTCGAACCAGTCGGAGGCGATAGCTGAAGCAATCCTCGCATTGCGGAATGAAGGCATCGCATTTCGTGACCAGGCAGTTCTCTGCACCGGAAACGACCGCCTCGCCAAAGTTGGTGCCGACCTCGAGATGATGGACATACCAGTTTTATATCTCGGCAGCATCTTCGAGCGCGAAGAAGTCAAAGATCTCCTTTCCTTCCTTTCTTTGCTCGTCGACCGGCGACCAATGGGCCTGATCCGTGTGGCCACCATGGAAGGTTTTATCATGAGCCTAGCCGATACGGTCTATGTCATGAGCGAGGCAGCCAAACCTGATGCTCCAGCGCCGATATGGTCATCCAGCGGTGTTGATTTTCCGGCGCTATCAGACAGCGGCAAGGCAGCGCTTTCACGATTGGCATCTGTCCTAGAAGGTTTTGACAGCATGTCCCAACCTTGGGAGGTGCTTGTCACGCTGCTGTTGGACCGTACCCGCATTGCTGCCAACCTCGCTGGGACCCCATCGATTGCAGCTAGGGCGAAGGGCATCGCCATCTGGCAATTGCTGAATTTCTGTCGAACTCAACCCAGTGGAAGAGGCCTTCCGATCAAAAGGCTTCTGGACCGAATTCGCCGACTTGTGCGCCTAAGCGACGAACGCGATCTGAGACAGTTGCCGGCCGCAGCCCAGGACTTGGACGCTGTCAGGCTCATGACGGTGCACGGCTCCAAAGGCCTGGAGTTCAAGGGAGTTCATTTTCCTGGCATCAGCGGAAACAGCATTCCCCGCTCCCCAAACCATTTCCAGGGCATTGAAGCTCCGGATGGCTTGGTTCGAGATACTGCCGGCAAGGCTTCCGACATTAGAAAAGCAGGTTATGTCGACGAACAGGAATGCCTGTTCTATGTGGCCCTATCGCGTGCCCGCGACCGGCTGTTTCTCTACTCGCCAACCAAGAAAGCCAACGGTCATAAGTGGTCCGTATCTGAATTTGCAGGACGGATTGTTCCACCGACGAACCAACTCACCGTCACTACCGTCCTTCGGCTACCTGAACCCGTCGAAGAGGTGCTGAACCTTACCTTCCAAGGCGCAGTGGCCTTCAAGGACACTCAGCTGGTCACATACGGCTCCTGCCCGCGGCGCTTCCTCTACTCTCATGTCCTTGAAACCGGGGGACGAAGGATAGAGTCCAATTACATGAAAATGCATACCGCGCTTCAGGATGTCGTTGACTGGATGGTATCGACCGCCCCTGCCGACGTCCAATCCTCCGAGGTCAATACCAGGTTGCAAAATGCAATTGCTGCTGCAGGCCTGGAGGAGAGTGGGTATGCTGAGGATTATCTCAGGATATCGGCAGAGCTTGCCAATCGGCTGGTTGAGATCCGTACCGGACATACACCGATCCAAACTGACCCTATTACGTTATCTGCTGGGGACATGGTGGTCGATGTTCGAATGGATGACCTGCTCAGAGCTCCGGACGGCAGAGTGGTGGCGCGCAGGATACGGACCGGGCACGGTACAAAGGCGTCACGGGACGACCTAGCCGCTAGCTCGTTTTTTATCGCTGTGCGCGATGCGTATCCCACGGCGGTTGTCGAACTCGTCAACTTAGGGGATGATTCCCCTATTGTGCTGAACTTTGACAAGCTGGCTGACCGGCGTCGAAAGATCGAAAGCACCTTGGCCGCTGTGAAACTGGGAAAGTTCCCGGCAAATCCCAATAGCCGAACGTGCCATCGATGCCCGGCATTCTTCATTTGCGGTCCAGTGCCGGAAGGGCCCCTGGTAAAAAAAGTCTGAACTGACTTACCGGTCCGTCATTCAGGCCGCGATTAACACTCCAGAAGCCACGGCAAGCACGCAGGTGGCCTAAGGAGATAAATTTTATGACTTCCATCAACCATGCGGCTCATGTCGCCAACACCCCCCACCGCGTCCGCTTCACCACGGATGGCATGACTTTCCGTGAGGCCTCCGTCGCCGATCCGGTTCCCGACGGTGCTCAGCTCCTGACAGCTGCGGGTATTCGCGACGTCGAAAACTACATCCTCTTTGCAATCCTTCCCAATGGGGAGTTCGAGGATATACGCCTTGGCGAGACCTTTGATCTGCGGGCCAAGGGGATCGAGGCCTTCGCTTATTTCCAGGCGGACCGCTCGTTTAAGTTCACGATCGAGAACCGCCAGATGAGCTGGGGGAAGAACCTCATCAGCGGCAAAACGCTGCGCGCCCTCGCCGGCGTCGACGCCTGCTACAGCATCTACCTTGAGGTTCGCGGCGGTCATGATCGCCTGATCACTGATACGGATCTGGTGGATCTTGATAGCAAGGGCATCGAGCGTTTCATTACCGTCATCAGCGAAACCACGGAGGGTCTCGGGGCCCTCCCCTCCGCTGATCGGCGTTTCCTTGATACCCACCAGTATGTATACGAGATCGTCAGTGATGCTGGTATCAATGGCCTTGTTCTGAAGGATTTTCCGCTTCCCCCTGGCAAGTTCGACCATGACAAAGTCGACGTCATGATCCAGCTGCCGATGGGTTATCCCGACGCCAGCGTGGACATGTTCTACACTTTGCCCTGGATCAGGCTGAAGGCCACGGGCGCCTATGCAAACTGCGCCGACGTTGCCCAACCCTTTGCAGGCGCCAACTGGCAGCGATGGTCGCGCCACGCTGACTGGCGTCCCGGGATCGACGGCGTTCGGACCATGGTCGCGCGTGCCAACCTCGCTTTCGAGAAGGCGTGCTGACATGCTTGCGATGGACATCACCGTTCTGGAGCAGCATTTCGGTCTTCTGAAACCGCTACTTCCTGATACTGCCTCCGACGAGGCAGCGGCTTACATGTTGTTTGGCGCCTCCGATATTGCTTTTGACCCTTGGTCAGGCATTCCACGCCTGCGCCTAGTATCGCATAAGGTCATCGAAATCCCGGCAGCTGACCAAATCAGTGCTTCAGCCGAACATGTGAAATGGAGTACGCGCAGTTTTATGCAATTGCTCGGGGATGCAGCCATTACCGGCAAGATCCCAGCTATTGTCCACACCCATCCTGGCAGCCATGCCTTCTTCTCCGAACAAGACGATGCCAACGAGCGTGAGCTCGCTCGCACGGTCCATCAGAAGGGGTTGCGTGGGTTGGTCAGCATCGTGCTCGGCGGCGACGGCTCAATCTGTGGTCGGATCTGGACTGAACCAGACAAATTCATGCCTGCCGATACGATGCAAATCGTGGGCGGCCGTTACATCCGTCATGGCCGCGCTCCGACAGCAGGCTCAAACCGCCATTATCTCGATCGTCAGGGCCGCCTCTTCGGCCTGAACTTCAACGACGAGATGGCATCTCTGCGCGTCTGCATCGTTGGCTGCGGGGGCACGGGCAGTCCAGTGGCCATGTTGCTGGCCCGTCTTGGCGTCGGCCACATTTTCCTTGTCGATAATGACGTCATCGATGAGACCAACCTCAACCGTGTGCACGGTTCCCGCCGCCAAGATATTGGCAGACCCAAGGTCGAGATCATCAAGCGCGAGATCGATGCCATGGGTCTTGGCTGCCATGTAGAGGTAGCCCAGAAGTGGATCAACGCCGCTACTGTCCGCGATGCGCTTAAATCGTCCGATTTCATCTTCGGCTGCACCGATGACAATTCAGGCCGCATCCTGATCAACCGCCTGGCATTCTTCTACGGCATTCCCGTAATCGATGTAGGCCTGCGCATGATTGCCGCCTCTGAAAGGCATGGGCATGATTTGAACGGTCGGGTGACCACGCTGACGCCCGGACGTCCGTGTTTGGTCTGCAGCGGCGTCATCAATCCTTCCCGTGCCCACGAAGAAGAATTGGAGCGCAACCAGCCTGACGAGTTTCAACGCCGCAAGGCGGAAGCCTACGTGGTGGGCGCCGGGGATCCTGCACCAGCGGTTGTAACCTTCACGACGGAGATGGCGGCAGTTGCAGTGGACGAGATGATTGCAGCAGTGACGGGTTTTCATGGCTCAGAAGGCATGATCCCCAGCCGTGTGCGCCGGTGGCACGCTCGTGACGATCGCTTCCTCAGTGTGAAAGCCCGGGAGCATTGCCTCGTGTGCCAATCCGATGAGGCCGCCGGTGCTGGAGATGTCGAGCCATTTTTGGACCTGGTAGGCTGATGCCGATGAAACGGACATTGGCACACATCCTAAAGTCGTTCGGATTTCTGAAGTTCGACCTGCTGGCTCGATCCGTTACCAGTCACCCTACAGCAGACGAAGCCGAGGGTGGTGACCTACTGCTGGTAAGAGATGGTGAGATCGAAAAGTGGGCTTGCTTCGGCTGCCCTGGTGGCTGCGGAAAGATGATCGCTCTGTCTCTCAACCCAACGCGGCGGCCGCGCTGGAAGGTGACATTCGACTTTTGGAAACGCCCGACAGTAAAGCCATCCGTGCACCAGCTTAACGAGTGCGGCTGTCATTTCTGGATCACGAGTGGCCGTATCCGTTGGTGTGAAAGGGGTAGGCCAAACTGAGAGAAGCTGCCCTGCCGGGCCAGATCGCAGACTATGCACGCACATAGGTGTAAGCAGCTTGCTGCCAAGTCTGGCCGTGCAGAAAGCTTATACTACAGTGAAGGGAGTGAAGAGGCCCGCGGATACATCCATCCGATCAGTTATCCAAGCAAATCGATTGATTGCGGTGCAATCAATGCTTACACTATAGTTCAGTAGGAGAACGCCATGGCGAGCATCACAATCCGCAATCTCGATGATCATCTGAAGCACCGGCTGCGTGTTCAGGCGGCCCAACATGGCCGATCCATGGAAGAGGAAGCGCGGGACATCTTGCGCAAGGCAGTTGGAAAACCGGAAGTCTCTGCAAATCTAGGCGAAGCCATTCATCGCCGGTTTGCAGCCGTGGGCGGGTTCGAGCTTGACCTGTCGCCACGCGAGCCGATGCCCGAACCGCCGCACTTCGACTGACCCACACTTTCCATGATCCTGATCGACACGAATGTCATCTCGGAGTTGATGCGTCCGGAGCCTTCACCAGTTGTCCTTAATTGGTTTGGACGACAAGTGGCCACCAACCTGTATCTCAGCGCTGTTGTAGAGGCTGAACTTCGGCGCGGGGCGGCTGCTCTGCCGGTGGGCAAACGTCGCGAGCGCCTGATCGAGGTGATCGATGCAATGATCTCGGAAGATTTCGCAGGCCGAGTGCTGCCCTTCGATAGTGCTGCGGCCGTCGCATTCGCCGCTGTCTTCGTCGACCGGCAAACTGCCGGCCGGCCAATCAGTTTTCCAGACTGCCAAATCGCCGCTACAGCCCGCGCTTATGGTGCTGTCCTGGCCACGCGCAACGTAGCTGACTTCAAAGGCTGCGGCATCGAAGTGGTCGATCCCTGGCACCCTGAAAACGAGCATTGATCAATTTGGAAGGCCAAGCAGCGTGAACACGAGTTTACACTGACTGTCATCCGGTATGGCGCACTTTATCGAGCAAACTGTCAAAAAATTCCGGAAGTGCCTCCGCAGGATCAAGTGCGTCAGACACGATGGGCGAAACCCCGCGACTCTCCAGGACTTCCTCTTGGACAACATCAGGACGCACCAAGAAGATGGTAAGCGCTACGGCTCTACCCTATGCTGCGAGGCTTGACGTCTGGCTGAAGCGCCAGGGCATGAGGTCCTCGATGCGGGATTTCGGATGTCCGTCGAGAATGGCCTGAAGAGT
>VGDE01000187.1 GCA_016869875.1 Alphaproteobacteria bacterium
CGCGGCGCACCATATGGCTTGCCGCTACCGGCCCGGCCGCCTTCTGAGCGAGGGCCGCCAAAAGGCTTGCCGCCACGCGGTTTTTCTCCACGTTCGCCTTCTGTCCCACGGGACTTGCCAAAGGGCTTGCGCGCGCTGTCGGCATCGTTCCGCTTGCCAAACGGCTTGCGTTCCTCCGATCCTTCGGACCGGGAAAAGGGCTTGGCAGGACCCTCGCCTGCCGCGCGCGGCTTGCCATAGGGCTTGCGCGCCTCGCCCGGCTTGCCGGCAAACCGCGACGGACGGCTGTCATCGGACTGGCCGCCAAAGCCGCGCCCTCCGGCCGAACCTGTCTTTTTCCAGCGCGGCTTGTCGCCGCCGGTGCGCGGCCGATCGGCCAGGTCATCCCTGACCCCGCCCGGCTTGCCGGCAAAGCGCGGCCGCGCATCGTCGATAGGCCGGGGCTTGTTCTCCCAGTTGCGGGCCGGACGCTCATCGTCGCGACCCGCACGGGCACCGCGCTCGCCAAAGGAACGACTGCCCGGCTTGTTCTCGCCGCTGCGGGCAGGGCGTTCGCCATCACGACCCGCACCGGCACCGCGCTCGCCAAAGGGACGGGTGCCCGGCTGGGCGGCAAAGCGGCGCGGGCCGTTGTCCCCCGCAGCCTCGCGCCGCGGACCGCGCGCGCCCTCTGCGCCCCGCGGGCGCATTTCGCGCGTCTTGTCCTCGGCCTCACCGGTCAGCAACCCGCCCAGCTGGTCGCGCAGCACCTTGCGCTTGACCTCGACGACCTCGTTCTTGTCCATGCCGGTCAGCTTGAAGGGGCCATAACCGATCCGGATCAGCCGGTTCACCTGCAGGCCCACATGAGCCATCGCACGCCGGATCTCACGGTTCTTGCCCTCGCGGATGCCGACTGTCAGCCAGGCGTTCGCGCCCTGCTGGCTGTCCAGCTTGATCTCCATCGGGGCAAAATCCTCGCCCTCGATGGTGACGCCACGGCGCAGCGGGTCAAAGGTCATGTCGCTGGGCGTGCCGTTCACCCGCACCCGATAGCGGCGCAGCCAGCCGGTCGACGGCAGTTCAAGCCGCCGCTTCAACTCGCCGTCATTCGTCAGCAGCAGCAGGCCTTCTGAGTTGAGGTCCAGTCGGCCCACGGTCATCACCCTGGGCAGATCGCGCGGCAGGGCGTCGAACACCGTCTGCCGCCCCTTTTCGTCCGATTCCGACGTGATCAACCCCAGCGGCTTGTAATACAGCCACAGCCGGGTTTCCTGCGGCTCGTCCAGCTTCTTGCCGTCAACGGTGATGCGGTCGGTGGGCAGGACGTCCAGCGCGGGGCTGTCGATCTTCTTGCCGTTCACGCTGACGCGGCCTTCGACGATCATCCGCTCGGCCTCGCGGCGCGAGGCGATGCCGGCGCGGGCCATGACCTTGGCGATCCGGTCGGTTTCGCTGCGGGGGGCGGTAGGGGGGGCCTTGCGGTCCGGGGTGGTGTCGTCGGTCATGCGCGTCTCCTTCGCATCGCTGCGGGGCAAAGAGGGGTGTCTACGCCCAACCCGCTTCCGGCGAAAGCGTTTCTTTGCAAGGCCGTCTTGCGCGCCTGCGGCGGGATTGCCACAAGCAGCCATGGCAGGCTTTATCTCTCACATGCAGCAGGCGCTGGCCGAGGCGCGCGCCGCCGCCCTTCGCGGCGAGGTGCCGGTGGGCGCGGTCGTGACCGACCCCAGGGGCCGCGTGATCGCCGCCGCCGGCAACCGCACCCGTGAATGGTCCGATCCCACCGCGCATGCCGAGATCCTGGCGATCCGCGCGGCCTGTGCCGCGCTCGGGACCGAACGCCTGCCGGACCACGACCTGTGGGTAACGCTGGAGCCCTGCCCCATGTGTGCCGCCGCCATCTCGGCCGCGCGAATCGCCCGGCTGTATTATGGCGCCGAGGATCATCGCATGGGCGGCGTCGCGCATGGCGCGCGCGTGTTCACCCACCCGCAATGCCACCACCGGCCCCAGGTCTATGACGGCCTGGCCGCTCCCGAGGCGAGGCGCCTGCTGCGTGACTTCTTTCAGGCGCGCCGCTAACCTCGGCGCTTGAACCCGGCGGCCGGCCCGCATATACGGGTCCCGACGCGGGTGTAGCTCAATGGTAGAGCAGCAGCCTTCCAAGCTGAATACGTGGGTTCGATTCCCATCACCCGCTCCACCCATCCGAAAGGCGACGACAGCAAGGCAGGTCGTGGCACAGCCCGGCAGGTGTGCAGGGCAGCAGCGATGGCAGAAGCGGAACATCCAGACACGCACAGGGCGGCCTTTCACGGTGCCAAGCTGTTTCTGACCCATCGCGACCACATGCTTGTGTATCTGCGCGACGACACGCCGGGCCTGCCCTTTCCCGCCTTTTGGGATCTGCCCGGCGGCGGGCGCGAAGGGGAGGAAAGCCCGCTGGACTGCGCCCGCCGCGAATTGGCCGAAGAGTTTGGCCTGGACCTGCCCGCCGCGCGGCTGCGGGGTCATGTCTTTCCCTCGGCCGCGGCGCCCGGCCACGTGTCCTGGCTGTTCACGGGCCGCCTGAGCGCCGCCGAAATCGCAGCGGTCCGCTTTGGCAGCGAGGGGCAGGAGTGGCACATGATGCGGGTGGCCCACTATCTGATGCATCCCCGCGCCATCCCGCATTTCTGCCGGTGGATCGCCGCCCTGCCTCAGGTCGCGGTGTCAAAAGGGATGCCCTTGACGGAGTGATCGTGCCTCAAGCTGGCATCGTCCATGGAGGCCAGATTGGCGCGAGATCCGGTTCCGGACGCGGAACGGACGTGTGACGAGCGCGTCATTGCGGTCATCAGGGTCCGGAACGGAGGCAAGCCCAGCAAGCGTCGCCTTGTCCTGTAGGGCATTCTGTGGGCAGCCTGGGACAGGACCGCCGTGGCGGCCGGAAGAGGTCGGGACCTGGTCCAGCCTCTGCCGTCGGCTCCGTCGCCGGACCCTGGCGGGCCTGCGCGAGAACATCCTGGAGGCATGGAACGAAAGCCGGAGAGTGCCGGATGATCAACAGCACCGTGACCCGCGCCCATCATCAGGCAGCAGGCGCAAGAAGGGAACTGCGAAGCGGGGTTCCGGCCGTTCAAGAGGTGGCTGGGCAACCAGGATCCACCTCCGCGTCAACGGCACGGGCCTGCCCCATGAGGTCGGACGTGACTGCGGGCCGGACACCGGATGGCCAGGGCTCCTGCTCGGTCATGGACGACAGCCTGCCCGGACCCTGCGTCCTGCTTGCGGATCGTGGCCACAAAGCGGAGCGCGTGCGAAAGACCGGGCAGCCGCGCGATGCCGTTGTCGTCATCCCAATGCGGAGACCACGGAAACCGCGCGTGGCTGTCAGTCGAAAGCCCTACCGGCTGCGCAACCTCGCCATCCAGAACCATCCGCACCGCACGCCCGCGCACTTCAGGGGAGAACTTGTTCGTCGTCTTGGTCATCGTGCTCCACCCTGCTCAAGAGCTGGAGCCTCCGGAAAACCCGGAGCGGTTCATGGCAGGCAAGGTGCTCGACTGTGCACCTGCATCGCTGGCACTCTCTCTTGAGGCAGCATCCACCTGCAGGGCTGACGCCAACTGACGACAATGCAACACGGCAGTTGCCGCATCGGGAGCCGTAGCTGCCGTAAGAGAAGCAATTATTACCCACTGCCCAGACTGCACCTGAGTGAAAACCACCACGTCCGCCTCATGTGCTTTCAGAACCGGCCGCGCAGAAGCAGCGCGACCTCACGGCCGCGGTTGGGGTAGCCCCAACTGCAGTGGCGCGCCTGGCCCGCTAGGCGCGCCAGGGCAGCGCCATTGCCCTGCGCCGGCCCAAGGCCAGTTCGGCGATCACGCAAAGTACGACCAGCAGCAGCGTCGATAGGACCGAAACTGCTGCTGCGGCGGTCGAATTCCCTTCGTATTGCAACGAAAATACCATGACACCGATCGTCTCGTGCCCAGAGGACCACAGAAGAGCCGAAAGCGTCAGTTCGTTCATTGCGGTCATCAGGATCAGCACGCCACCGGCCAATGCGCTGGGGGCGACCGAGGGTGCAAAGATCCGGCCGAGGCGGCCCGTGAGGCCGATGCCGGCGATGCGCGCGGCCTCGTCCTCGGCGGCATCGCCTGCAGCGGCGGCGGCCGTGAGAGGGCGCAGGACCAGCGGCAGGAAGCGAGCGAGATAAGCGATCAGAATGATTGCGCCTGTGCCGTAAAGCGAGACGCCGATCACCGGCAGCGGCGGCAGGAACGCAAGGATCATCGCCAATGCCACGACGGTGCCTGGCACGACCCAGGGAACTTCGGCCACCAAGTCCATTGCCGCAATGGCGGGACTGGTTCGGCGCGCCGCCAGGTAGGCGAGCGGCAGTGCAACCAGCACGCATATCACCGCCGCCAGCGCCGATAGCAGCAGCGAGTTCTGGAAGGCGCGGATGACGGCCGGATTGGCCAGCACGCGGCGGTATTGATCGAGACTTGCGACTTCGAGCGAGAAGGCCACGCCGATTGCCGGCACGAACGAGGTCAGGATCAGCGCCGCCAGCGGCAGGATCGCGATCAGCAGGACCACCGCCCAGATCAGCGCCTGCGCCCATGCCGGCGCGATCCGCGCAGGCTGGAAGGAACGCCCGGCCTCAACCGGCACCCGCAGTTGACGCATCGCCGCCCCGCGCAGCAGCAATGCCGCCGCAGCCAGCAGCGTCAGGATCAGCGCCAGCACCGCGACCTGTCCCGCGACCGAGGGGCCGAAGCCGTTCAGCCGCTGGTAGATCAGCGTCGTAAGCATCGGCACGCGGCCGGGAATGCCCAGAAGCGCCGGGATGCCGAAATTGCCGACGGCTGCCGTGAAGGCCAGCAGCGCCCCCGCCAGCGCAGACGGCAGCGCCAGTGGCAGGATCACGCGGGTCAGGATGCAGCACGGTGGAATGGCGGCGATGCGCGCGGCGTCGACCAGGTCCGCAGGCAGGCCGCGCAGGGCCGCGCGCACGGCAATGAAGACAAGCGGCATATGCTCGATCCCCATGACCAGCGCGATGCCGAAGCGGGAATAGAGTGGGTTGCCCTGCCCCGGAGCGAGGGCGAGACCAAGCGGGCGCAGGATCGGGGACTGTGCGCCCATCAGCTCGATCCAGGACAGCGCGAGAATTTGCGACGGGATGATCAGCGGCATCAGGATCAGGAAGGACAGCGTCGCTTTCAGCGGCATCCACATCAACCCGACCGCCAGCGCCAGCGCCGTGCCGAGCGCGGTCGAGATGCCGACCGAGATCAGCGAGAGGGTCAGCGTGTTCCAGAAAGCCCGGCTGGTGGCACGGGCTGCGAGCGTGTCGCGCATGACGCCGAGCGGTTCGCCCGCGTCGCCCGACTGGAGGGCGGTCAGCAGCAGCTGGCCGAGCGGCCAGATGGTGATGATCCCGACGTAAAGGCAAAGCACGAGGGCGAGCATCCGCTCGCCCCTGCTTGATCCGGGACCGGCCAGAAATCGGCTAATAGGAAGCTCAGCCGCCATAGAGATCGGCAAATTCCTGTTTCACCGTCTCGCCATCGGCCAAAAGCCGGGCGTTGTCGGCCTCGATCAGGGTCAGCGAGGCGGGGTCCGGATAGCCCTCGGGAGCATCAAGCCCGGCACCGAGCGGGAAGTAGCCCTGCGCGACCGACTGCTGCTGCGCGGCTTGGCCTAGCTGCCAGTCGACAAAGGCGCGGGCGGCTTCGGGCGCGTCGGTGCTTGCAAGGATCGCGACGGGCTGGGTCACCACGGTCACGCCTTCGGATGGAAAGACGAAATCAACCGGCGAGCCCTGCGCCTTGGCGTTCATCGCCATGTATTCGACCAGAACGCCGTAGCCCTTCTCACCCCGCGCGACGGCTTCCAGCACCGTGCCGTTGCCCTGGCCCGCGACCGCGCCGTTCTCGGCCAGCATCTCGAAATAGTCCCAGCCGAACTGGTCCTGCTGGACCATCGTGCCGACATGGATCGCCGCCGCACCGGAATAAAGCGGCGAGGGCATGATTGTCTGCGCAGCCGCCTCTGGCTGGGCGAGATCAGCCCACGAGGTCGGGGGCGTGTCCACGAGGTCGGTGTTGTAGACGATGCCAGTGGTGATGAGCTTTGTCGGGAAGAACATCGCGTCGGCGTCCAGAAGCGCGGCGTCAATCCCCTCAGTCGGGGCCTCGGGATAGGCCATCAGCCGCTCGTCGCCTTTCAGCTGCGTCATCGCTACCGCATCGGCGATCAGCAGCACATCAGCGGGCGAGCCGCCGGCGGCGAACTCGGCCTGGAGCTTTGCCATCACCTCGGTCGTGCCGCTGCGGAACAGCTCGACCTCGATCTCCGGGTGCTCTTCGTTGAAGGCCGCGATGACCTCGGTCATCTGCTCCTGCGGCTGCGAGGTGTAGATGGTCAGCGTTTGGGCCAGCGCGGGCAGTGCGAGGGCCGAGAGGGCGATAGAAAGAAGCAGCGTGCGAGTCATAGTATCCTCAGGGCTATAGGGAAGGGAGGGCCGGAAGTTCCGGCGGATCGGCCCGCCAACTGCCGTCCGATCCGCGGTGATAGCGGGTCAAGGCGTAGTTCGGCGGGCGAATGAAGGGCACGGGGCGCAGCGCGACGATCTCGCGCGCGGTGGCGGAGTGTGCAATCGGCAGGGGCGGCGCTGTCCCCAGCGTGGGGGCCGAGATGGCGGTGCAGGCCGGTTTGATGCGGCTGCGGAAGACCTCGGCGCTCTCGCCGTGCTCGGGAGTGGCCTCGCGGTTCAGAATGGCGCGGGATTGGCCCCCCCGATACCCCAGCTCCGCTCGGCCCGAAGGGGCGCCGGATCGGCGCGAAGCTCGGGCCGCAAGGGGAGCAAGGCCTCGGCCGTCTGGCGCGCGCGGAGAAAGGGGTGACATGAGGGCCGCTG
>VGDE01000188.1 GCA_016869875.1 Alphaproteobacteria bacterium
CCTCGCCCACGGGCATCTGCCGGATCAGCCGCTGCGCCGCGATCAGGTCGGTGGCCGCGAAGGCCCGATGGGGTGCGCCTTCGTCCAGCCCCGTCGTCGTCAGCAGGATGCGGCGCTCGGTTTCGCGGTCGGGATAGTCCACGTCGATCTGCAGCAGAAAGCGGTCCAGCTGCGCCTCGGGCAGCGGATAGGTGCCCTCCTGCTCGATCGGGTTCTGAGTCGCCAGCACATGAAAGGGACGGCCAAGCGGGCGGTGCTGGCCGCTGATGGTAACCTCGCGCTCCTGCATGGCCTGCAGCAGGGCGGACTGGGTGCGCGGGCTGGCGCGGTTGATCTCGTCGGCCATCAGCAGCTGCGTGAAGACGGGCCCTTCGATAAAGCGAAACGCGCGCGAACCGTCCGGCAGCGCGTCCAGCACCTCGGAACCCAGGATATCGGCAGGCATCAGGTCGGGCGTGAACTGGATGCGCTGGCTGTCCAGGCCGAGAACCGTGGACAGCGTGTCCACCAGCATCGTCTTGCCCAGGCCCGGCTGGCCGATCAGCAGCGCGTGCCCGCCCGACAGGATCGCGGCCAGCACCTGCTCGACCACGTCGTGCTGGCCGACAAAACGCTGCTCGATGCTCAGACGGGCCTCGGACAGTCGGGCGGCCAGGGCCTGCACTTCTTGCACCAGATTGTTGTCCGACGTCATGACAATGCCCTTCCCCTGCTTTATGCCGAAGCATAGGCAGTCGAAGGGGAGGCGACCAGATCCAATGGCGGAAAACAGTGACAAAAGCGTGAGTGCCGAGGGGCTCGCCGCGGCGGCCAGCAAGGCGTCCAAGGGCGGCCTGCCGCCCGTCCATCTGTGGAACCCACCCTATTGCGGCGAGATCGATATCGAGATACGCGCCGATGGCAGCTGGTTCCACGAAGGGACCCCCATCGGCCGGCCCGCGATGGTGCGGCTGTTCGCGGGCATCCTCAAGCGTGAAGAGGATCGCTTCTTCCTGGTGACGCCGGTGGAAAAGGTCGGCATCCGGGTGCAGGACGCGCCCTTTGTCGCCGAGGATGCGGACATCGCGCCTGACCGCATCACGTTCACCACGAATGTCGGCGACCCGGTGACGGCGGGTCCGGGTCATGCCATCATCATGCGCGGCGATGCAGCCGAGCCGCGCCCTTATGTTCATGTTCGCGCCGGGCTGGAGGCGCTGATCGACCGCAAGACCTTTTATCGGCTGGCCGATGCCGCCGAACCGGGGCCGGACGGCCGCATCGGCGTCACCTCGAACGGCGAGTTTTTCCCGCTGGAGCCTTGATGCCGCGTTTCGCCGCCAATCTGACGATGCTGTTCACCGAACTGCCGATGCTTGAACGCTTTGCCGCGGCGGCCGAGGCGGGCTTCGAGGGCGTCGAGATCCTGTTTCCTTATGACATCTCGGCGACCGAACTGCGACGCGCCTCGCTGTCCTCGGGGCTGGAGATCGTTCTTCTGAATACCCCCCCGCCGAACTGGGCGGGCGGCCCGCGCGGCTTTGCAGCCGTGCCGGGCCTGGAGGAACGGTTCCGCCGCGACTTCGAGCGTAGCCTGCGCGTGGCGCAAGCCCTGCGCGCCCGCCACATCCACATCCTTGCCGGTCGTGCCGAGGGCGAGGAGGCCCAAGACACCTTTCTGCGCAACCTGTCCTGGGCGGCCGGGCGGGCGCCCCATGCCAGCCTGACCATCGAGCCCAGGAACCTGACGGACGCTCCGGGGTATTTCCTGCGCGATTTCGATCAGGCTGCGACCATCATCGGGCAGGTCGGGGTCCCGAACCTGGGACTTCAGCTGGATTGCTATCACGCCCAGATGATCACGGGCGACCTGCCGGGATGCTGGCGCAAGGTCGCGCCGCTGGTGCGCCATATCCAGGTCGCCGGCTGCCCCGGACGGCACGAACCCGACAGCGGCTCGATCGACTATCCCGGCTTCTTTGCCGAACTGGATCAGGCCGGGTACCGGGGATGGGTTGCCGCCGAATACACCCCTGCCCGTCACAGCGTCGCGGGGCTGGGCTGGCTGCGCCGGCAGAAGGCGCCACCTGCAGGGTGATCCCCGTGCGGACAGTGCAGGTAACTGTAGTGCCGGTCTTTTTGCCGCGCGACAATGGGAACCTGCGGCACATCGCGACCGTTGCGGAAGGGACGTGCCGAATGCCGGCGGGCAGTCCGCCCGCCGACGGCACCGCAGCATAAGGGGATTTATCATGAATTCGATCATCTACATCGTGGGCCTTGTCGTCGTCGTCCTGTTCATCCTGTCGTTCCTCGGGCTTCGCTGAGCAGAGTCATGAGCCAGTTGAACCCTGACAGCACCGATCAAGGCCCGCGCGGCCATGTGGACTGGGCGGCGATCCTGTCCGGCGCGGCCATCGCAGCCGGCGCCTCGCTGGTCTTCACCGGCTTCACCGCCGCATTGGGCCTTGGCTCGGTTTCCGCCGAGCCGGGCGAAGGACTGGGCACCTTTGCCCTGATCCTCGTGGGGCTTTTCGCCTTTTTGTCGATGGTCGCCGTCTACGGGCTGGGTGGATACGTGGCAGGCCGCATGCGCCGCTCGACCAGGGCAGCGCCCGATGAAACCGAGGCGCGAGATGGCGTGCACGGCCTGACCGTCTGGGCACTTGGCGTGATCCTGACCGGCGTCCTGGCTGCCAGCGCCATCTCGGGCGGCATCCGTGCTGCCGGAAATGCCGCCAGCACCGTCGTCGAGGCAGGCGGCACCGCCGTGGGCGGCGCGCTGCAGGGAACCGGGCAACTGGTCGGCGGTCTGGCCGGCGGTGCGGGCCAACTGGCTGGCGGCGCCATCAGCGGCGTCGGACAATTGGCTGGCGGCGCCGTTTCGGGCGCGGCGGAAGGCGCGGATTCGATGGGCGGCAATCCCCTCGACTATGTGACCGACAGCCTGTTCCGCACGGAGGCTGCCGCTCCGGACCAGTTCTCGAACGAGGCCATCCGCCGCGAAACCCTGGGCATCATGGGAACGCTGCTGCGCACGGGCGAAGTTCGGGACGAGGACCTGGACTATCTGCGCGACGCCTTGGCGGCACGTACCGACCTGACGCCGGCGCAGATCGACGCCCGGGTCGAGCGTGCCGTGACCAGCGTCCGGGAGCTGCGCGAACAGGCGGAAACCCGTCTGGCCGAAGCGCAGGCCCAGGCCGAGGAAGCCCTGGCCCAAGCCGAGGCTCAGGCGGCAGAACTGCAGGCAGAGGCCGAACAGCGGCTGGAAGAGGCCCGTCAGGCTGCGATCGACGCCGCCGAGTCGGCCCGTCGCGGTGCCGTCTGGTCGGCCCTGTTCTTCGCGGTCTCGGCGCTGGTGGCCGGACTGGCGGCCTGGATGGGCGCCATCCGCGGCGGTCATGACCGTGATGCAGGACGCGTCTGGTCCGGCCTGACCCGCACCCGCCGCTGACGCGCAACAGCTCCATCGGATCTTCCGGGCCCTCGCAGCGATGCGGGGGCCCGGTCAATTGCGGGCTGGCCTTTGGAGCCTACATCCGCTAGGGCAGCCGCGAACCTGAAAGAAGGCCGCCATGGATATCCGCAACATCGCCATCATCGCCCACGTCGACCACGGCAAGACCACCCTGGTGGATCAGCTGCTGCGTCAGTCGGGGTCCTTCCGCGAAAACCAGGCCGTCGCGGAACGCGCGATGGACAGCAACGACATCGAACGCGAACGGGGCATCACCATCCTTGCCAAGGCCACCTCGGTGGAATGGAAAGGCACCCGCATCAATATCGTCGACACGCCGGGCCACGCCGATTTCGGCGGCGAGGTCGAGCGCATCCTGTCGATGGTCGACGGTGTCTGCCTGCTGGTCGACGCGGCCGAAGGCCCGATGCCACAGACGAAGTTCGTGACCTCGAAGGCACTGGCGCTGGGGCTGCGTCCCATCGTGGTGCTGAACAAGGTCGACAAGCCCGCGGCCGAGCCGGACGAGGTCCTGAACGACGTGTTCGACCTGTTCGCCAACCTTGGCGCCAATGACGAGCAGCTGGACTTTCCGCATGTCTATGCCTCGGGCATCGGCGGTTGGGCCGATGCGACGCTGGACGGCGAGCGCAAGGACATGTCGGCGCTGTTCGACCTGATCCTGAAGCATGTGCAGCCTCCCAAGCAGATCGCACGCGCGGCCGAGCCCTTCCAGATGCTGGCCACCACGCTTGGCGCCGATCCCTTCCTCGGCCGCCTGCTGACCGGCCGCGTCGAGGCCGGCTCGGCGAAGGCCGGCGACACGCTGAAGGCGCTATCGCGCGATGGCGAGCGGCTGGAGCAGTTCCGCATCAGCAAGATCCTGGCCTTCCGTGGTCTGACCCAGACCCCCATCGATCTGGCCGAGGCGGGCGACATCGTGACCATTGCCGGCATGGCCAAGGCGACCGTTGCAGATACGCTCTGTGCGCCCGAGGTGATGGAGGCCCTGCCCTCGCAGCCGATCGATCCGCCCACCATCAGCGTGACCTTCGGGATCAACGACAGCCCGCTGGCCGGCCAGGACGGCAAGAAGGTCCAGTCCCGCGTCATCCGCGAGCGCCTGATGCGCGAGGCAGAGGTCAACGTCGCCATCAAGGTCGAGGACACGCCGGGCGGCGAGGCCTTTGTCGTCTCGGGCCGTGGCGAACTGCAGATGGGCGTTCTGATCGAGAACATGCGCCGCGAAGGCTTCGAGCTGTCGATCAGCCGCCCACGCGTGATCTTCCAGGAAGAAAACGGTCAACGGATGGAGCCGATCGAGGAAGTCATCATCGATGTCGATGACGACTATACCGGCGCGGTCATCGAAAAGCTGACCGGCGAACGCAAGGGTGAGATGGTCGACATGCGCCCCGCAGGGGTCGGCAAGACGCGCATCGTGGCCCATGTGCCGGCCCGCGGCTTGATCGGCTATCAGGGCGAGTTCATGACCGACACGCGCGGCAATGGCGTGCTGAACCGCATCTTCCATGGCTGGGCGCCTTACAAGGGTCCTATTCAGGGACGCCGCCAAGGGGTCCTGATCAGCATGGAGGACGGCGTGTCCGTGGCCTATGCGCTCTGGAACCTGGAGGATCGCGGCAAGATGTTCATCGGCGCGCAGGAGCAGCTGTATCAGGGCATGATCATCGGCGAGCATTCGCGCGACAACGACCTCGAGGTGAACCCGCTCAAGGGCAAGAAGCTGACCAACGTCCGCGCTTCTGGCACCGATGAGGCAGTGCGCCTGACGCCGCCGGTCCGCATGTCGCTGGAAGAGGCCATCGCCTATATCAACGATGATGAACTGGTCGAGGTCACACCAAAGAACATCCGCCTGCGCAAGCGCTATCTTGACCCGCACGAGCGTAAGCGCCAGGCCCGCGCCGAAGGCTGACACGATCCTCATCCCCGGCGGACATGCCGCGACCCTGCCAGGTCGCGGCATTTTTCGTTCCAGGGGCATCCTGTCCAAATAGGCAGATCGACGCATGTTTTGCCTGTGCTATACTCATCTTTAGGTATATTAACCTTCTTTCCGGTTTTCTTGGTCAAGCCCTTGCAGGTACAGCCAAATTGCCATCAAGATTTCAACTTCAGACTGTTTTTCACGTTTTCTGTTTGCGATCTCGTCCCGTCAGCACCGAACCGGAACCAAAGTGATGAACCGACTGAAGAGAACCGAGGCTTTCGGGCTTCATGAAAGGGCGGTCCGCGCTGCTCTTGCCATGGTTGACGCGCAGGAGTGCTGTGCTCCACGCCGATCGGATGTCGCCGCCACCTTGGGCGAGCCGGAGGATCGCCTCCTGCAGATGTTCCCGAACGACGAGGCCCTGCTGATCGCCGCTGCCGAAGAAGCGCTGATCATCCTGATCGACAGCTGCACAAAAGCTGTCGTCAAGGTCAACCCGAACGATCCCGTGGGGCAGTTCAGCGCCCTGGGCGAAGCGTACTTGGACTGGGCCAACCAGCACCAGGCGCAGTTTCGGCTGATTTCCGATCCCACGCGGCCCGACCTTCTGAACCTGCCGCAGCTGCGCCGTTATATCGATTCGATCACCGACCTGATGACGCGCATGCTCAAGCGCGCGCTGGAGGCGGGCCAGTTGCACCCCCGCGAGGATATCTTTCTGCTGGTACTGGCGGCGCGCAGTTTTGCCTATGGCCTGGCACGGATGATCGTTGACGGACGCATGAAGGATTGGGGGCCGCCGGGCCTGGCACCGGTCGACACGGCCAAGCTTCTGGCGGGCGATTTCGTGCGCCGCATGGCGCGCAGCAGCCAGCCGCCGTCGAGCTGAGCATCAATTGCGGCGGATTATCCACTTCCGGACAGGGGGTGGTTGCGCTATCCCGGGCGCAACCTGGGTATGACGAAAGACAAGCCGTGACCGATTACATCATCAAGGACATCGCCCTGGCCGATTACGGCCGCAAGGAGCTGGACATCGCGGAAACCGAGATGCCGGGCCTGATGGCGCTGCGGGCCGAATACGGGGCGGCAAAGCCGCTGACAGGCGCGCGCATCGCGGGCAGCCTGCACATGACCGTCCAAACCGCTGTCCTGATCGAAACCCTGACCGCACTTGGCGCCGAGGTCCGGTGGGCGTCGTGCAACATCTATTCCACGCAGGATCACGCGGCGGCCGCCATCGCCAGATCCGGCGTGCCGGTCTTTGCCATCAAGGGCGAGTCGCTGACCGAATACTGGGCCTATACCGACCAGATCTTCCGCTTTGCGGAAGGGACCGCGAACATGATTTTGGACGACGGCGGCGACGCGACGCTGTACATCCTGCTGGGCG
>VGDE01000189.1 GCA_016869875.1 Alphaproteobacteria bacterium
GTGGCTGACAAAGGCTGTGCCTCTGACACGATCCGGGAAGATGTCGAGCAACGCGACGCCGTCCCGATGATCCCGAGGCGCAAGAACCGCAAGGTCTGAAAGACCGGACATGAGCATCTCCACCCTGTGCGACATGGTGGACGCCGCTTAACAGGCTGGAGACCACGCGCAGGCTCGCAACAGGCTCCGACAAGGCCGCAGGCCGCTTTCCTCGCTTCATCGACATCGCCTGTGGCAGAATGTGGTTCCGCCATTTGTCAGCATGGCCTGAGGAAATAAACATCATTTCGACATTGAAGGCGAATAACACCGTTGAGGAAGAGTTCTGCCAGCGGAGTTCAGGGCATCAGCCAGTTGGGCAGCCAAGTGGACAGCGGCGGGAAGTAGCTGACCATCAGCAGCATGAAAAGGTTTGTCAGGATATAGGGGGTGATCGCCCGGATCACTGGCGACAGCGGAAGGCGCGCAATGTTGGCCGCTACGAACAGGCAGACCCCTACGGGCGGCGTGGACAGCCCGATCATCAGGTTCATCACTGCAAATACGGCGAAATGCAGCGGATCGATCCCCACGGCCGCAGCCAGCGTCTGCAGGGGTACGAAAAGGATGATCAGCGCGGCAATCGTTTCCATGAACATGCCGACGAACAGCAGCAGCAGGTTGATCAGCAGGATTACCAGGAACTTGTTGTCGGTGATCGACAGCACACCGTCAGCCAGCATCTGCGGTATCCGTTCGGACACCAGGATCCAGCCAAAGACATTCGCCGTGCCGACCAGCACGAGAATGCCTGCGGCGCTGATGGCGCTGTTGGTGACGATCCGCGGGATCGCCCGCCAAGGCAGTTCCCGATAAACGAACAGCCCGACCAGCATTGCGTAAAGGCATGCGACGATCGCGGTTTCCGTTGGCGTGGTATAGCCGGTCAGCAGGCCGCCCACGATCAGGACGGTCATGGCGATGGCCCAGATCGCCCCGGTGAACGAACTGAAGAGTTCCTTGACCCCCTGCCAAGGTTCGCGGGGAAAAAGGTGCTTGCGGGCCAGGATGAAGGTGGTGACCATCATCGCCAGTCCCATCAGGACGCCCGGAATGGCTCCGCCCAGGAACAGCTTGCCGACGGACATGCCCGACAGAGAGCCCACGATGATCATCGGCACGCTGGGCGGGATCATCGGTCCGACCGTCGAGGACGAGGCGGTCACGGCGGCGGAAAAGGCGGCCGGATAACCGGCCCTGGTCATGCCGGGGATCATCATGCCGCCTACCGATGCAACGTCGGCGACCGCTGTTCCCGAAATGCCTCCGAACAACATGGAGGCTGCGATATTGGCCTGCGCCAGCCCGCCGCGCATCCAGCCGACCAGGGCATTGGCAAAGCGGATGATCCGCTCGGTGATGCCGCCCGAGTTCATCAGGTTGCCTGCCAGGATAAAGCCGGGGATGCACAGCAGCACAAAGCTGTCCATGCCGGCATACATCTTTTGCGGGATGACGACAAAGGGGATGTCGGCGAACAGCAGATAGGCCATCGAGGACAGGCCAAGCGTGACGGCCACTGGCAGGCCAAGGGCGAGCCCCAGCACGAACACGCCCAGAAGCAGGGTGAGACCCATTACAGTTCCTCCGACACGGGAAGCGGGCGCCCGTCATGGCGGCCGGTCAGCATCTCGTAGACGCGCATCAGCGCCCAGAGACCCAGGGTGACAAACAGGATCAGCATCGCGGCGTGCAGGAAATCCATCCGCCAGCCCAGCGAAGGCGCCGTCTGCCGGATGCCCACGCGCATGAACTGCCATGCGGCCGACAGCAGCGCCCCCGCGAACAGCGCCGTCAGGATGGCGCTTGTCAGCCGCAGCAGCCAGGGCAGGCGTCCTGGCAGGCTTTCGCACAGCAGGTCCACGTTGACCATGTCGCCGGTGCGCAGCGACAATCCTGCCCCCAATGCGCCGATATAGATCAGGCAGAAGCGCGTCAGCTCCTCGGTCCAGACGGGCGCCGTGGCCAGAAAGGTGCGGGCAAAAACCTGAAGCAGCACGGACGCCGCCAGCACCAGGAATGCAGCGAGGATCAGAAGGCGGCATAGTCCTTCCAGTCCCTTGAAGGCCTGTGTCATGAGGTGTCTCCGGTGACGGGACAGGGGCAATGCCCCCGTTCCACGCGACTCAGTTGTTGAAGATGCCTTCGACGGTCGGGCGGATCTCTTCGGTCACGCCGGCAATCACCGCGTCACGGGCCGCATCGGCGAACGCCTGCTGATCGACCTCGACAAAGGTCACGCCTTCGGCCTCCAACTGGGCCACCAGCTCCTGTTCGTTGGCCAGGAACAGGTCGCGCTCGAACGCCTGGGTGCTGTCGGCTGCAGCCTGCACGGCAGCCTGATCCTCCGGCGTCAGCTTGCCCCAGGCGTTCTCCGAGATGGTCAGGTAGATCCACGACCGCACATGCTCGGTCAGGTTGACCGTCTTCTGCACCTCGTAGAAGCCGCCGGACTGGAACAAGGCCAGCGGATTTTCCTGACCGTCGATGGTGCCGTTCTGCAGCGAGGTGAAGACCTCCGAGAAAGCCATGGGCGTGGGTTGCGCGCCAAGCGCCTGCCAGGCCGACACGAACAGGGGAACGTTCGGGACACGCAGCTTGAAGCCGTTCAGATCGCCGGGCGTCGTGATGGCGCGGTTGGCCGACAGGTTGCGCGGGCCGCGGGCAAAGTAGGTCAGCGGGCGGATGCCGGCCTTTTCGATGATCTCTGCCTCGATCTGGTCGCCGATCTCGCCCGAGGCAACCTCGTCCATGTGCTCGAGCGAACGATAGGCATAGGGAAGCGCCAGCAGCGCCGCCAGGGGCGCCCAGTTCTGCAGGCTTTCGCCCGTGATGGTCATGTCGGCGGTGCCCAGTTGCATGCCGTTGATGACGTCGATTTCCTTGCCAAGCGACTCGTTGGGAAAGATCTGGACCTCGACCCGGCCTTCGGTTCCCTTTTCGACCTCTTCGGCGAAATGCAGGGCGGCCTTGTGCCAGATGTTTTCCTCGTTTGCCAGGTGCCCCAGCTTGAGGGTGACATCCGCGGCCATCGCCGTGGTGGTCAGCAGGGTTGCGGCAAGTCCGGCCGCAAGAATTCGGGTCATTGTCATGGCATCCTCCTCCAAGGATCAGGTCCGGGTCCCGGACATCAGGTGAAATAGTCGGGGCATTCCTGGGTAATGACCGGAAGGTCCGCCAGAATGCCCTGCAGATGCGCGCGAATGGCGGCCTCCGCTCGTGCCACATCCCCCGCCTGGATTGCGGACACCAGGGCGCTGTGCTGGTTGATCAGGCGCTCCACCGAAAAATGCCGCGTCGACAGGACACGCACGCGGTCCATCTGCGCCTTCATATCGACGATGACGTGCCAGGCACTGGATTTGCCTGCAGCCTCGGCAAGCGTGCGGTGGAAGGTTTCATCGGCCTCGATGAAGTCGTTCGGAGATCCGCCGATCAGCTTCGCTTGTTGAGCCAACTGGCGATGCAGGTCATCGATGACCGCCGGGTCGGGATTGGCCGCAAGCAGCTTGACGATGTCGGCTTCTATCGCTTCGCGCACAAAGCGCGCATCCATCACGGCATCCAGCGAAATGCGTGTCACGAAGGTGCCGCGTTGCGCGCGGACATCGACAAGTCCATTTGCCGCCAGGGCAATGAACGCTTCGCGGACCGGTTGGCGGCTGACGCCGAAGCGTTGTGCCGTTTCAGCTTCTGACAGGCGGGTTTCAGGGGGCAGCGCATTCGAGACAATGGCTTCGCGCAGGCTCTGGTACAGCATTGTTGCCGTATTCACGCGCACGCGCGGCATGTCGGTCCATCGTGTTGACACCATCGACTGCATTCAAAGTCTCCTCCTGCCTCTCTTACACTATACTACCATACCAGGCTAGAGTTTTTTCATCCTCCGGCATCACGAGGTTTTTCCGGCAGACCTGGTGCAGCGCGTTGCAAGATGCATCACATGCAGCCCGTCATCTGATGGTCAACCACAAAGGATGGCTTCTTGCAGCAGACTTGGCGGTGCCCAATGACCCGGCCTTGCTGCCCGGATGGACCTCATTCGCGGGCTCTCAGGCGGCGAGGGGCACGTGATCCGGATTTCGGAGGCGCGGCAGGCACGGCGTCACGTTTGCTTGGTCAGCACAAGGCTGTGCGGGCCGTCGATCACGTGGGCGACCTGAGGAAAGGCAGCCTCCCGAGGCAGATCGGCGCCCAGAGGATCGCCAGAGGGGAGGAGACCGAAGTCCAATCCCGTTTCCGCGGCGATCAGCGCGATGCGGACCTGGTAGGTTTCGTAACGGCCATAGACAAAGGCGCTTTGCACAAGAGGGCGGATCATCCGGCCTTGGGACAGCACATAGCCGGTGGCCGTAAGCTGCCCGGTTTCGGCATGCACCATGACGGCGATCTTCCAGAACTCTTCGGGAATGGCGATGTCTTCGGTGCCGGGCTGTGTCTTCAGCCGACGGTCCGTGTCGCGCAGCACCGGTCCGGTCAGAACCGACACACGAAAGCCGCGTGTTTCGGCTGCCTCCAGGATATAATCCTCTAGCCCTAGCCAGTGCTTCTGGTTCAGATTCTCGTGCTGGGGCGCACAGTTCGTATAATGGAAAGTATCGCTTTCGCCTTCCTCTGCGTCGGGACCCCATCCGGGGTCGCGGCGTCGCACCATGTGGCCGCGGTCAAGCGCGTTGTTCACGTAAAGCTCGTTTCCGACTTGGTGCGCGGGATCAAGACGCCCGTCCAGCCGCCATGCGCCGCGCCGCTTGAGCATCCGCGACTGCGCGCCGTCGATGTTGACCGCCGTCACCAGCGGCAGGCGCCGTGCCGCCGACTGGATGACGGAAAAGTTGCGATAGCGCAGCACATCGTCGCCGCTGTCCCGGACCGGGGCTGCCTTCCACGGGCCCAGGCCCGGCAGCGGCACCCGCAGGTTTCCCGTGCCCAGAAAGTCCGGGTCAAACCCGTTCCGGCCGGTAAAATCAGATGCCGGCGAGACCTGTGCATGTGCCTGTATCTGTATCTGGGCCTGCGGAATTGCTGTTCCCGGCAGGCTGACCAGGATCCGACGCCGGGCCGCGTCCACGACATCGGCGGCAACCGCACGGTTGCTCTCCATGAACCGGCCCGCAACATGCAATCCCAGCACCTTGCCGTCTTCGAGCGAAAGAACCGGAGCGCCGGCGCTGCCGCCCAAGGAGGAGTAATCGGCCGCAAGGACAAGATCGCCGTGACTGTCACCTGTGACAAACCCCGGCGCGAGACGCTTGACCCCGGAAGGTCCGGAGAAGAGAGGGTCCGCCGCCTGGTTGCCGTCCGTGGATGGATAGCCGACAAGTGCCACGGCCTGCCTCTTGTCATGCAAGGGGCGCCCGCCCAGCAGGTCAAGGGGCGGCGCCTCTTCTTGCCGCGCCACCCGCAGCAGGGCGAAATCGGGCTCTTGATCCCCGGCGATATAAAGCACCTCTGTCACCTCTGCCTGCATCTGCGAGGACGAGCCGACATGGTGGTGGTAGTCCAGCCGAACTTCCAGCGGGGTTTCAAAGCGGCCGGGGCGCATGTGCCAGCTGCCTTGCAGACGTTCGGCGAAGGCCAGCGCCACTTCGCGGCTTGTCACCGCCAGCCTGTCGTCGATCAGAAAGCCGGTTCCCGCATGGGACAGGGCAGGGTGGTGCAGCAGGTCCACCCGGCCGACGCCCATGCTGGCCCGGTGCAGCCGGACGCAGTTGGAGGTGACAAGATCCAGCAGATCTGGATCGGCCTCGGACGCCCCGGAAACCTCGATCCCCGTCGAAGTCACGAAAAATGCCGGCCGAAGCGCCGACAGCACGACCGCTTCGGCCTGACCGTGACGTCCCAGCGCGTCCGGGCTCAGGTCGGCCGGTTGCAAGGCGGCAGCCCATCCACCGCTGCCTTCCTGCAAAACCGCGCCGAGGGTCAGCGGCGTCCTGTCCCGGCGCGCCTCCAGGATGCGCGCGGCGCGTTCTGCAAAGCCGTGCGTGTTCTGGCGCACCTGGTCGATCTGGCTGCGGAACATAGAGGTCTCCCGGGCTCGTGTGACAGGATCCTGATCCCCGCACTGCGCATCAAGGCTTTTGTGCGAAAGGCAGGACCGATCCGGCTTTATGTAAGGGACGGGCATGACGTCCCGGCGACACCGCGACAATCGAGGGATGCTGCCATGTTGTTCGGAAGAATGGCAGAGATCGGAGGCTGTCCTCTGCTTTGGCCGCCTGCACCGGAACCTGCGAAGAGAAGGTTTGAAAGAACAGGGTGCCAACCAGGGTCCTGAGTCTTGCCTACATGGCAGTTGTTCACCGAGGCTGCCGTGCAGCACGTGCCCAGGATAACCGACCTGCCCGAAAGAACTGCAGTAAGAGGCAGCATCCCGCATAATGCGGCAGTGTTTTTGTCAATCGCCTGCACGACGCCTTCGGACGAAGTCCGGCCGCCCTGTTCCGGAAGGCGAAGATCCCGCGCTGTGTCATGCAGGGCGCTGGGGGTTCGCCCTGCGGCAACGTCCCTGCCCGTTCCTGCCATCACATATTCGGGTAGTTTGGTCCGTCTCCGCCCTGGGGTGTTGTCCAGACGATGTTCTGGGAGGGGTCCTTGA
>VGDE01000190.1 GCA_016869875.1 Alphaproteobacteria bacterium
ATGCCCGCCGCAAGCAGCCGACCAGCACATCCTGTGCGGATGGACGAGGCCTGCATCATGGTGAAGGGCCGGTGGGTCTGTCTTTATCGCGCCGTGCACAAGTTCGGGAAGACGCTGGACTTCCTGCTGTCACAGCGCCGGAACAAGCTGGACGCCGTCAAGTTCCCGGCCCGGGCGATGGACACCAACGGACCGCCGCGAAAGATCGTCATCGACAAAAGCGCGGCTAACACAAAAGGCGTCAGGAAGATCAAGCGGATGCTGAAGCGTTTCGGCTGCCCGGCGCCGAGTAACCGCCCGATTTCCACCACCTGCCTGAGCATGGGGTGATTGGCTAAGGCGCGTGTATAGCGACGTCATTAACGACATGTCTTATGCGGGGCCTTCGATGCGTGGTGACATTCTGGGGTTGGAATGACGTCGTCGCTGGAGCGACGAGGAGAAGCTCGGGATCGTGCTGTCGGTTGGGGTGGAGGCCGCGACGGTGACGCAAGTGGCGCAGCGCCACGAGGTAACATGACAGCAACTCTACACCTGGCGGCATGAGCTGAAGAAGAAGGGGCTGCTTTCTCCGCTTCCAGAGACCCTGTTCCTGCCTGTGGAGTTGAGCGCCTCCACCGAATTGGCAGTGCATCCATCGGCTGAAGATCCGACGCAGCAGCGCCCCGCCCTGATAGAGGTTCAGCGTGCGCTGCCGGATCAGCAGCTCACGCACGCGGAAGACCGTGGCCGCGCCTTGGGTCACTTCGCTCCTGACCGGAACAAAGCGCATTGTGAGTCGCATGGCCGCCTCGCAGGTGGCCTCGGCGTCCGCCATGTCGTTCGGCCGGAAAACGATTCACTGGATCATTTTCTTGCCCGCCTCACTCTGCCGCTTCACGAACGGCTTCACATAGGCAGGCGAAATCAGCCGTACGTCATGGCCCAGCCTGCCGATCACGCGGCCACAAAAATGCGCACCACCACAGGCTTCCATCGCCACGACGCATGACGGCAGCCGGCTGAAAAACTCCAGCACTTGAGCTCGTCATATCCTTTTGCGCAGAACAACCCGGCCTGCGCCGTCGGCTCCGTGCACCTGGAACACATTCTTCGCCAGATCGAGCCCGACCGTGATAATCTCCGACATGACCGCTCCCTTTTGTGGATCGTTGCCGGCCCACCTTGGCACACAGATGCCGTCAGGGGGCGGTCACATCATCAACGCCATTGGGAGGCGGTCTGCACATCATCGGGCCGATCTTTGCTCCAGCTTGCAGCTGACCTTGTTCTCCGCGTGGTCGTCTGCCAGTTTCTCGGGCTGCCGGCCGCGAGACCATTCTCCGAGGAACTGGATGGGTTCAGAACTCGAACAACTGCGTGCCGCCGGCGACCCGAAGGCGGGCTGGCTCTGGGTCCGTCATGCGGACCCGGTCCGGCTGTACCGTAACCATTGCTCCGCGCATCTGGCCGCTGACGCGGAAGTGCGAGATCTCGCGCAACAGGTCGGCCGCGCGCTGCTGCAACGAAACGGCGGCGGCGTTGCTTTGCTCGGCCACGGCCGCGTTCTGCTGGGTGACCTGATCCAGCTGGTTGACACCGGTGTTGATCTCGGACAGACCAAGCGACTGCTCGTTTGCCGCCATCGCGATCGCCGTGATCTGTTCGGAGATTTCCTGGGCCTTGCCCAAGATCAGATCAAGGCTTTCGCCGGTCCGCCCCACCAACGCCGATCCCGCCTTTACCTGGGTTGCGCTGTCCGAGATCAGGGTCTTGATCTCGCGCGCCGACTCGGAAGCGCGTTGCGCAAGACCCCGCACCTCGGAGGCCACCACGGCGAAACCGCGGCCTGCCTCGCCGGCGCGCGCGGCTTCGACGCCCGCGTTCAGCGCAAGCAGGTTGGTCTGGAACGCGATGTCGTCGATGACGCCGATGATGCGCGTGATCTGGTCCGATGACCTTTCGATGCCAGCCATCGCCTCCACGGCGTCGCGAACAACGACGGAACTGGCCTCGGCAATCTCGCGGTTCTGACGGCTTGCCAGTTCTGCCTGGCGCGCCCGCTCGGCCGTCTGGCGCACGCTTTCGCTCATCTCGTTCAGGGCCGCAGCCGATTCTTCGAGCGTTGCCGCCTGTGTTTCGGCCCGGCTGGACAGGTCGTTCGCGGCCGAGGTGATCTCATCCGACCCTGTCCGGACCTGGTCGGCCACCTGGGTGATCTGCGACACGGTGCGCGACATCGTGGACAGCACCGTGTTGAAGGCTCCACGCAGCGCATCATAGGCAGGCGGGAACGGGTCAGATGCAGGGCTTGCGATCTGTTGCGTCAGGTCACCCTCGGCAAGACGGTTCAGCCCGTCGCCGATATCACGGACGACACGCGCCTGTTCCCTCAGTTCCGCCTCGCGCTTGGCCGCGGCCTCTTCGTCGATGCGGCGCGTTTCTTCGGCCAGATGCTGCCGTTCGATGGCGTTTTCCTTGAAGACAGCCAGCGCGCGGCTCAACTCGGCCAGTTCGTTACGTCCCTCCTGACCGGTGATCTCGACCGTAAGGTCGCCCTTTGCCAGACGCGACGTCTGGTTCACCGTCTGCGTCAGGCGCCGGGTCAGATCGCGCGACAGCAGAACTGCGATCACCGCGCCGATCAGGATGGCCGCGGCAACCCCCGCCAGCACCGAGAAGGTGGTCGTGTGAGAGATTTGATCCGCCTGCTGTTCTAGGATGTCCTTGGCCGCGACCGCGTCCCCACGCATTTCCTCGCTGAGGGACACTACCTGTGCCGAAGTCTGCCGGATCTGCGCAAGCTGTGCCCGCGAGGCCGGTTCTGCCGCGTGAAGAGCCTCCGCTGTCGCCCAGATTTCAGAGGCACCGCCCTCGACAGCGGCCAGAAGACGGCGCGCTTCCGTACTGAGCGGACTCGCTGCGACCTGAACCAGCAGGTCCTGAAGCTTTTGCCGCAACTGCACTGCCTCCTCAAAGGCCGCGTCATCAGCGCCCGACAGATAGTAGTCGACGCGAAGCCGGATCAGCAGCAATGTCTTGCTGGCATCCACGATGGCAACGACCTGTGCATTGTCCCCACTGCCCTGCACCAGCGACTGCAGCCGGTCCATGTTGCGCCGATGTTCGATGCCCAGGGTCCAGATGCGGGCGATATCCTCGCCCCGCTTGATATAGCCGTCGGTGAACGCGGCGACGCGCTGAAGCTGCGTCTCCTCCAGTTCGATCAGCGTATCTGCACTTGGGCTGCCCATCTCGCGGGCACGAACGGCAAGGTCGCGGACGCCTCCGATTGCTGCGGCGATCTTTTCAGCATTTTCCTGCGTTGCGACTTCCAGGAACTGCAGCATGGCACGCGCGCCTTCCGTGACGCCCTGGCGCATGTCGGCGGCGGTGGAGGCGCGGTCACTGGCCTCTGCAACCTGATCGTGGACCTTTTCAAGGGCAGCAAGCTGGCCTTTCGTGAAACCGGCGAAAAGCAGAAGCATGACCAAGATCAGGCCAAACCCTGCCTTCACCTGGAGTGATATGTTGATGTTCTTGAGCATGGCTTTCTTTCAAAGACGAAGTATCGCGCCTGCCAGGGCAGTTGCTGGCAGGTCCTGTGGCCCTGGGGCCTCGCACGGCGGGTGAAGGGGCAATCCTGCGACCATGCACCCCCTGCGGCTTGCTGATCCCTGGCCGCACGGGGCGGGCGTCAGGCTTCGGTCAGTCCAAGCCGGGTCAGAACTGTCCTGATATCATCGGGCCTCCGGTCGTGACTGAGGCCACTCTAGGCGCAAGAGGTAAAGGAACTCCTTCGCCTACAGACACCGCCTCCATATTCTCGGATGGTTCAGGAAGGTGCTCCGCATGCCAGCTCGGACTGCACGCGCGCCCCTGCCACGCGCAACTGTTCCAAATCGCCAGAGATGCCGCAGGAAAACGCCGGATCTTCAGCGTGTTCGGGGGCCGTTGCTCGACTCCAGAGGGTTTGAGTGCGCTAACGGTCTTTCAACACCTGCCTGATAGACATGGCTTCGAAAGAAGTCGTGGCAATGCTGCAGGAGCGTGTTGATGAAAATCGGATCTATTTCCATTCGAGCGAAGATGGCCATCGCAGCAGCGCTCTTGACCAGTTGCGCGGTCATCGCGGTGATCGGCCTGACCACCAAGCTGATGTCACAAGCCTCGACGGAAGAGGCAGAGGCCCGTGGGCGCGCCCTGCTGGCGGAATACACGGCGACCGTTGCGCAGGAGGTGAATTCGGTCAGCGGGCTTGCCCTCACCGCCGCCGCCGCGGTCGAAGAGGCCGTCGACAGGCCGCAGCCCGACCGCGATCTTCTGGGCCAGATGATGCACAGGATCCTGAACACGCGCCCTGACCTGATCGGAATGGCGCTGGCCTTCCAGCCGGACGCGCTTGGCGCGGACAATCAGCATCTGGACCATCCTTATTCTCTCGAAGGCGGGCGCTTTGCAGCCTATTTCTATCGGGACCCCAGCGGGAGTGTTGGCGTCGAAGGATTGGACATGCGTCCCGACGCAGGTGCCGAGACATGGTACGAGGCGCCCCTCCGCGCAAACCAAAACGTTCTCACCGCGCCCTACATCTATCCTGTCGGCGGGACCGACGTGCTGATGACCACGGTCAGCGCCGTGGTTCGTGCCGAAGGAAGGCCCATCGGGATCCTGACCGGCGATCTGGCGCTTGACCAGCTTGCGGTCCGCATCGGCAAGCTGCGCCCTTTCGGAGATGGAAGGGTATATCTGGTCAGCGACGAGAACATGTGGGTCGCCCATGACGACGCCGCGCGTCTGGGGCAGGTCGTCCTGCCTCCGGAACAGGTGCTTCTGCCCGCCGACCCGGGCCTACATCAGATCCAGATGAACGGCCAGGACACGTTGCTGTTCACTCAGGAAGTCACCTTCAACGGTCTTGACGACGCTTGGACCCTGGTAATGACAGTGCCCAAGGCCACCGTGCTGGCGAATGTTCTGGCGACTCGCAACGACGCGGTGTTGGCCGCTCTGGTCCTGCTGGCTGTGACGCTGTTGCTGGTCTGGTTCGGGGCCCAATTCGTATCGCGTCCCATCGAGACCATGACACACGCGATGAAGCGTCTGGCTGCAGGCGACTTGGACACCCAGATCCCCCACGCCGATCGGCGCGACGAGATCGGAGCCATGGCCGCGGCTGTCCAAGTCTTTCGCGACAGCGCTGCCGAAGCGCGCCGCCTGGAGGCCGAAGCCGCGGAAAACCGGGCGGAACGCGAGGCTGCCGCTCGGCAGGAGGCGGCGCGCCAGAGCCGGGTCGTCACCGAAATCGGCAAGGGACTTGAAAAACTGGCGGCCGGGGACATGACGCACCAGATCGCCAACCCGGCTCATGATCCCTTTCCGCAGGCTTATGATGCATTGCGTCTGGCTTTCAACGGCGTCGTCACGCAGTTGTCGGGCACGATCGGCCGGATCAACATCGTGGCGGATCAGGTTCGTGGCGGGGCGGACGAGATCAGCACCGCCGCCCGCGAACTGTCGGCGCGGGCAGAAACCCAAGCTGCCACGCTCGAGCAGTCCGCCGCTGCCTTGAACGAGATGAACGAAAGCCTGCGCCAGACGGCCGAGCGTGCGCGCGAGGCGGAGCAGGTCAGCAGCCAGAACCGCGACATCGCACATGGCAGCGCAACCGTCGTCCGAGAGGCCGTCACGGCAATGCAGGGGATCGAACGGTCCTCCGACCAGATCACGCGCATCATCGACGTCATCGACGACATCGCGTTCCAGACCAACCTGCTGGCGCTGAACGCAGGCGTGGAGGCAGCTCGGGCAGGCGAGGCCGGACGTGGGTTTGCCGTGGTGGCGTCAGAGGTACGGGGACTTGCACAGCGCGCAGCCGAGTCCGCGCGCGAAGTGCGGCTGCTGATTTCGGAAAGCACTGTTCAGGTCAAGGCGGGGTCGGCATTGGTCGGCCGGACCGGAGACAGCCTCGGACTGATCCTGCAGAAGGCTTCGGCGGTTTGCGAACAGATCGCCGCCATTTCGGCTGCGGCCCACGAGCAATCTATTGGCCTGTCCGAGATCAACTCGGGCGTGAACCAGTTGGACCAGGTGACGCAGCAGAACGCTGCCGTGGCCGAAGAGGCCACCGCCGCTTCCATCTCGCTTCGCCAGCAGGCCGAAGAACTGACGCGCGAAATCAGCGCCTTTGACATCGGGGCCTCTGGCCGCAAGGCGGCAAATTCGCCTCGGCATAGGCAGGATGCCTCGGGGCAAAGGGCGGTGGTGCACGCCTCTGCCACCCATGCCACGGCTCGGTCGCAGTTCCAGGAGTTCTGATACTGACTATGTCTTGTGGGATATCTCACCTTCTTCTGCAATGCCGGATTCTTTGCGTAGCAGTCACCGACACAGTTTGAGGTCGTGTACCGCTTGCAGCAAAGGTCTAGTTTAACGGCGGGCAGCTTGTGGACATTGCTGTAGGCCTCATTCTGCCGGAGGCTTCAGGCGGCGCGCTTGGCAGTCTAAGCGTCCCGGCATGAGCAAGCTCGAAGCTGTTTGCTCCGGCATGACGATCCGGCATTCCTGCCATGACGCCCTGAGGCGGCGCGGCTCGCTGCTGATCTGGCGGGACAAGGACATGACGTGGCGGGCGGACAGGGCGGGACGTCCCA
>VGDE01000191.1 GCA_016869875.1 Alphaproteobacteria bacterium
GCTAGTGCCGCTCGGCTGATCCGGGCCGCGCGCAAGCAGTGTCTAAGGTATCGCCGCATACCGCGTCGGCAGGGGCACGGTCGCTGACATGCCCGCGCGGGGCGGCTGGCAGACAGCATCTGCCGGAACTCCGTGTCAGTCGACCATCAGCTGAAGTCGCCCCTTCGAGCAAGGTTCGATCCGCGCCTCGACCTCAAACACCTCGCGCAGCAGATGGGGCGTCAGCACATCCGCCGTCCGCCCACATGCTGCCAGACGGCCCCGATCGATCACCAATGACCGATCCGCAAAACGCAGCGCCTGTCCCAGATCATGAAGCGCCACCACGATCAGCAATCCCCGATCACGTGCCAGCCGACGCAGCAGATCCAGCAATGCGATCTGTCGCCCCAGATCCAGCGCCGACGTGGGTTCGTCCATCAGCAGGATCTGCGGATCCTGGACCAGTGCCTGCGCCGCCGAGACCATCTGTCGCTGCCCGCCGCTCAGGTCGCCGACATTGCGCGCGCGCAGATGGGCGATGTCCAGCAGGTTCAGAACACGCGTGACGGCCGCCTGGTCCTGAGCCTGCACGGTCAGGCGGCGACCCTGCATGCGCGCCAGGAGGATGCATTCGTAGACCGACAGAACCGGCCGTGCCCCGCTGTCCTGCGGCATGTAGGCAATGGGCCGAGGGCTGTCGGCACCCGCGATGCGCGCCTCTCCCGCCCCCTTCAGCAAACCAAAGATGCGGCGGAACAGGGTGGACTTGCCCGAGGCATTGCGCCCCAGCAGTGCCACCAGCTGCCCGCCCTCAAGCGGCGGTGTCGTGATCCCGGACAGGACGGCGCTGCGGCCATAGCCAGCGCCTAGGTCGCGCAGTTCGAGGCTTACCATGACGATCCCCGGCGGCTGAGGATCAGGTAAAGAAAGAAGGGAATCCCGGCGATGGCCGTGACGATGCCGATGGGGATGACTGTTCCAGGGATGATCGTCTTGGACAGGACCGAGCCGACCGACAGGATCAGCGCCCCGCACAGCGCCGCCCCGGGCAGCAGAAAGCGCTGATCCTCGCCCAGAAGCATCCGGGCGATATGCGGGCCGACCAGGCCGACAAAGCCGATGGTCCCCACGAAGGACACCGAGATGGATGCCAGAAGGCTGACGATAACCAGAACCTCCAGCCGCAGGGCGCGCAGGCTGACCCCCATGCTTTCGGCCTTGGCGTCGCCAAGCCGCATCGCCGTCAGCGCCCATCCCCGCCGTGCCAGCAGGGGCAGCGCCAGGCCAAAGACGGCAAGCGCGATGTAGAACTTGGGCCAGGTGGCCTTGGTCAGGCTGCCCATGGTCCAGAAGACGACCGCGGCGACCGCCTGCTGGCTGGCAAAGAACTGGATCAGCGACATCAGCGCGTTGAAGACAAAGACCAGCGCGATCCCCAGAAGGACAATGGTTTCGCTGGTCACGCCGCGCCGCAGGCTGAGCCCATAGATCGCCAGCGATGTCAGCATCGCCATCAGAAAGGCGTTGATCGGGATCACGTAGTCGATGGCGAAGGGAAACAGCGCCACCCCGAATGCCAGGGCCAGCGCCGCGCCGAACCCGGCCCCCGCCGAGATGCCCAGGGTGAAGGGGCTGGCCAGCGGGTTGTTCAGGATCGTCTGCATCTGCATCCCGGCGACCGACAGGCTGGCCCCCACGACCAGCGCCATCAGGGCAACGGGCATCCGGATTTCCCACAGGATCACCCGGACCTGCTGATCGACCCGGCCCGGAAACATCAGTCCCTTGAGGACCTGCGACAGGTCGTATCGCGCAGGTCCCAGGGCCAGATCGACGCTGAGGCTGAGAAACAGGGCCGCGACCAAGCCGGCAAGGATCACCTGCCGCCGCAGGACGTGGACGCGATAAAAGTCGCGCCCGCCGCTTGCCGCCAGGTCGGCTGTCCCGTCAGTCATGCAACGAAACCCAGTAGCCGGGTTGATAGTCGATCGGGAGGAACCGGGTATGCAGTTCCTTCAGCGTGTCCTCGGGCTCGAGTTCCGCGAAAAGTTCTGGATGCAGCCATTTCGCCAATTGCTGCACGGCCACGAAGTAATAAGGGTTGTCGTAGAACTGGTGCCAGATGGCATGGACCTGTCCCGTCTCGACCGCCGGAATGCCGGTCATCGCGGTACGCTCCGTCAGGGCCTGCAGCTTGTCGCGCGCCACTGTCATGTCCGAACCGGGGCCGACGCCGACCCACTTGCCGCCGGGAACATAGGCGTCCCACTGGCCGCCGGTGACGATCACCTGGTCGGGATTGGCGGCAATGATCTGCTCGGGGTTCAGCGTGCCGAAAGTCGAGGGCAGGATGTCCTTGGCGATGTTGCTGCCTCCGGCGATTTCCACATATTCCCCGAAGTTGCCGTTCCCGAAGGTCATGCAGCAATCGTCGGAATAACCGCCGGCCCGATCGACGAAGACCTTCGGACGCTCGAAGGTCGCGTCCTTCAGCACATCCGTCACGCGCGCCATCTGCTGTTCCACAAAGGCGACATATTCCTCGGCCCTGTCGGACTTGTCGATCAGCTGTCCCATGATCCGCATCGAGCGGATGCTGTTCTCCATCGGGTCTTCGCGGAAATCGACATAGACGATGGGGATGCCCAGCTGCCCCAGCTTGTCGTCATAGCCCGCATCCTCGGTCGCAGCCTTGGCTTCCAGGTTCATCAGCACGACATCGGGCTGAAGCGCGGCCGCCTGCTCGACATCGAAGGTCCCGTCCTTGAATCCGCCAAAGGTCGGAAGCTCGGTCATCTGCGGGAACTTCCGGGCATAGGCGGCATAGGTGTCGGGATCGGCTTCCGACAGGTCCCGCCGCCAGCCGACGACCTTACCGAACGGGTCTTCGCCTTCCAGCACGGCCAGCAGATAGATCTGCCGACCTTCCCCCAGGATGATACGCTCGGCGGGCGCTTCGAGCGTCACCTGGCGGCCGGCGACGTCGGTCACTGTCACGGGATCTGCCTGGGCAACAGCAGTCAGACTTGCAGTGGCCAGAAGCGCCAGCGTTCCTGCACGGATGAACATCGGAAACATCTCCAGTTGAACTGAGGCGATCCGCTATATTTTCCGACCATAACTGTCAATTACTTTCCCGGAGCATTCTCCAGTCTTCTGCAAAGCCCTTGGCGGCGAAAAATGCCCGTGTTCGGCCAACGCTGATTGCCGGCCGACAAAACCGCTGCGGACAAACGGCAGACCGTGACGGGTGGATCCGAGCAGGTTCCTGTGTGCCGGTGGATTGCATTGAACGCAAATGGCGCTCTTGTCTGCCGAATGTCACCCGTAACGGGTTTCTGGCCGAACGCAGTTCGTTCTTCTTCCCCTCAATTCCGCTCAGGATCAAATACAGTTTTATCCATTCATTTCAGGCGGATGTTCCGGTTCTGCGATAGTCTTGCTCAGGTGCCCCACGTCCTTTCGCAGCCCGCAGCAAAGTTACGAGTCAGTCGACATGCCCTTCATTCATGATCTCATCGAGTTGTCCGGCATCGCCAGCAACACGACCTACAGCACCGCGAACGGCACCATTCTGGGCGTCATAGACGGTGCGACCTATACGGGGGACGATGACAACACGGCGACCGCGGTCGTCGAACTCAACAACACGGATTCTGACGGCGGCATCCTGACCATTGGCGGGACTCAGTACAAGATCTTCGTCATCACCCCGGACGGCACGACGCAGCCCATCACGCTGACGGACAGTGCGGGCCTTTCCAGGAATGTCACCGGAAGCGACGGAACGTCGAACATTGCCTTCATTCGCGCCGTTCCTCTCTCGGGCATCGGCCCCATGCGGTATTTCGCAGCTCTGGACGACAGCGTCGGCGATATCTCCATTCGCTCGCTCCAGACGCGCACGCTCAATTTTTCCCCAGCGGGCAGTGACGTCAAGATCAACCTCAGCGGCAACAACAACATCACCAGCGAGGGTGGGGACAACATCTCGGGCGGGATCGGCCATGACTTCCTGAACGGGGGCGCGGGCAACGACACGCTGAACGGGGGCGATGGCAATGACACGCTTGTCGGGGGAACGGGCAACGACCTGCTGAACGGCGGCGCGGGCAATGACCATCTCGACGGCGGCGACGGACGCGACACGCTGAACGGCGGCGACGGCGATGACGGCCTGTGGGGCGGGGCGGGGGACGACCTGCTGAACGGCGGCCTCGGCAACGATTACCTGCACGGCGGGGATGGTCAGGACACGCTGAATGGCGGCGACGGACGCGACACCCTGATCGGCGGCATGGGCAATGATCTGCTGAACGGCGGCGCGGATAACGACCATCTTGATGGCGGAGCAGGAAACGACACTCTGAACGGCGGCACGGGCAACGACCATCTTGATGGGGGCGACGGTCACGACACGCTGAATGGCGATGATGGCGACGACGGTCTTTGGGGTGGCGCGGGCGACGACCTTTTGAACGGCGGCATGGGGAACGACTATCTTCACGGGGGGGACGGGCACGATACGCTGAACGGCGGCGACGGACGTGATACATTGGTCGGCGACACGGGCAATGATCAGCTGAACGGCGGTGCCGACAACGATCATCTTGATGGCGGAGCAGGAGATGACACGCTGAACGGCGGCACGGGCAATGATCATCTCGACGGCGGCGATGGTCATGACGTGCTGAATGGTGGCGATGGCGATGACGGGCTGTGGGGCGGCGCGGGCGACGATCTGCTGAACGGGGGTGCGGGCAACGACTTTCTGGACGGGGGAAGCGGCAACGACACTCTGATCGGCGGGGCGGGTGCCGATGTCATGACAGGCGGCAGCGGCAACGACGTCTTTGTCTACACACCTGATGGCAGCATCGACACGATCACCGACTTCAACCGGGGAAACACCGGCCCGCTTGATGACGGAAACTCGTCAAACAATGATTTCATCGACCTCAGCAAGTATTACCACAACCTGTCGCAACTGCGCGCCGATTTTGCCGATGACGGGATACTGAACCAGTCGAACACCACGGACCTGAAGGGTCGCCCCATCACATATGACGGCAAGCAGTCGCTGCTGGTCGATGGGACGGGCGGGATCAGGTTCCTGGATGTGGCCGCCAAGGATTTCACCTTCGACAACACGGCGGTGCCCTGCTTTGCCCGCGGGACCAGGATCCTGACGCCCGGCGGTGAGGTCGAGGTCCAGGATCTTGCGCCGGGCGATCTGGTTATGACGCTGGACGCTGGAGCCCAGCCCCTGTTGTGGATCGGGCACCGTCGCCTGTCCGTTGCAGAGCTTGAGGCCAAGCCCAAGCTGCGCCCGATCCGTGTTCCGGCTGGGGCCTTGGGAGGCGGCCTTCCGACGCGGGACCTGACGGTGTCTCCGCAGCACCGGATCCTGGTGCGGTCCCGCATTGCACGACGCATGTTCGGCCAGGATGAGGTGCTGGTTGCGACCAGGCATCTGGTCGGGATCAACGGGATCGATGTTGTTCATGACAGTGACCAGGTCGAATACTGGCACATCATGTTTGACGCCCATCAGGTGGTCCTGTCCGAAGGCGCCACGACGGAAAGCCTGTTCACTGGCCTGGAAGCCCTCAAGAGCCTGGACGAAGAAAGCCGCAAGGAAATCTTCGAACTCCTGCCTCAGCTGTGCAGTGGCATCGTACTTCCTGCCCGGACCCTGGCCCAGGGGCGCTTGGGCAGAAGCCTTGCCATGCGGCACCAGAAGAACCGCATCGCCCTTTGCACGCCTTCTGCACACGCCCCGACATGAGGTCGTCGGCTGCTCTGGCACGTCAGCGACAGTTGGTGACGTGGCAGAACATCGGAAGGTTTGCACAGCCTTGGCAGATCTGAATGCTCTGCCACAGGTTGGGCGCCCAAGTGTCAGTTTCAGTTTGCAAGCAGTACCCGCCGCCGCTCTATCCTGCGGGCGCAGGTCCACACCGTGCCCGATCACTGGCGCCGTTATGATGGTGCGACCACAACGGTCACCCCGACGCACCGCTTCGCGAAACCGGATGGAGCGGGAGGCCACTGGTTTCGAAGGTTGTGACATTCTCGATTGTTGTTTCCGCGATGGCCGTCAGAGCCTCATGCGTAAAGAAGCCCTGATGTCCGGTGATCAGGACATTTGGAAAGGTTAGCAGGCGCGCGAACACGTCGTCCGGGATGAACCCGCTCGACAAATCCTGGAAGAAGAGGCCGGCCTCCTCTTCATAAACATCCAGACCTACGCTGCCGATCTTGCCTGTCTTCAGGCTGTCGATCAGCGCCCTTGTGTCCACCACCGCACCGCGGCTTGTGTTGATCAGCATGACACCCGGCTTCATCCGCGCCAGTGCATCCGCATCGACAAGATGGTGTGTCTGGGGGACAAGAGGGCACTGAAGCGTGATGATGTCGCTTTGGGTGAAAAGCTCATCAAGGCCGACATACTGAACCCCCAAATCTGTGCAAGCCGGGTTTTCAACAGGGTCGTAAGCCAGAACCCTGCACCCAAAGCCGACAAGGATCCGGGCCACGACAGCGCCGATCTGGCCCGTTCCCACGACGCCCGCCGCCTTCCCATGCGGGTCGAAGCCAA
>VGDE01000192.1 GCA_016869875.1 Alphaproteobacteria bacterium
TGGGACGAGATCTTGCCGCGCCCGAACAGGACCAGCACGACGACCGCGATCAGAAGAAGGCCCGGAAGGCCGATGTTGTTCAGCATGAGAGACTCCCTTGCCAGGCGGTCCAACCGCCCGCAGGCGATATCTAGTGGGTCGCGCGACGGAATGCAAAGCCCTTTCCCGTGAGCGGGCGGCCCTCTGCCGCATCCGCAGGCGCTTGGCACCGCGCGCCGGGCGGGCGATAAGGGCGCATGGACATGGCCACCTATATCACCGCCTTCGTGACGCTGTTCGTGGTCATCGACCCGATCGGGCTGGCCCCCATCTTCATTGCACTGACCCCCGGCATGTCCGGAGCCGAGCGGCGGCGTCTCGGCCTGCGGTCGCTTCTGATCGCGGCCGTCCTGCTGACCCTGTTCGGCCTGGCAGGAGAGGCCATCTTGTCAGGCATCGGCATCTCGATCTCTGCCTTCCGCATCGCGGGCGGATTGCTGCTGTTCCTGACGGCCCTGGACATGCTGTTCGAGCGCCGGACCGAGCGGCGCGAAGGCCAGGCCGAGGGTGAGGAGCCCAGTCACGACCCTTCGGTCTTTCCCTTGGCGATGCCGCTGCTGGCGGGGCCCGGCGCGCTGGCCACGATGATCCTGCTGGTGGGGGAAAACCAGGGCGTGGCCCATGTTCTGATGGTTCACCTGATGATGCTGGGCGTGCTGGCCATCGCGATGGTTCTGTTCGTGCTGGCCACGCCCCTGGCGCGGGCACTTGGACGAACGGGCGTCATGGTCGTCACGCGACTGCTGGGCATGCTGCTGGCGGCCTTGTCGGTGCAGTTCGTCATCGACGGGCTGCAGGGTTCGGGGCTGTTCCCATGACCGAGCCGGATTGGGGTCGCCTGGCCTACTACATCCTTCTGCTGGTGGTCATCGGCGGCGCCATGCTGTTCGAACTGTCCGGCCGGGGCGGCCGTGCACTGCGGCAGCTGATGCTGTGGGGCGTGATCTTTGCCGGCCTGACGCTTGCGGCCGATTGGTGGATGAACGCCACCGCCCCTCGGCAGCAGGTGCTGGAGGGCGGCAGCCGGATCGAGATTCCCCTGGGCCGCGGCGGCCATTTCCATCTGGAGGCGGTGCTGAACGGCACCCCCATCGACTTCATCGTCGATACGGGCGCGACCAGCATCGCACTGAGCCGGGATGACGCCGCGCGCATTGGACTGGACCCGGAGAACCTGCGCTTTACCGGCCTTGCCGTCACCGCGAACGGCCGCGTGGGCACGGCCCCCGTCACCATTGCCGAATTCGTGATCGGTGATACAATCGATCGGGATGTTCGCGCGGTGGTGATCGACAGCGAATTGCAGGATTCCCTGCTGGGCATGTCCTACCTGCGCAGATTCGCCCGCGTCAGCTTTGAAGGGGATCTGCTGGTGCTGGAACGGTGACCGGCCGGCTGTCCGGCCGGTCACCATGTTTCAGGCGGTGGCGTGGGAATGAACTTCCAGGCGAACGGGGATTCCCTTGGCGGCCGGCGTTTGCGACAGCAGGTCATAGCGGGACAAGGGCGACAGCGGGTTGAGTTCGGGAAAGTAGCCCGCGATGCAGCCCCGGGGCAGGTCATAGGGCAGCACGCGCAGCCCGTCCACGCGGCGCGCCACGCCATCCTCGGCCGCGCCTGACAGGCCGATCCGCTGTTCGGCGACCAGCCCGTGCTCTTCCATGTCCTCGGGCGACATCATGATCAGCATCCGGTCGCCCTCGATGCCCCGCAGCCTGTCCGACATGCCATAGATGGTGGTGTTGAACTGGTCGTTCGAGCGCAGCGTGACCAGGCGGTAGATGCCCGGCCGCTCGCCCAAACCCGTCGAGTCCAGATCCGCCGGAACGTTGAACTGCGCCTTGCCGCTCTCGGTTTCCCACTTGCGTTCCCGCGCGGAGTTGCCGCGGTAGAAGCCGCCGGGCTGGTTCATCCGCGCCTCGAAGTCGTGGAACTCGTCGGGGTAAACGGTCTCGATCAGCTTGCGGATGCGGCTGTAGTCGGCGGTCCAGTGATCCCATGCCAGCTTGGGGTTCGGCGGCAGCGTGGCCTTGGCCAGGCCGGTCACGATCTCGACCTCGGACTTCAGCATCCGGTCCGCGGGCGTGCGCTTGCCGATCGAGCCATAGATGTGGCTGAAGCTGTCCTCGATCGTGACCTGCTGGTTCACGCCGCCCTTCAGATCCTCCTCGGCCCGCACGAGGCAGGGCAGGATCCACGAGGATTTCCCGGGCAGCAGATGGGTCATGTTCAGGCGCGTGGCCACATGAACCGTCAGCGGCATCTCGCGCCAGGCCTCGATCACGCGGTCCTGATCCGGAACTGCCCGCGCCAGGTTGCCGCCCAGGCCGATGAAGCCCTTCGCCTTGCCATCCAGCAGCGCCTCGATGAAGGCCACGGTGTTCCAGCCCTCTTCGGTGGGCGGCTCGATCCCGAACAACTCGCGCAGCTTGTCGTTGGGCACCAGTTCGGGCTTTTCGGTGATGCCCACGGTGCGCTGCCCCTGGACGTTCGAATGCCCGCGCACGGGGGAACATCCCGCGCCCTCGCGTCCGATATTGCCGCGCAGCAGCAGCAGGTTCACCAGCGCGCCGATCGCGTCCGAGCCGTGGACATGCTGCGTCACGCCCATGCCATAGATGCCCATGACCGCCTTGGCCTTGGCATAAAGCTCCCCGATGCCCTCCATCTCGGCGCGGGTCAGGCCGCTGACCTGCTCCAGCCTGTCCCAGGGCGTGGCGGCAACCCAGTTCATCCACTCCTGCAGTCCGGCGCAGTGGGTGTCCAGGAACTCGTGGTCCAGAACGCCGCCCTGCGACTCTTCCAGCGCCAGGACATGCTTGGCGATCCCCGTCAGCGCGGCGATGTCGCCGCCGACGCGCACCTGCAGATAGCGGTCGGCGATCTCGGTCGGCGCCCCGACCGTCATCTGCCAGGGACGCTGCGGATTGGCGAATTCCAGCAGGCCCTTTTCGCGCAGGGGATTGATGGCGACGATATGGCAGCCGCGTTCCACGGCCTTCTGCAGCGGGTGCAGGATGCGCGGGCTGTTGGTGCCCGGGTTCTGCCCGACATGCAGGATCATGTCGCAATGTTCGAAATCGTCAAAGACGCAGGTACCCACGGGGGTGCCAAGCACCTTCTTCAGCCCGACCGAAGTCGTTTCGTGGCACATGTTCGAACTGTCGGGAAGATTCGAGTTCCCATAAGCCCGCGCGAACAGACCATAAAGGAAGGACGGCTCCAGCGCGGCCTTGCCCGAGGCGTAAAAGGTGACGCTTTCAGGGTCCAGCGCCTTCAGTTCCGCTCCGATGGCGGCAAAGGCCTCGTCCCAGGTCGTCTCGACGTAGTGGTCGGTGGCGGCGTCATAGCGCATGGGATGGGTCAGGCGGCCGGCGCGCTCAAGCTCGTGCTCGTTCCAGCGCTTGAGGTCGGTGACGCTGTGCCGGCGAAAGAACTCGGGTCCCACGCGCGACACGGTCAGGTCCCACAGGGTGGCCTTGGCGCCATTCTCGCAGAACTCCGCCGGATGGGGGCTCGGCGGCTTGGCCCAGGCGCAGGAGGCGCACATGAACCCGCCCGGCTTGTTCTGCCGGCGAAGCGTTTCCACCGCGCCAGGGGTGCTGCGGGCGATACGTCCGATGGCGGACATGCCTTTCAGCGAACCCCACCCGCCGACCGGGCCGTCATATGCATGGGTGTCGAGGTCTTCATCCTGGGGCATGGCTCACCTTCTGTCTGCTGGCGGGGCCCGGGCCCCGGTCGATGGATTCAGGTTGTGTTCATGAAGGGATCGGGAAGCTGCGCCAGCAGCTTGTCGGGCGTCATCGGGAAATCGCGCAACCGGACGCCGCAGGCGTTGTAGATGGCGTTGGCGACCGCGCCGGCGGCGCCGCAGATCCCCAGTTCGCCAACTCCCTTGGACTGCAGGGGCGAGGCCACGGCGTCCCGCTCTTCCAGGAGGATGACCTCCATCTCGGGGATGTCGCGATGGACGGGGACGTGGTATTCCGCCAGGTCATGGTTCACCAGGTGGCCGTCGCGGCTGTCAAAGGACAGCTCTTCGGTCAGGGCGCTGCCGATCCCCCAGACCATGCCCCCCAGACATTGCGACCGGGCGGTCTTGGCATTCAGCACCCGGCCAAAGCCAAAGGCGCCCGTCATGCGCCGCAGCCGCGTTTCGCCGGTAAAGGCGTTCACGGCAACCTCGCAGAAGAACGCGCCATACGTGGCCTGGTTGAAGTTTTCCGATGTTTCACCGGGCTCGATGCTGCCGGTGCGGACCAGATCGCCCTCCAGCAGTTCGGTCACCGGGCGCGGCTCCCCGCCTTCGCAGCAGATCGTGCCGTCCTGCAACAGCAGGTCGTCGCCGCTGCAGTTCATCTTGCGCGCAAGCGCGGCGCGGATCGCCTCGCAGGCGCGGAACACGGCCGATCCGGTCGAGCTTGCACCCCAACTGCCGCCGGAACCCGCGCCCGGGGGGTAAAGGCTGTCGCCCAGCCTGACCTCGGTCCGTTCGATCGGCTGGCCCAGCATCTCGGCCGCGATCTGGCCTAGCACGGCATAGCTGCCGGTGCCGATATCGGTCTGGTCGCTTTCAACCAGGATCGAACCGTCAGCGCGCAGCGTGACACGCGCCTCGGCCTTGGACAGGATATTCACCCGCGCGGCCGAAGCCATGCCCATGCCGACCCACCATTCACCCTCGCGGCGCTGGCAGGGCAAGGGATGGCGATGGCTCCAGCCAAAGGCGCGGGCACCCGCGTCCAGCGCCTCGACCAGGCGGCGCGACGAATGGGGCGTCCCTTGCCCCGGCACGTCGTCGGGGATGTTGCGCTTGCGCAGCTCGACCGGGTCCAGGTGCAGCTTGACTGCCAGTTCGTCCATCGCGCCTTCCAGGACCTGCATGCCCACGGCCTCGCCCGGTGCGCGGACCGAGCCGGCGGTCAGGCGGGTGATGCGCGAGATGTCGATGGCCAGACGCCGGTTGTCGCCCGCGTAAAGGAACTCGGTCGCCTGCGTCACGGGTTCGGAAAAGCTCTCCTCGGGCAGGTTCGAGACCAGGGCCTCGTGCGCCAGGGCGGTCAGCCGTCCCTCGGCATCGCAGCCCAGCCTGACACGCTGCGTGGTTTCGCTGCGCCGCATGATCGACTCGAACACTTGCTGGCGGCTCATCACCACCCGGACCGGACGGTCCAGTTCACGCGCGGCGATTGCCGCCGCGACCGCCTCGTGCGAGATGCCCAGCTTGGAGCCGAAGCCGCCACCGACATAGGGCGAGATGATCCGCACGTCCTCGGCGTCGATCCCGACGCTGTCGGCCAGTTCCTTGACGTTGAAGGCCACCATCTGCAGGCTGCCGTGCAAGGTCAGCTTGCCATCGCTCCATTCGGCGATGGCCGCATGAGGTTCCAGTGCCGCACTGGCATGGCAGGGCGTCGTATAGGTGACGTCAAGCACATGCTCGGCCTGCGCCAGCGCGGCCTCGAGATCCCCGGCCTCCACCGGATCCTTGGCCGGCTCGGAGGCATCGGCCGAGGCTTCGAAACGCGCGTCTGCGGATCGGTCCTCGTAATCGATCCGCAACGCCTTGGCCGCCGTCGTCGCCTGCTCGAATGTTTCCGCGACCACAAGTGCGACGGGCTGGAACGGGAAATCGACCTCTCGAACATCCTGCATGGGCGCCTCGCCCGCACCGCCCTGCGCGGCACGGCGCAGCATCCGGGGGCTGGCATAGACGCCCAGGACGCCGGGCATGCCCGCCACGCTGTCGCGGTGGATCGCCGTCACGCGCCCCTTGCTGATCGTCGCGCCGACCAGCACGCCCTCGGCGCAGCCGGGGCGGCGATACTCTGCGGCATAGGTGGCCTGCCCTGCCACCTTCAAGGCGCCTTCAGGCCGGTCAAGAGGCTGGCCGATCACGCCTTGGCGGGTACGATCCAGCATGTTGCGATGGTCGGGGCTGTCATAGGTCACGGACATCGCGTCACTCTCCGGTGGACTCGGCCAGAACGGCCGCAAGAGTGCGGCGCATCAGCGGAATCTTGAAATCGTTGCCACCCTGCCCGCGGGCGTCCTCCAGCAGCACATCGGCCGCCCTGTCGAACAGGGTGGGGCTTGGCACCTGACCGATCAGCACCTCCTCGACCCGGGGATCTGTCCAGGGCTTGTGCGCAACGCTGCCAAAGGCCAACTGCACATGGGCAATGCGTCCTTCCTCCATCCGCACGACCGAGGCGATCGACACCAGCGCAAAGGCATAGGACGCCCGGTCCCGCACCTTGCGGTAGATATGCCGACCGATGGCCGGTGCAGGCAGGGTCACGGCGGTGATCACCTCGCCGGTCTCCAGCACGTTGTCGCGCGACGGGTCATCGCCCGGCAGGCGGTGGAACTCCCGAAGCGGAACAGTCCGCCGACCGCCCGGCCGCTCGATCTCGACCTGCGCATCCAGCGCGGCCAGGGCCACGGCCATGTCGCCGGGATAGGTCGCGATGCAGGCCGGGGAGGTCCCAAGGATCGCATGGTTGCGGTTGACGCCCCCGATGACCGCGCAGCCCGA
>VGDE01000193.1 GCA_016869875.1 Alphaproteobacteria bacterium
AACGATCAGCCGGGCTTTATCCTGCTTGATGATCAATTCCACGAAGCTCTGTTCGCGGCGGCCGGTGTCGCGGAACTTTGGGGCGTGATCCATGCCAAGAAAGGCCATCTGGACCGGGTGCGTTTCATCCAGGGGAACCTGCGCGGCGGGGTGATGCAGCCTCTTGCGCAGCATGAAGCCATTGTCGAGGCGATCACGAATGCCCGAATGGATGATGCGGAAGCCCTGTTGCGCGAACACATGAGTGGCTCTCTCGAGTTCCTGGAGCGGCATCTTCGCGACCGGCCCGATCTTTTTGTCAATGATCCTGATGAACGGCCCGATCTTGAGTTGTGGCCGGCCCCCCACTAAGTGGCGCAGACAAGTGGTGGAGCTGAAGATGAATCTCTTGTCCGGGTCCGGGATCCTTGATGATCTGCGGGCACGCATCCTTTCGCTGGAGCTGCCCCCTGGTGCCCCCTTGTCCCGGTCCGAGCTTTCGGCCCGCTACGGGATCAGTTCTACCCCGCTCCGTGACGCCTTGCTGCGGCTCCAGGATGAGGGCCTTGTCGATGTTCATCCACAGGCCCGCACGTCGGTCAGCCGGATCGACCTGGACCAGGCGCGCCAAACCCATTTCCTACGCAGCGCGGTCGAGGTCGAGGTGGTGTCCCGCCTTGCAAAGGCGCCGCCAGAGGGGTTGGTAGGCGAACTCCTCCAGCTGATCGACATGCAAACGGCCGAGGCCAAGCGGGGAAATCTGGGCGGCTTTTCTCAACTGGATCTCGCCTTTCACGCGGCTCTGTTCCGTCTTGCCCGGCTGGACCAGGTCCAGAGGGTGATCCGGCGGGAAAGCATCCACATCGACCGGCTTCGCGCGCTCCACCTGATGCAACCCGAGAAAGCGCGCCAGATCCTGATCGATCATGCCCAAATTGCGCAGGGCATAGAGGATCGTGATCCGGCCGCCGCGGCTATAGCCATGCGGCAACACCTCTCGCAGTCGATCCTGTTCGGGGAACAGCTCACGGTCCGTAATCCCGACTATTTTCTAAATCCAACTTACCAGCCTCCTCCGGGATAGATCTAGCGAGACTCCGCCGCCTGGCCAGCAATGCGCTCCAAGTGGCACGGATGCACAGCCGAACTGTCGAGACAGAAGTGGTCCTGGCTATTCCACCCGTTTGCCGCCGAGGAAAGCTATAGCATCGGTTTCATGTCGGGCGGCATCCATCGCTCGGCTTCCAAAGCCCCATCCCTTCGCGCGAAAGGCGGATGACATGGACGAAACGTCGCGACCAACGCCGGGCATGTCCGACCGGAAGGGCGGGCGAACTGCTCGATCCACATGTCCGGGGCGCTGATGAACTCCGCCTCGGTGTCCTCAAGCTGGCAAAAAAGGGAGGCCGCGGACCACCCGACCGGCTTCAACGGACGATTGCTGTATTCCTGACTGGGTTCGCGTTCCAGTGGGCTCACAGGAACGACAACGGTTGCCGCAGCCACCGAGGTCATGTCTGGCCGCACGCCCGCGATGTCGATCAGCAGGACGAGGGATAAGCTGGCGTAAAATTCCACGTTGCGGTCCACGCTGGCGATAATGAAAAAGGCGATGGCCTTGAGGATCAGGGCGACCGCCTGACAAAGGCCAGGGAACATGCCGCTGCGGTAACATCCGCAGCTCTTGGCTTCGGTAGTCAGACAGTGAAATCAAGAAGTGTATAAGATCCTGCAGCGGTTGGTCATTCTCATGACTGCTTGGCATCTTTGTGCCAGAGCCTGTCAAAGAATCGTCAGCCGGATCGGCAGCCCGAAGAGCCATCCGAGAGGTGCCACACGATCCGGAACATGACCATGAAGGACCAGCGTCACCGGCACGTCAATCTGTTCCAATCGTCTGGACAAGGGGATCAGCGTGGCATGACTCGCCGTACGGCCCACCAGCTTGCCGCCGCCATCCCGCCTGCGGTTGCCAAGCACAGGGCCAACCCGCCGATCTGATAGCTGAGCCCCGACAACAGCGTGCCAATGAGCCGCCCCGCCGCGTTGGCCATGTAGTAGAAGCCCACGTCGCGGGTGATCCGCTCCGCCTGCCCGAAGGCCAGGATCAGATAGGAATGGACTGAAGAGTTTATCGCGAAGACATAGCCGAACGCGAGCAGGCCCAGAACCAGCAGTCCCGTCAGCCAAGGCGCCGGATCGCCCGCAACCGACACGGCCAGCGCCAGCGCGAAGGGGATCGGCACCAGCAGGCCCGCCCACCGGACCGCGTCGCGGGTCACGGCAGGCTCGGGGCGCTGCGCGCCACCCAAGATGCGCGGCGCCGCCGCCTGCACTGCGCCATAGAGGATAATCCAGGCGGCCATGAAGCCGCCCACCAGGAAGAAGGCTTCGCGCCGGCCCTCAGTTGTGCCGTCTGACAGGACCGCCTGGAAATAGATTGGAATGCCCACCACGAACCAGACATCGCGCGCGCCGAACAGAAACATCCGGGCCAGCGACAGCCGGTTCACGCGCGGGTCCCGCGACCGCCAGCCGGACCACCTGTCAGCGCCCTTCATGCGTCCGGGCAGGCCCGGCGGCAGGAACAATGCCACTGCCAGCAGGATTGCCGCCAGGACCGCTGCCATTCCCCAGACGGCCGCCTGAAACCCCGCCATCGCCAGAAGTGCCGCCCCTAGAAAGAAGCCGAAGCCCTTCACGGCGTTCTTCGACCCGGTCAGTGCCGCAACCCATCGGAACAGCCCCCCATCCGCGGCGGGTGCCAGCACCTTCACCGCTGATTTCGACGACATCTTGGCCAGGTCCTTCGCCACGCCCGAAGCGCCCTGCACCGCCATTACAAAGATGACCGAAACCCCGACAGACCATGCCGGGTCCAGCTGCGCCAGCGCGGCCAGCGCCGCGATCTGGATGCCCAAGCCCGCAAAAAGCGTCGCCGCCAGCCCAAAGCGTGCGGCCAGCCAGCCCGCCGCAAGGTTCGTCACAACACCAGCGATCTCATAGAGCAGGAACAGATAGGCCAGTTGCACGGGCGAGAACCCGAGCCCGTTGAAATGCAGCAGCACCAGCATGCGCAGCGCGCCGTCCGAGAGCATAAACGCCCAATAGGCCGCCGTCACTGCCGCATAGGCGCGGATCGGGTTCGCACGGGCAGATGTCTTCACAGTGACCCCGCCACCATTTGCGCCACATCGACCAAACGGCAGGCATAGCCCCATTCGTTGTCATACCAGGCATAGACCTTCACCTGCGTTCCGTTCACGACCATGGTCGAGCCCGCGTCCACGATCGCGCTGCGCGGATCATTGACGTAATCAGTCGAGACGAGCGGCCGCGTCTCATAGCCCAGAATGCCGGCCAGTGGGCCTGCGGCGGCGGCGGCGAACATGGCGTTGACCTCGTCCACGGTGGTTGGCCGTTCGACCTCGAAGACGCAATCGGTCAGGGAGGCGTTCAACAGCGGCACGCGCACCGCATGTCCGTTCAGCCGGCCTTCCAGTTCGGGATAGATCAGCGTGATCGCCGTGGCGCTGCCCGTGGTGGTCGGGATCAGATTCATCAGCGCCGAGCGGGCGCGGCGCATGTCCTTGGCGGGGCGGTCCACGATGGTCTGGGTGTTCGTGACGTCATGGATCGTGGTGATCGCGCCGTGCTTGATGCCCAGTTCTTTGTGGATGACCTTGACCACCGGAGCCAGGCAATTGGTCGTGCAGCTGGCCGCTGTCACGATGCCCTGGCTGCCGTCATAAAGGTGATGGTTGACCCCGTAGACCAGGTTCAACGCGTCACCGTCCTTGACCGGGGCGCTGACAACAACCTTCTGCACGCCAGTGTCGAAATAGGGCGCAATCTTCGCCGCCGTCTTGAACACGCCCGTCGCATCGATGACCAGATCGATGCCGAGATCACGCAGGGGCAGTGCCTCGATGGTCTTCTCCCGTGTCAGCGGAATGCGGTGCCCGTCCAAAGTCAACGCGTCCCCATCTGCCGCGACCGGCACGGGCCATCGGCCATGCACGCTGTCGAACTCCATCAGCAGGGCGTGCTGTTCGGCGTCGCCCGCGGCGTCGTTCAGCAGGACGATCTGCGTGCCCATGCCCTTGTCGATCATCCGGCGCAGGGCCAGCTTGCCGATCCGGCCAAGGCCGTTGAGTGCGATCCGGGTCATGGGTCAGTCCTTTGTCAGGGCGTCGATCTGGTCGATGCGGATTTGCAGCGACATGCGGTCCAGCGAGGCGACTGGCAGGGCGACGAAAGCCTCGATCCGGCGGCGCAGCGCGCCATAGGTCTGGGCAAAGACCAAGGCCTTCTCGGCATCCGTTCCCTGTGCCTTCACCGGGTCGGGCAGGCCCCAATGGCCGGTAATCGGCTGGCCGGGCCAGGGCGGGCATTCCTCGGCCGCCGCCGTGTCGCAGACCGTGAAGACGAAATCCATGACCGGCGCGCACTCGGCCTGAAACTCCGACAGGTGCTTCGAGCGCAGTTCACCGATCTCGTGACCGTTCCGCTCCAGCACCTGCAGGGCAAAGGGGTTCAACTGTGTCCCCCTCCGCGTTCCCGCCGAGTGGGCAATGAAATTGCCTTGGCCCAGATCGCGCAGCAGGGCTTCGGCGAAGATCGAGCGGGCGGAATTGCCCGAGCAGATGAACAACACATGATAGCCAGCATCTGGCATGATTGTCCTCGCAGATGACAAAAGAGGAGCCAGCAGATCAGGGCGCGCGCGGCCCAGATCCAACGCAAGATAACCCAGAAGAGCCTCGGTGATGTCGAGGTCGACGGAGTAGAATAAGGACCGCCCGTCGCGCCGGACAGCCACCAGACCGCAGGCGGTCAGGTCCGACAGGTGATGCGACAAGGTGTTGGGTTTGAGTTCCAATGCCTGCGCGATCTCAGTCGGCCGCACACCACGCGGCGCAAAACGCATCAGAAGGGCGAAGACCGACAGCCGACCGGGGTGGCCAAGCGTGGCAAAGGCATGAGCGGCACTATTATGATCCATGTTTCCGGAATACAGGAATGTTGGAGGGACACCAATGAAGTTTTCATGACAGCTATCCGACTGCTTCAGGTCGCCTTGATGTTGACGATAACCCTGCCAAGCCAGAAGGACTGTTCTACGGGACGAGCCGGCCGGGACGCTCGGCATCGAAATCGAGCCGTCGCTTTGTCACATGTAACGAAAGGCAGGTCAGCCATGCCCCGCCCTGTTCCGGGATGCGTCCAGAAGCATTTGGGGGCCTTGTCCACATCTGGGTGCCGGTACTCCCCATTCGGACTTCGCCGAGGAGTGCCGGCGGCAGGCTGCGCTGATTGCTGCCTCGTATCTGGGCGACGCCGATCTGTCGGACGTTTGGGATGCGGCCTTGAGCGATCTGGATCAGTGGCAGCAAGGCTTGGCAATCTTGTGACTGTCGCATTTCAGGCAATCACGCCAAGCCACCCCCGGTGCTGATCCTCCAGGCGGATCAACTCGGTGAGTTTGGAATGGTCGTGATCCTGCCCTTCCCTCGACAATGTTGACGCGCCGCTCCTCCGCCCGACGGTCGAGCCATCCCCCGACAACGGGCTCCGCATGCCGCCGCAGATCATGCTGGACAAGCCGATGACGGTGAAGACGGAGAAGATTGGACCCTCCCTTGGTCATCTCGACGATCTTGATCGGGGCCGGTCGCTTGCTGGCTGCTTGGCAAGATGAAACAAAACAGGGGCCTGCGGGCCTTTCGAACATTGACCAGCGGCAGGTCGGGCGCGAATGTCGCTGCCAGTATCAATTTCCCCATCGACTTCACCATGCCTGCAACTGTTCGCTATCTGACCCATCCGCAGGTCCTCATCGAGCCGCTGAAGGACGTCCGGACGTGGTCGCTGAACCTGGTGGGCAGCGAACGCGTCTCTGCCTTGGCGGCGCAGCTCGGATCACTTTCTGGAACACGCCGGGTCGTCAGCAGCGACGAGACGAAGGCGCTCGAGACCGCATTTCCTCTGGCCGTCACCTTGGGGGTGGAACTGGAGGTCCGACCCCGGATGCACGAGAACGATCGGAGCGCGACAGGCTTTCTGCCTCCTGAGGAATTCGAGGCGGTTGCGGATCGCTTCTTTGCCGAACCCGCCAGGAGCGTGCGCGGATGGGAAACGGCGGAAGATGCCCAACGTCGCATCATGGCCGAAGTCGATGCGTGTCTCGCGGGTCCGCAAGAGGGCGATGTTCTCTTTGTCGGGCACGGAGGCGTCGGCACCCTGCTCTTCTGCGCCTTGTCTGGCATCAGGATTGACCGACGCTTTGACCAAGGGCCCCGAGGGGGCGGGTGCTGGTTCGAGTTCGATTTTCAGGGTCGGAGGCCGCCGCAAGGATGGCAGCCGATGGAAGCATTGATGATCGGCAGCTAAAGGCTGTGCACGCCGGTCATCTACAGGCTTGCCATTGACCT
>VGDE01000194.1 GCA_016869875.1 Alphaproteobacteria bacterium
GACCAGCGCGGGATCGGCGACGTGCTGACCCTGACGATCGACGAATACTCTGACCGGTCAAGACTTGGGCGGCTGGGCTATCGGCTTTATCGTCACCCGTTCGTGCTGTTCGTGCTGGGCCCCAGCTATCTTTTCATCGTGCAGAACCGTGTCCCCTTTGGCGAGATGAGGCGGCAATGGCGCTATTGGGCGTCGGCGATGGGCACGAACGCCATGATCGGCATCCTTCTGGGGCTGATCCTGTGGTTCGGGGGTCTGCTGCCGGTGCTGCTGATCTTTCTGCCCACCACGGTCGTCGCGGCAACCATCGGAGTCTGGCTGTTCTATGTGCAGCACCAGTTCGAGGAAACGCATTGGTCCACAAGCGAGAACTGGCAGATCCATGATGCGGCGCTCGAGGGCAGTTCGCATTATGTCCTGCCGCAGCCGCTCCGGTGGTTGTCGGGAAATGTCGGCATCCACCATGTCCACCACCTTTACTCGCGCATCCCCTTCTACCGGCTGCCCGAGGTGATCCGCGATCACCGCGAACTTGCCGAGGCGCAGCGCCTGACCATTCGCGAAAGTCTGGCCTCGGTCAGGCTGCACCTGTGGGACGGACAGCAGGAAAAGCTGATTTCCTTTGCCGAAGCCCGGAGGCGCTACGGTATCGCCTGACGTTACCTGTCCAGGCCGCCGGGGGTTTTCCGTATAGGGATTACGATCCGCAGTGTCCGCCAATGTTTACGACAACGACCGGTCCGGTCGATCCGGATCGCTAGGCACTCCCGGGTGAACTCGTCGATCAGGTTGAGCATGCGGAATGTCCTTCACTCCCTTGTCCGGCTTTCGACAAGATCGCAGGACCAGACATGAGTCGGACACTCAGGCCGCAGGCGGATGCGTGACCTGTTATTGAACCATGGACGTCTCTTCTTCGGCTGCTTCTGCGGGGCCTTCAGCTTCGTCGGGCAAACGTCCTGTCGGGGCTTTTCCTGATCCCCCAGTCCCGCCGCCAGATCCTTTCGACCCTCTTCACGTTCACCGGCCAGCCTGCATCGCGGAGCAGGGCGTCGCCATTGGGCCTGAACCAATGGCGCCTCAACGGCTAGATCCTTCAGGTCCTTGATCCGCGTCACCTGGTTGGTCTTCGGCCACCATGTTCCTTGGGGCACCTCTCACAGGTGAACCAGTTCGGCATGACACCCGACCCGGTGGCATGCTCATGCCTCACCGCCGATCGCGCGAACCGCAGCGGCCACAGACTGCTCTGGCGACACCAAGACATCGACCCGCCGAAGCTTCATGACGATTTCTACCCTGTGCTTCTTCCGGAGCATCGATTCATCCTCCAACTGGCTCAAGAGACCACTTCAGGGAGGAGCACTGTTCAAGGGGCAGGCCACGCGCCGGCAGCGGGTCGTGGGCCTGCAGGGAAAACCCACTTGTGAGAGACTGGTGCCCGGCCCTGCAAGCGCATTCGACGGTTCAGGTGCACGCCACCAGTGCTCGCCCGACCCGTGGCGCAACTACCGGTAACTCCGCCGGTCCCCGCAGGCCGGCCGGGCTGCAACAAGCGCCAAAAGGAGCGGCACCACCGCCGCGATGGGCCCCTCGGCACCGCCGCCATGGCTTTGTGCTGTCCTGCAACCGGTCGATCAGGTCCGGCCGCTCGACCTTGTTGCCGGGAACGTCAGGATCCCGATCACGGCGACACCCCTTCCTTTCGGCACAAGTTCCCGCTGACGATGCAACGGGTTCGGCGCCATGCCATCGCAGCGCGCAATCCTGGAAAGGTGGGCCTAATCCTCCAGCGTCTTCTCCACGATCTGAAGCCTTTCGGCAGCATCTTGGCGGCGCCGACGGCCGCCACCGGTGCTGATCTCCATCTCGGACATGAGCCCACAGGCTCATGTCAAGGGTCCGGTCAAAGCAAGGGACGGTTCAGATCATGGACATGTCCTGAAGCGCAGGGTCCGCCGCCCCATGTTCTGGCAAGATGATGCACAAGAATGTCCACTTGCGTTCAGGCTCACGTGGAGGTGCTGGCTGGCTTGGTTGCGGCCTGTCCCTTGTCGCGAAAACAGGGTTCCGGATGGCACCTTCAGCATCAGGTTGTTCTTGGTAGCGAGGTTGGGCCGCCGTGTTGACCAGCCACATGTCGAAAATGCTGTGTGGTTGGCGACCTGAACAACGACCTGTGCAAAAGGTCAGGTTCTCGAAAGGGAAAGTGCAGGGTAATTAGACTTTTAGTTTCTTAAACAGTAGGACGAATTTTTTATGTCCATTAACCATAATGATGCCCATCTTTGCCTCGTCCTCTCGGTAACGGACCTGACGATGATCCTGACGGCGATCAGCGCATATGCCCATATCGCCTCCTATCGGGATCTGCGGGAGCGTTTGCAGCACCAGGTGGCGAACCAGAGGTCGGCCGGCCTCCAACGAGACATCTGACATCTGCCTTGGGCAGTTTCATGTCCAAGGCAGCTGCAGCGGCAGCCATGCCCGACGATCGACAGCTCTCGTCTGGCGGAACGACACGCCCGGAACGACCTTCATTCAGGCCGTGGCGATCCTCGCGCCTCCGCTTGAGGCGTGGCACAGGTTGGTGCCCGCATGCTGCGCCGCATCAGGTTTCCGCGCGCTCCGGGGTGATGGTGCCCCAGTGCGCGTGACTTCGTATGCTTCAGCGCCAGTACCGGGCGGCGTCGACCAGGTCGCCATGTGCCTCGGCAGCCTGCGCAAGAAGCGCCTTTTTCTTTCCGCCTGCCAGCAGCGCGGAGGCCTCCGGTTCGTCGGCGATGCCCAGCCTGTCCAGAACCTGGGGCGCTGTCGCAAGGTCGTTCAGCGCGCCCAGATGGTCCTGAACATCCTCAAGAGCCGCCATGAAAGCCTTCTGCCGCACACTCTCGCGCTTGCCGTCGAACAGCGGCGCAAAGAACTCGGCCGCATAGCGCAACTTCTTGGCGTCCTTGCGCAGTTCGTGCCGCGCCTCGTCCTCCAGATGGGCAAGATCCTTGCCGCCCTTCTTCACCTTGCGCCGGAAGCGTTTCAGCGCATGGGCAGCAAAGGCGCGGGCGGACAGGTTCCGGTCCTTCTCGTGGTCAGGCTCGCCCAGCCAAGGGCCGCTGCTGGCCCATTCGGTCACGTCAAGCATCAGCCCACGGGTTGCGGCCGCCTCCAGGACCTCCTCCACCCGGTCATAGGCCGCCTCGCGCTCGGTACGAAGCCGGTCGCGCAGCGGCCCCGGTTGCGCACGCTGCAACAGCACATCAAGGTCCCGGGCTTGTCCCAGTTCCGCCGCCAACTGGCGCAGCCTGTCGCGCAGGTCGCGCGCGGCGTCGGTTCCAAGAAGCGGCCCAAAGATCGAGAACGCCGAACGCATCCGCCGCAAGGCGACCCTTGCCTGATGCAGGGCTTCCGGCGCCCGGGCCGGGAACAGCAGGTCCTCGTTCACGCGGAAATGCTTGATGCAGGCTTGGAGAATCGCCTGAAAGGCCTCGGCCGCAGTCATGTCCGGTGCCAGGGACACGGGTCCTGCTTTGACGGCAGGCGACAGCGCCTGTGCAAGCCGCTCTCCACGTTCGGATTTTGTCAGGACTCCCAGACGTGCCGCAGCCTCGCCATCCAGCGTCCGCGCCAGGTCGAAAAGCGCCTGGGGCGATCCCGCCTTGAGTTCCAGCTCCAGTTCGCAGACCGGCGTCTGCCGATCACCGGCGCTGACGGTGCCGCGGTCCAGCACCACCTCGATCCGCGTGTCGCCGTCCGTGAAGTCCCAGATCCGGCGCGACACCTCGACCTCGAACGCGCGCATCAGTTCGCCTGCTTGTGCAAGCAGCGCCTGAACCGGCGTCGTTTCGTCGATCACAGGATTATTCGCGCTGACCGGCCGCTCCCATTCCGAGCGGGAGAACAGGCCGCCCGCACTTCGGCCCGGCGCCTTGATGGTCTGGACGCGCTGGTCCTCGCTTTCCCGAATGCGAAGCGACATGCCCGCGGCCGCCAGGGTGCGATCCTTGGTATCGAAATAAATCGCGCGCTGCTGCACCGTCCGCCACGTCCGGGGCAGCGCCTCTGATGCCTTGACCTGATCGGCCGACGCGGGGCTCAGCTGCAACTTGAGCTCGATCTCGTCCATCTGCGGTGTCCTCTTCCCGGCCTGCCAATGCGTTGCACCCGGCAGAACGCATCTGCCCGGATACTGTTCCGCCAGGGGAAAGTCCCTTGCCCAACCCGTCGTTGCTCAGGGGCCCTCAGTTTCGGGCGCGCTTGTCCTTGCCGGTGCGGGCCGTGGCGACAGTTGCGACATGGCCGTCAAGGTTACGCCGCGTATGCCCGCAAGGCGGCCGTCTCCCGGGAAGGCCGCCTTGCGCGACGAGGCCCTGTCTCGGCCTTGGCTGTGCTAGTTGTCCACGCCCTTCAGATAGGCCGCCAGGGCAGAGCGTACGCCGTCGCGATGCAGGGCCCTCAACTGGTCTGCAAAGGCGGCCTGAAGCGGATTCGAGCTGGCAAGTTCGCCAAAGATGGTTACGTTTTCCAGAAAGGCGGCGGGGCGGTCGCGGGCAGCCTGCGCGCGCTCTTGCAGGACGGCATGATTGTCGTCGTTCGGGGCGATGGCCTCGCCCGCTTCGGTCGTGCTTTCGCAGTAGCGGCACCACAGCGCCAGTTCCAGTGCCAGGCCCTCGATGGGATCATTCGCCGCCAGGCGGTCGCGCAGCGTGGGCAGGATGAACTTTGGCTGGCGGTTCGACCCGTCCAGGCACAGGCGCGGGATCGTGTCGCCGATCTCGGGGTTCGAAAACCTGCCGACGATCAGGTTCAGGTAGTCGGCATAGTCGACGCCCGGAATGGGCTGAAGGGTCGGGATGATTTCGCGGGTTTCCAAGCTGCGCAGCCAATCAGAGATCTGCCCGTCGGCCATCGCGTCATGGACGAAGTGGTGGCCCAGCAGTGCCGATGCATAGGCGATTGCCGCATGCCCGCCGTTGAGGATGCGCAGCTTCATCAGTTCGTGCCGCCCGACATCCGCCACGAATTCCGCCCCCACTTCCTCCAGGGCGGGACGACCCAGAGGAAAGCTGTCCTCGAGCACCCACTGACGGAACGGCTCGCACACGACGGGGGCCGCGTCCTCGATGCCGAAACGGTCGCGCACCAGCGCCCGTTCCCGGTCCGAGGTCGCGGGCGTGATGCAGTCGACCATCGAGTTCGGAAAGGCCACGGTCTCGTGCACCCATCGCGCAAGGTCGGGGTCCGACATCTGCGCCAGGCCGGTGACCGTGCGTGCGCAGACATGTCCGTTTCCGGGCAGGTTGTCGCAGGACAGGATGGTGAAGGGTGGATGGTTCGCCGCCCGACGTGCCCGTAGCGCCGCCAGGATCATGCCGAACACGCTGCGCGGGTTGTCCGGATGGGCCGCGTCATGCGCCATGTCGGGATGGGCCGCGTCGAACCCGTCCGTCTTGGCATCGACATAATAGCCGCCCTCGGTGATCGTCAGGGACAGGATGCGGATCGCCGGGTCGGACATGGCGGCGATGGTGGCCGCCGGGTCGATGGCGACGAAATCAATCATCGATCCCAGCACCTGCGCCGACAGGCCCTTGGGGTCCAGCTCGACCAAGGTGGTCAGCCAGTCCTGCGCCTGCAGCCGTTCGCGCATCACTGCATCGCCTGCCCGGACACCCGCACCGACCAACGCCCAATCGTGGTCGCGGCCGCTGGCGAACAGGCGGTCCAGGTACCAGGCCATGTGCGCGCGGTGAAAGTTGCCGACGCCGACATGGAGGATGCCCGGGGACAGGTCCGCGCGGTCATAGCCCGGCCGGGCGACGGTGTCGGACAGGCGGGGCAGGGCGGCTTGGGTCAGGGGTATGGTCATGGTGCTGTCTTTCGTCAGATCGCGTCCGCGGCGGCGCAGGCGGGGTTGGAGGGGGCAGTCGCTGCGTCAGTTCATCCGACTACTTCCGCCATCTTTATCTTGGGGCTGTACAAGGATGCAGGCGGCCGCGGCCAATGCTGGAAGTCTGGCCGGGTCTGCCAACTCGGTGGCGGTGCGCGGTTCGGCCGTTGTCGGGCGCGGCGCCTTGTCTTCGGTCCCGGCAAAAACCGTGCCCACGCCCGTCTGATGCTCTGCGCCCATCCCGCCGGACGCGATGGCCGTCACGGTGATGCCGCGGGCGTTCAGGTTGGATCCCGCTGATTCGGCCCAATGGATCACGCCGGCCCTGCGGGCACTGTAAGCCACGGACAGGGATCCCCCTCCATGTGCCGCAGGCGACATCATGTTGATGATGCGTCCGCCCCCGCCCCTCGCCGCCGACGCAGAGGCGATAGTCCGCATCGGGAAGGGCATTCGCTGCAGGTTGCAGGCCTGCATGCGGCCAGAACGGACGCGCAAGATA
>VGDE01000195.1 GCA_016869875.1 Alphaproteobacteria bacterium
GAACTGGCGGTCAGTACGAATGCGGCCGTTGCGGCCTGTCGCACGGCCTATCCCGAAGAAACCTGACCGCCCGGGCGGCGCGCTAAAGGATCTGGGCCGTCACCGGATCGGCCAGACTGCGTCCGCCGTCCACCGTGACGATCTGGCCCGTGACAAAGCGGGCGCCGTCGCTGACAAGATAATGCACCGTTTCAGACAGTTCGTCCGCGGGCGCAATGCGGCCCAGGGGCGTGCCCGCGATGATCTGGCTGCGGCTCTCAGGGTCATCCTTCAGCGCGCATTGCAGTTCGTGCGACATCACGCTGCTGAAGCTGACGCCGTTCACGCGGATGCGGTGCGGCGCCAGTGCCAGTGCCAGCCCGCGCGTCGCCTGTTCCTGGGCGGCACAGGCAATGGAATAGCCCAGCATCGACGGAACAGGACGTCGGGCCGCCAGGGTCGAGATGTTGACGATCGCCCCCCGCTGCGCCGTGGGCCCCTCGCCTTCGGCCTGCTTGATCATCCGCTTGGCCACGATCTGCGACAAACGCAGTCCGGCCAGCATGTTCTGGCGCAACATCTCCTCCAGCGCATTCATGTCGGTGTCCAGTGGGTCGCTGTTCCTGACAAAGCGGTGGGCATTGACCAGGATGTCCACGCGGTCGAAGGCGTCCAGCGTCGCCGACAGCAGGTTCGCCATGGCCAGCTTTTCGGACATGTTGCCGGCAAAGCGGCGGACCTGGCGGTCGCCATGCTCATAGTCGGACACTGCAGAGTTCAGCGCCGCTTCGTCGCCGTCGGCAAACATGACGGATGCGCCGCGTTCGGCGAAATGACGGGCGATCGCCAGCCCGATGCCCCGGGCCGCTCCTGTGACGATGGCGACCTTGCCTTGGATCGACAGGGTCATCTGCGCATCCCCTTCCGTTGCGGGTTGGCCGCGCCCTTGCCGGCTCCGGTGGCCTCAATCACCTTGAAGCGCGTGTCTCCGCCAATTTCGGTGACCTGCCCGAAATGCTGCGCCAGCACGGCTTCGTAGGGAAGGTGGCGATTGGCGACCATCCACAAGCGCCCCGCCCCCGTCAGCAATCTTGCCGCAGTCGCGATGAAGCTGCCGCCCAGCCTTGGATCCGCCTGACGCCCCTCGTGAAAAGGCGGGTTCATGATGACCCCGTTCACCGGTTCGGGCAACCTGAAGTCACGGGCATCGGCCCAGTGAAACCGCGCGCGCGGATCAGTGACATTGCCTCGTGCCGATTCCAGCGCGGCGTGGTCGGCCTCGACCAGATGCAACTCGGTGATGCCGGGCCGGGCCAGTGCCTGTGCCGCCAGCCAGCCCCATCCCGCCCCCAGATCGACGACGCGCGTGGGCAGGCGATCAGGCAGATGGTCCGCCAGCATCCGCGATCCGGGATCGACGCCATCCGCGGAAAAAACTCCGGGACGGGTGACGAATCCCGGTGCGACCTCCTGCGGGACTGCGGTCCACCCGAGCGGAAGCCACGATCCCTGGGGAACCGTGATGCGAAAGATCTTGCCATGCGCCTTGCTGATGACCTCATCGACAGGCGCCAGGGCACGCACATCCTTCAGGATCGCATCCACTCCGTTGGTCTTCTGGCCGTCGATCCAGATGGTGCCGCCCGGAGCCACCCGGTCCGCGGCATCCGCGATACGGGCGCGGGCTTCGGCCTTGGCGCGCGGCAAGCGCACGATGGCCAGATCAAAGTGTCCCGACACCTCGGGGGCCACGTGGTAACCGCGGGCGACCAAGGCCTGATGATCCGGGAAATGACCCTGGACGATCTGCAGACGGTTCGGGTCAAGCGCCGCCAGGTCATCGGCAGCCTGCGCCCCTATGAACAGCACCCGGCCTCCGGGATGGCCGTCCGGAAAGGCCAGGTCCAGTCGTGATTGTGTCACGTGATTACTCTTTTTCCATGGTGCACTGCAGGGGATGCTGCTGGCGTCGCGCCAGTTCCATCACCTGGGCGACCTTTGTCTCGGCCACCTCATGCGAAAATACGCCCACCACCGCCACGCCCTTGCGATGCACGGTCAGCATGATCTCGATGGCCTGGGCGTGGGTCATGTGGAACAGCCGTTCAAGCACATGAACGACGAATTCCATCGGCGTGAAATCGTCGTTCAGCATCAGGACCTTGTACATTGGCGGGCGCTGCGTGCGTGTCCGCGGCTTGACGCCGAGTTCGGCCTGATCGTCGTTGTTGTCGGAGTCGGTCATCCAGTGCGTCATCGGGCCAAGTTTGTTCCTGAATGCAGTGACATGAAGGCGTGCCGCTGCAGCAGCGGTGTTCTCAGGAAAATATAGCGCAATCGGCCGGGGATGAAACCCCCTCCCCCCGAAGGTCGCAGGCGGGATCGTCCAATGCGGCAATGCAGCGGACAATTTTCGGTTGAACCCCGGTTTCGCGAATATTTTACCCGTGCTATTATGCCTTCATTAACGACGGGCGTGCGACAAACGATGCGCCCGGTTGAGGCAGAGAGACAGTGACAGTGACCCGATTTCCCAACGCTTTCCGGCTGTGGAGCTTTGCCCTGCTGGCCGTGGCCCTTCTGGGCATGCCGGCAGCCGCCGCTCCGTTCGCGGCCTATGTGATGGATGCCCGGACCGGACAGCCCATCTACCGTCAGAACTCGGACACGCGACTGCACCCGGCGTCGCTGACCAAGATGATGACGCTCTACATGGCCTTTTCCGCAATCGAAAGCGGCCGGGTCCGGCTGGACTCCAAGTTCACGGTGTCCAGCAAGGCCGCGAACGAGCCGCCGTCCAAGCTCGGCCTGCGGGCCGGACAGCAGATCGAACTGCGATATCTGATCCGCGCGGCTGCCATCAAATCGGCCAATGACGCCGCGACGGCCATCGGCGAAGGTCTTGCCGGGTCTGAGGCAGCCTTTGCCCAGCAGATGACGCAGATGGCCCGAGCGCTCGGGATGAGCAACAGCCAGTTCCGCAACGCACACGGCCTGACAAGCGACGGTCACTATTCGACCGCGCATGACATGAGCGTGCTGGGGCGCCACCTGTTCTATGACTTCCCGCAGTACTACAACCTCTTTTCGCGTCGCTCGGCCGATGCCGGGATCGCGCAGGTCGCCTCCACCAACCGCCGTTTCCTGGACGACTATGCAGGCGCGGACGGCATCAAGACCGGCTACACGCGGGCGGCCGGCTTCAACCTGACCGCCTCTGCGCAGCGCGGGAACAAGCGCCTGATCGCCAGCGTGTTCGGCGGCACATCGACCGCCCATCGCAACCAGGTCATGGCGGAACTGCTGGACAGCAGCTTTACCCGCATCCCCGATCGTGTCCGCGAGGTTCGCCCTGCCCGCCCGCAGATGCTGGTCCAGGCAACCACCCGCCGGGCGCAGGTCGCCGCCACGCCAGCAGCGACTCAGCCGGAACCGCAGCGCCTTGTGCTGCAGGCCTCACCTGCCCCGGTGTCGCGTCCGGCTGCCGCGGCCTCCACATTGGTTGCGGCAGCACCCGCCGCGCCGCAGGTCGATCTGACCGAAGCCCTGCGCCGCGCGACCGAGGGTGCCATGCCGGCGCCCGCGCCAGGCGTGGCGCTGGCCAGCAGTTCGCGCCCCAGGCCGCGTCCGGGCGCCGCGCGCATGGGGATCGAGGAAGCCATCGCCACCGCTGTTGCCTCGGATACCTCCCCCGAACCTTCTGCCGCATCCGCAAGCCTCGCCGCGCCCGTCCTGGCAGCCTCTGCCCGGCCGCGTCCTTCGCCACGCCGCAACGCCACTGCGGGCGCGATCGTGGCCCCGGAGGCACCGCAGACAGCAGCGGCCGCACCTGAAGCGCAAACCTCGTCCGCAGCAGGCAGCCTGTCCCTGGACAGCTCCTCGGCACCCCGGCCGCGCTCCGAGACAGTGATTCTGGCCGCCATGGGCGAGGGCGATCTGGGTGATCCCGCGGCGCTCGAAGTGGTGCGCCGTCCGTCCGACAGCGGCCGGAACTGGGGCGTGTCTTTGGGCCATTACCGTTCTCAAGCCGAAGCCGATCGCCTGCTGCTGGGTCTCGCCCTGCAAGATGGCGGAATCTTTGGCAACGCGCGTCGGCATGTTTCGAACACCAACAAGGGCTTCGAGCCGCGCTTTGTGAACCTGTCCAAAGGCCATGCCGAACTCGCGTGCGACCGCATGCGCAGCCGCGCCCAGACCTGCAGCGTCATCGCCAACTGACGCAATTTCTGGATGGAGCGAAATCTGCCCCGCCCTCAGGGTGGGGCGGATTGCGTATCGGGCCTAGGGTTTGCAGGTCCGCAGCATCATTGCTCGACCTGTATGGGAACTATCAGCGGCAATTATCCCGGGTCACAAGCCCGTATTTTCAGGCAGTTTCGGACGCTCTTGATCCGGCTTGTCCAAGCAAAAAGATGGATGACAGGGGGTACCGCCGGTCCCTTCCGTCCGCAGGAAGGTCCGCATCGATTTGCTTGTCACATCGTAAGCCACCCGTGCGACAGGGGATCAGGGAACGATGATCTCCAGAGGGTCGTAGACCGCGATCTTGTCAGACCAGATCGCGGCCGCCAGTCCGTCGGGTTTGTGACGCAACGGTGCCAACTCTGCACGTGACACCCACCTGAAGCGGTTCACGATCCCGTCCGGGTCAGCCAGCAAAACCTGGTCAGGGCCCGCAAGTTTTGCTCGAAAATGAAGCTCGACCTGATGAAAACCGCTGTTCGGGTCATGAAACTCATTCACCAGAAAGGGAGCCTCGATCGTGATCGTCAATCCTGTTTCCTCGGCCACCTCTCGCGCAAGGTTTTGGGGCAGTGACTGCCCCCTTTCGACACCCCCGCCCGGCAGGCACCACAGGTCGGATCTCTCACCTGGATAGGCGTTCACCATCAGCACCCGGCCGCGGTGCAGGATCGCGGCGCGCACCGCAAGGCGCGGGCGGGCCATCTTCACCCGGTAATCCGGTTGGCGTGGCCCATCTTACGTCCTGGCCGGGCCTCGCCCTTGCCGTAGAGGTGGACCTGCGTACGGGGCTGGACTAGCAGATCGGGCACGCGGTCCATATCCGCTCCGATAAGGTTTTCCATCACCACGTCGGCATGCCGCTTTCCGTCGCCAAGCGGCAGCCCCGCAACGGCGCGGATGTGCTGCTCGAACTGATCCACCGCGCATCCCGCCTGCGTCCAGTGTCCCGAATTGTGAACGCGCGGCGCGATCTCGTTGACGATCAGGCCGTTCTCCGTCACGAACAGCTCGACCCCCAGCACGCCGATGTAATCCAACGCATTGGCAATGCGGGCCGCGATCAGCACCGCATCGGTGGTCACCTGCGCGGAAAGGCCGCAGGGAACGGTTGTGGTCCTCAGGATGCCCTCCTTGTGGACGTTCAGGCCCGGATCAAAGGCCGACACCTGACCATCGGCACCGCGCGCGATGATCACGCTGATTTCGGCCGAAAAGTCCACAAAACCCTCCAGGACAGAGGGTGCCCCTGTCCATTCGGCCGGCCCGTCCTCGATCCGCACCTGTCCCTTGCCGTCATAGCCCATCCGCCGCGTCTTGAGGATCGAGGGACGCCCGATCTCGGCAACGGCAGCTTCCAGCGAGGCAGGATCGGGAACGTCGGCAAAGGGTGCCGTAGCAAGCCCGATCTGGTTCAGAAAGGTTTTCTCTGTCAGCCGGTCCTGCGAAACCGCCAGAGCACGGCGGTTCGGGCGGATCGGGCGGATCGATTCAAGCAGGTCCAGCGCGCTGGTGGGGACGTTCTCGAACTCGTAGGTGATGACGTCCACGCTTTCCGCAAAGATACGCAGCGCCGAGTCGTCCTCGTAAGGGGCCTGCGTCAGGCGCCACGCCACGTCGCCCGCTGGCGCGGTACCGGGTTCAAAGATGTGGCAGCGCAGACCCAGGCGGCTGGCCGCGACCGACAGCATGCGGCCCAGCTGGCCGCCGCCCAGGATGCCGATTGTCCGGAACTCACTCATCGCTCGGCTCCTCCGGGATCGATGCTGACAGTGCCTCGCGCCACGCATCCAGCCGCAGGGCCAGCGCCGGGTCCGAGAGCGCCAGGATCGCCGCCGCCATCAGGCCGGCATTGGCCGCGCCCGCAGATCCGATGGCCATGGTCGCGACAGGATAGCCCTTTGGCATCTGAAGGATCGAGTACAGCGAATCGACCCCCGACAACGCTTTGGTCTGGACCGGCACGCCAATGACCGGAACACGGGTCTTGGACGCCATCATCCCGGGCAGATGCGCCGCTCCGCCGGCACCGGCAATGATTACCTTAAGCCCGCGCTCGGCCGCGGTCTTGCCATAGCTCCACAGCCGATCCGGGGTGCGATGGGCACTAACAATTCGGGTTTCATAAGAAACCTCCAGTTCGTCCAGGATGGTCGCCGCC
>VGDE01000196.1 GCA_016869875.1 Alphaproteobacteria bacterium
GTTCCACGCTGAAAATCCTCGCCCCCTCCCTGCTGCCGCAGAAAGGGAAAGGGTGGACGACTTTTACGCCGCCCGCAGCAGCTCCATGCCGCCACTTCCGTGGACTAATTTCGCACCGCCGTTCTCACTGTTTCTCCCTTTGCGGAAGTGCAGGCTCATGTCTCTCTGACAGGCAGCTGCAAACAATAGCACAAAAAGTTCTATATAGAACTAGTTGACCCCGGCCGTTTGATGCGCGATGTTCTTTCCGGAGGAGAAGGTCATGGCACATCAAGATCAAACCATTTCCCGAGCGACAGACAAGCGTCTGCCGGCTTATCTGCGGCTGCGAGATGATCTCGCTGCGCGGGTGGCACGCGGAGACTGGGCCCCCGATGTGGCGCTGCCGTCGGAAAATCAGCTGACGGCTGAAACCGGGCTATCAGTGGGGACCGTTCGAAAGGCGATGCAGATGCTGGTGGACGAGGGTCTTCTGGAGCGACGCCAAGGGTCGGGGACGTTTCTGCGCAAGCGCGCGTTCGACGCGACGCTCTTCCGCTTCTTTGCCATGGGCACTGACAGTAAGACCATTCCGCAAAGTCGCTTGGTCGCGCGTGCGGTCACCTCCGCACCCCCCCGCGTCGCGGCGGTCTTGGGAACCGGAGACTGCATACGCATTGAGCGGTTGCGCAGTCAGTCCGACACGGTCCTTCTGGCAGAAGAAATCTGGCTGCCTCGCGTGCGGTTTGACGGGATCGAAACCATGCCTGAGGCCAACATAGGTCCCTTGCTCTATCCCCTTTATCTGGACCGCTTCAACGTCTTCATTGCAAGTGCTGTCGATGACGTCAGCTTTGCGCCCGCGCCTGCCGCAATTGCCGCGCGCCTTGGCATCCCTGCAGATGCTCCGGCGGCGGTCATCGAACGAACGGCATTCACGGCAGACGGAACCGCAGTCGAATGGCGAGTCGCGCACGGCCCGTCAGACAGGTTCCGTTATCGCAGCCGGCTAGGCTGACTCCGCCGGCGAACGCACCAGCACCCGCGCCACTTCTCAATCCACGTCTCATCTTCCCTCTGCACCGCGAAGGGGACCGAAAGCTGCATTTCCAATGACCGGAGCCATGATGCATTCTCCCACCATCCACGGCATCGACACTCATGCCCATATCTTCCACCCTGATCTGCCGATGGTTGCGAACCGCCGGTACGAGCCTGCCTATGAGGCAAGGCTGACAGATTGGTTGGCCTATCAGGATGGGGCTGGCCTGTCGCATGGGGTACTGATCCAGCCCAGCTTTCTGGGCACCGACAACAGCGCCATTGAAGCCGCTCTCCAGGCCCATCCGGACCGGCTGCGCGGCATTGCCGTCGTTCCACCGGAGGTTTCGACCGATGAACTCGACCGGCTGACAGCCTTGGGCTTTGTGGGAGCGCGGCTCAACCTGGTCGGCAGAGATATCGAAGGCTACGGCTCGTCCCTGTGGCAAGACTTCTTCGCCCGTCTTGCTGAACGGCGCTGGCAGGTTGAGATCCAACGCAACTTCGATGACCTTGCTGAAATCATCCCCGTCATTGCCGACGCGGGAGTCACGGTCATGATCGACCATTTCGGCCTTCCTCAGGGGGGTATCGACCCGACCGAACCTCGCCACTCCGCCGTTCTGGAGATGCTGAAGACGCGGCCAAATCTCTGGATCAAGCTGTCCGCCCCATACCGGTCAGGTCTGACGCCAGATCTGGCAGCAGAAGCCTTCCACCACTTGCGTGAGGCCTGTGGCGGCAACGGCCGCTTTGTATGGGGCAGCGACTGGCCTCACACCCAGCACGAGAGCACAGCAACCTATGCTGATCAGGTTGCGTGGTTGAGCTGGCTGATCCCGGACCCGGCCGAACGCACGCAGATCCTGCGCGACAATCCCACCACCATTTTCCGCTTTGCATGAAGCTCTCCGAGGGAGGAGAACCATGAGCCTTTTCGTCGTGCTGGCCATCATCATGGCTGTCGTTCTGGGCTATCTGACCCGGATCAATATCGGCCTGTTCGCCATAGCGTTCGCCTATCTTCTGGGCAGCTTTGGCTTGGGGCTTTCCCCGGGCGCCGTGATCGAGATGTGGCCCCTGCGCATCTTCTTCGTGATCTTCTCGGTGTGCCTGTTCTACAGCTTTGCCATGGTCAATGGAACACTGGAGCGTCTGGCCGAACGGATGCTGTATCGCTGCCGCAACGTTCCTTGGGTTCTGCCTTATGCGGTGCTGGTGACGGCTACTTTGATCGCGGCGATGGGGGCAGGCTATTATACCGTGCTGGCTTTCATGGCTCCGATCACGCTGATCCTGTGCCGCCGCACCGGACTGGATCTGGTGCTAGGCGGAATGGCCGCCAACTACGGCGCCCTGGCAGGTGCGAACTTCATGTCCAGCCAGAGCGGCATCATCTTCCGCGGTTTGATGACCGGAAACGGGATTGGTGAAACGCAGGCATTTCTCTATGCCACAACGATCTTTGCCGCGACAATGCTTGTTCCTGTCGTGGTCATCACGGCAATGCTGGCGCTGCCCGGAAACCGGCAGCACCTCTCGGCCACAGGCGACATGGCACCCCCGGCTCCGCTGGACGCAACGCAGCGCACCACGCTCGGCCTGACCATGCTGATGGTCGCTCTTGTTCTGCTGGGGCCAATCTTGCATCTCCTGCTGCCCGGCAATGACACGATCACCTATCTGAACTCCAAGATCGACATTGGTCTGATTGCCAGCATCTTCTCGGTCATTGCGCTGCTTTTGAAGTTGGGTGATGAGCGCAAGGCGATCGCGCTGGTGCCGTGGTCGACGCTGATCATGATCTGCGGCATGGGCATGCTCATTCAGGTTGCAATCAAGGCGGGGACGATCGACGCGCTGGCCGGTTGGCTGGGCAGCAGCATGTCCCCCTATCTTCTGCCGGTTGTCTTTGGCGTCATCGCCGGCTTCATGTCCCTCTTCTCGAGCACGCTAGGAGTTGTCACACCCACGCTCTTTCCGCTGGTGCCGCAACTGGCCGACAGCCTGTCCGTCAGCCCGATGCTGCTGTTCACGGCTATCGTCGTGGGCGCTCAAGCCACTGCGATCTCGCCGTTTTCATCGGGTGGCAGCCTGATCCTCGGCTCGGCTCCTGATGAGCCAATCCGCAGCGCCCTGTTTCCACGGCTCCTGTTCCGGGCAGCCCCGATCGGGTTTGTTGCCGCGGTGGTAATGAACGTGGTTCTGACGTTTGTTCTGTAGGGTGCAACAGCTCTTCATTCTCATGATCTGCAGGGCGGCCGCTCTCATCTTGGATCACTCTAAGGATAGCTGAACTCCAATGCTGCAGGGACAGTGATACAGTAAAGTCAGGCCCCTCTCCCCGCTGCGGCTGTAGAGGGGCCTGCTCCGCTCAACGATCGGGACGTAGCTAATAGGAGGGAAGCCTGCGTAGCTGCCGCCAATGCTGCAGGCGTGCATTGAGGCAACGAGACCATGGCCACCGGTCGTCATAGCAGAGGGCTCCACCCATCTTCATCAATTGGTCCCGGAAGCAACCTGCATGGCTGGACGTGCGCAGGACCAATCGTGAAGCTGTGGTCGTGAAGGCCTGGGCAATTCCGGGTCACCATGGGAGGTCGAGATACATGATCCAACGTAACCTCGCGATCGTGACGCTTGGCATGTGGATAATAGGTGCTGCAGCACATGCTGAACCGCTGACAGATCGCATGCAGATCGAGGTCTGGCCGGATACGCCGGTGGGATCCGCCACGTTCGAAGAGCCGCAAGAGATCCGTGAGCGGTCAGAAGACCCTGCCGTGAAGGACCGGGCGGCGTTCAACATCACGACGCCCGACCTCATGGTCTACCTGCCCGAGAACCCGAATGGTTCTGCAATGCTGGTGACGCCGGGCGGCGCTTATGCGCGAGTTGTCTACGACAAGGAGGCCGATGAGATCGCGCCAGCCTTGAACGAAGCGGGGATCACGGTGTTCCGACTGCTTTACCGCCTCCCGGGCGGAGGGCAGGCAACCAACGCGCCGATCGCAGACGCGCAGAGGGCGATGCGGCTGATCCGCACCAATGCAGCCGACTGGGGTCTGGATGCCTCGCGTGTGGGCGTGTTGGGATTCTCGGCCGGCGGGCACTTGGCGGCTTGGCTTTCTGCCGCGCCCACCTTCAAAGCCTATGAGCCTGTCGACGAGGCGGATACGGCTTCGGCCCGCCCCGACTTCCTCGCACTCGGTTATCCCGTGATCAGCATGGAGGAAGGCATCACCCACCCGCAGTCGCGTGAGGAGCTGCTCGGCACCACACCTGATGATGCTACGCTGGACGCCCACTCGATCGACAAGCTTGTCACCCCGGAGATGCCGCCGACCTTCATCTTCGGGGCCAATGACGACGAGAGTGTCATCCCGGAGAACAGCTTCCGCCTCGTGTCTGCCTTGAGGGAAGTGGGTGTGCCGGTCGAGTTGCACCAGTTCGAGCAAGGTGGACACGGCTTCTCGCTGCGCATGGTTCGTGACATGCCGGCGGAGGCATGGCCCGATCTCCTCGTGGAGTGGCTGGGATCCAAGGGCATGCTCGACTGAACCTGGCGCGGGCAAGATGGGATGTGCCGTTTCTGCCCTTCGGCTCGATCTGCCATTGGTGCTAAGCGCACACTACCTTCACAAGGAGCCATCGTGCCGGCGGGCCGGCGGCCCCCGCGCCTCCCCCTCCAGGCTGTACGTCGCACATTGGGAGCGGGATGGATTTGTCCCCCGCAGCTACCGCCAATGCGGCGCACGGGCAATGACGCGAAGAGCCAGCCCATCGCGATCATTGCCCCCACCTTCGTGCTGCGCAGCCGGCATCGATCCGTCGCAGGCTGATGAGGATCTTGCCTCCGATGACAGCCAGCCTCCGGCTGACCCAGGGCGGTTCAGGTGGCCATGGTCAAGCGGGAGCAGGTCAGACAGGCAAGGGGTGGATCATCCCACGGGGTCGGCCGGCCTCCTCCCAGAGGAAGGCCAGCGTGATGGGCAGGCGGAAGCGGCGGGGGCCGGCGGCGCCGGGGTTCAGCCAGAGGGTGCCGCCGCTCTCGTCAATGCCAGGCTTGTGGGAGTGGCCCGAGATCACGACGTCCCACCCCTCGGCTCCCGGATCGGCCCGCAAAGCCTTGCGGTCATGGATCATGTGGATCCGCAGGCCTCCAATCGTGAGGTTCACCGTTTCGGGCAGGGCCTCCGCCCAACGGCCGCGGTCGATGTTGCCGCGGATTGCCGTCACCGGGGCGATGCGCGCCAGCGCGTCAAGATGGCTCGGATCGCCGATATCGCCCGCGTGCAGGATGCGGTGGACGCCTTCGAGAGCCTCCAGCGCCTCGGGGCGGAGCAGACCGTGGGTGTCTGAGATGACGCCGATGCGCTCCTTGGGAGATGGCTGGTGGAGTGGTTGCATGGAGCAGCTCCTGTGGGTCATCGCCCGCCGGTCGCGCGTCAGCCGGGCAACGTGACGACGATAGCGCCGCGACGGGTCGCCACCACCGTATGCTCGTACTGCACGACCGGCGCGGCTGGCTTGCTGTAGAGGGTCCAATCGTCATCGGCGCCTGACGTGGACCATCTTCCGCCACGCGGCAGGAACGGCTCAACGGTCAGCACGAGGCAGTTGTGCATTCGCCGCTTCTCTCCCTTGGTGGGCCAGGTCGGAACCTCTTCGGGGCCTCATGCAGAGCCTTGCCCACCCCCTGGCTGGCCAGGTTCCGGATCAGCGTATCGCCGCGCTTCGACGCGAAGGCACCGACGGCGTTGCCGATCCCGGCCAGCGGTTTGTTGTGCCCCACCTGCGCGATGCCGATCTCCATTGTGCGCTTCTCGTTGCGGCAGAGCTGGACAAGGGGCGGCTGAACCGGCCCGAGGCAAAAGCTTGCCCCGGTGTCGACAAAGTAGCCATCCAGAGACGCAGACACGTCGATGTTGACCAGATCCCCCGGTGCAATCCTGCGCTTGCCGGGGATGCCGTGGGCGATCTCCTCGTTTGCGCTGATGCAGGTCGTGCCCGGAAAATTATACGTAGGGGCGGCTATGTCGGATGCGGCGACCCCTGGGGAGGAGGAGCGGGGCCGCCGCGTTCACGCAAGAACCCGGGGAGGAGGATAGGGTTCCTGCGATCTTTGGGCGGCACCCCTAGGGAGGAGGAGGGTGCCGCCAGACCCGGCCTAGGGAGGGGGAAAGGACCGGGAAAGGGAAGTCTTACTGAGCCGAGCCCCAGGCCGCGTCGTGGGCCAGGCGGGTGATCATCGAGCGGCTGATCCCCAGATCGTCCAGATCGCGGGTGGTCAGCGCGTTCAGCTCCCGCACGGTCTGGCGGTACACGGCGCGGCGGGCGCGGTTGTCCTGCA
>VGDE01000197.1 GCA_016869875.1 Alphaproteobacteria bacterium
GGTCTTCGAAGACTACAGCCGCAAGCAATGGGGCCTTGACCTTTCGCAACTGGATCGCTCGGTCACGGCACGGCTGCAAAGCCGCATCGGTACGGACGACCGCTATTACACCGACCGGTTCCAGGCCATGCCGCGCGACGGCTATGCGGCCATGTTCGCACGCCTGCTGGACCATCCCCTGATCGAGGTGCGCACCAGCACCGACTTTCACGACCTCGGCACAGCCGACCGGGGCGACCTGACCGTCTATACCGGCCCCATCGACGCCTACTTCGGCCACCGCTTGGGGGCGCTGCCCTATCGCAGCCTGACCTTTGCGCATGAAACCCTGCCGCAGCAACAGTTCCAGCCGGTGGGGGTGGTCAATTATCCCGCGCCGGACATTCCCTTCACGCGGATCACCGAACACAAGCATCTGACCGGTCAGGACCATCCCATGACCGCGATCACCCGCGAATACCCCTCGGACCGGGGCGATCCCTTCTATCCGGTCGCCCGTTCTGAAAACCACGCCCTGTTCCGGCGCTATCAGGCGCTGGCTGATGCCGAGCCGGGGGTGGTCTTTGCCGGGCGCCTGGCCAGCTATCGCGACTATCACATGGATCAGGTGGTGGCCCAGGCCTTGGCACTGCACCGGCGGCTGATGCAGGTTTCCGCAGATGCCTGAGCGGCTGCTGTTGGTCACCGACAGCCCCGAACCTTCGGGCGTCGGTGTCCATATGCTCACGTTGGCCCGGTCCCTGGCCGACCGGGGACTGCGTCCCGAGACGATGTGGCCCGACCACCCGGCGGGACGGCGCCTGGCCGCGCGGATCACCGCTGCGGGCGGCATCGCCCATCTGGTCCCGCCCGAAGTGCTGGCCGATGCCGTCGCCGCATGGTCGGCGCAGGGTCAGGCCACCGTCCATGTTCATGCCGGCATCGGTTGGGAAGGGCACGCCCTGACCCGTGCCGCCCGGCAGGCGGGCGCAACCGTGCTGCGGACCGAGCATCTGCCATGGCTGCTGACCGATCCCCTCCAGATCGCGCAGTATCGCGATGCCCTTGCGGCGGTTCACGGGACGATCGTGGTGTCGCAGGCGGCGGCGGACGGCTGGCGCGCGGCCTTGGGCGATAAGGCCGTCATCCATCTCGTGCCCAACGGCCTTCTTCCGCAACCCGCCCCCGCGGTGCAGCGGATGAAGGACCAGATCCTGTGCGTCGGCCGCCTGACCCCGCAAAAGGCGCAGCGCGTCCTCTTGGGCGCGCTGGCGCGACTGCAGCGGCAAGGGATCATGGCGCAGGCCCTGCTGGTCGGTGAAGGTCCGGGGCAGGCGCTGCTGCGGCGCGGGGTCCGCAGGCTGGGCCTGCAGGACCGCGTGACCCTGCCGGGGCCGCGTGACGACGTGCCTGCGCTGATGGCGCAGGCGACGCTGCTGGCCCTGCCGTCGCACTTCGAGGGGCTGCCGCTGGTCGCGCTCGAGGCGATGGCGGCAGGCCTGCCCGTGATCGCCAGCCGCGTCGGCGGCACGCTGGACGCGCTTGGCCCCGATCACCCTTGGCTGCACCCGCCCGGCAACAGCCGCGCGCTGGCCGACCTGATCGCCGCCGCGCTGGCCGACCCTGCCGCCCGCGCCCGGGTGGCGCAGGCGCAACAAACCCGCTTTGCCGCCCATTTCACGGCGGCCCGGATGGCCCAGGCCACCCTGGCCGCCTATCGCGCCGCCCACATCTTCAAGGACAGAACGCATATGGATCGTGTCAGATTAGGATTTATTGGGGCAGGCGGCATCGCGCATCGCCACTTTGGGGTGCTGGAAACCATGCCCGACGTGCAGGTCGTCGCCGTTTGCGACACCGACGCCGCCCGCGCCCAGGAGGCGGCCGCCCGCATGGGCGCCACCGCTTACGCCGATCATGACGCGATGCTGGCGGCGCACGACCTCGACGCGGTCTATATCTGCGTGCCGCCCTTTGCACATGGGGCGCCCGAACGCGCCTGCATCGCGCGCGGCCTGCCCTTCTTTGTGGAAAAGCCCATCACGCTGGACGTGGATCTGGCCATAGAGATCGCCGCCGAGGTGGCCGAGGCCGGCCTGGTCACCGCCGTCGGCTATCACTGGCGCTATCTGGACACGATGGACGAGGCGCGCGCGCACCTGGCCCGAAACCCCGCGCATCTGATGCAGGGCTTCTGGATCGACCAGACGCCGCCGCCGGAATGGTGGTGGCGGGCGGACGGCTCAGGCGGCCAGGTGGTCGAGCAGGCCACCCATATCATCGACGCCGCACGGTTCCTGGCCGGCGACATCACCGAGGTCTTTGGCCTTGCCGCCCGCCGCGACAGGGGCGACTTCCCCGGCCTGACCGTGCCGACCGCGACGGCGGCGACCCTGCGCTTTGCCTCGGGCGCGGTGGCCAACCTGTCATCGACCTGCCTGCTGCGGTGGAACCACCGCGTCGGCCTGCATGTCTTCAGCGATGCCATGGCCATCGAGATCACCGACCATGACCTGATGGTCGATGTGGGACAGGGCCGGCCCGTGCGCCGTGCCCAAGGCGATCCCGTGTGGCGCCAGGACCGCGATTTCATCGAGGCCGTGATGGGCCGCGAGAACCGCATCCGCTGCGACTATGCCGAGGCGCTGCTGACCCACCAGGTCGCCCTGGCGGTCAGCCGGTCGGCGGAAACCGGAACCCTTGTGAAGATGGAGGAGCTGCGGGCTGACCCGCAGCCCATCTTTCGTCAGGCCGCTGCGGCGGGCGCCCACGATGCCGCATGAGCATCGCCACATCCGGTCCCTGGCCATCCTGGAGCAGGGCCGCCCCGGCTTTTTCGGCTATGACGAAGGGCCGGCGTCGGACCACCAGGTCCGGCTGGAACTGCTGTATACCGGGTTGTCCGCAGGGACCGAACTGACCTTTCTGAAAGGGACGAACCCCTACCTCCACAACCGGTGGGATGATGTGGCGGGGCGCTTCCTGCCCGGAGAGCCCACGGCCCGCTATCCGGTCAACTTCCTGGGCTATATGGAAAGCGCGCGCGTGATCGACGCCCGCGCGCCTGGCTGGCGGCAGGGTCAGGTCGTGGGCACGGCATTCGGCCACAAGACCGGCCACACGGCCGATCCGGCCCATGACCTGATGACGGCGCTGCCCGAGGGCATGGACCCGATGCTGGGCATCTTCGTGGGCCAGATGGGCCCGATCGCCGCCAACGGCATCCTGCATGCCGATGCCGAAATGTTCGGCATGGCCGTCCCGCATCTGGGCGCCAGCCTGGACGGGCGCCCTGCGCTGATCTGGGGCGGCGGCACCGTGGGCCTGTTCTGCGCCCTGTTTGCGCAGGCCGCGGGCGCGTCCGAGGTGGTGGTGGTCGATCCCTCGCCCTTCCGGCAGGACATCATCCGCAGGCTGGGCATGATCGCGATGGACGAGGACGCCGCCACCGCCCATGCCAAGTCCGCTTGGCATGACCGTCACGGCGGGCGCGGCGCCGAGGTGGTGTTCCAGACCCGCGCCCATGGCGACAGCCTGCATCGCGCGCTGGCGGCCCTGCGTCCGCAGGGAACGGTGATCGACCTGGCCTTCTACCAGGGAGGGCTGCCCGAACTGCGTCTGGGAGAGGAGTTCCACCACAACGGCCTGCGCCTGGTCTGCGCCCAGATCAACCGCATGCCCCGTCGCCTGGCCGCCGACTGGAGCCAGCGGCGGCTGTCGCTGGAAACGATCCGCCTGCTGGAGCGCGTGGGTCCCGCCGTGCGCCGGCACATGATCACCCATGTCGTCCCCTTTGACGAGGCGCCGGATTTCCTGCAGCGCCTGGTGGCCGAACGCTTCGACTTTCTGCAGGTCGTCTTTGCGGCCTGACAGCACCCGGAGATAGGCAAAGGACGCCCCGTTGATGGATCAACACCCGACCCAGAGCTGGGGCCACCAGCCGCCCCCGGACCTGCCCGTCCCGCATCCCGACGCCGGCAAGATCCGCATCCTGTTCGTGCTCGCATGGCTGGTCGTGGGCGGCGAGGAAACCGAACTGCGCCTGCTGGCGCGCACCCTGCCGCGGGACCGCTACAGGATCGATGTCATTCCCTGCTTCCGCAAGGACGGGATGCCCGAGCAGACCACCGATCAGCTGCGCGCGCTTGGCATCCATGTGGATACGACGCCCTACCACCTCGGCTTCGAGGACACGGTGGATTACCTGCGGCGCAAGATCTGCGGCGCGGATGTGGTCGTGAGCTGCCAGAATGTCGCCGACATCTATCCCGCGCTGGAGCGGTTGGCCCTGCGCCCGCCGTTGATCGAGCATGGCGGCCTGGTCAGCGAAGCCCTTGCGGGGCCCAAGCACTTCACCGCGCGCTATGTCGGGGTCTGCGACAGCATCCGGGCAGCAGCGGCCTCGCGCATGCCCGACAGGCCGGGAGACGCGATCGAGATTCCCTCGATGGTGGATCTGACCGAGTTCGATCCCGCCCGGCGCGCGCCCCTGCGGACGGCCCTGGGCCTCAGCAACGATCAGGTGCTGATCGGGTGGGTGGGGCGCCTGGACCGCAAGAAGCGGGTCGAGGATTTCCTGATCGCGGCCATGACCGTGGCCGCCGATCGCCCCCAGGCCCGCTTTGTGGTGGTGGGCGGCCCCGACGCCTTCGTGCCCGAATATGCCACCGAGCTGCGTGCACTGGCCGCCCCTCTGGGCGACCGGGTGATCTGGACGGGCGATCGGGCCGATGTACCCGACCTGCTGGCGGCGATGGACGTCTTCTGCTGGCTCAGCCGGGGCGAGGGCATGCCCCATGTCATTGCCGAAGCGGGGGCCGCAGGCCTGCCGGTGATCGCCACCCCTGACAACGGGGCGCTGCAGCAGATCCGCGACGGCGTCAGCGGGCTTTTTGTTCCGCACGAAGACCCGGCCGCCGTGGCAGGTGCGATGCGCCGCCTGATCGACGACGCCGCGCTGCGCCACCGCCTGGGCACCGCCCTGCAGGTCCATGTGCGCGGCACCTATTCCGCAACGGTCGTGGTGCCGCAGTGGCAGGCGCTGATCGACAGGGTGCTGGCCGAACGCGCGCCCGCGCCGCCGCCCGCGCTGTTTGCCAGCATGGTGCAGGGCGGGTGGGAATCCTCGACCCATCGCCGCCGGGACGGGCGGCGTCTGGACGTGATCGCGGCGATCGGCCATGACCGCCATGTGGCACAGGATTACCAGCAGCTTCTGGGTCTGGGCATCCGGACCTGTCGCGATGCGCTGCGCTGGCCGCTGATCGATCGGGGCGGCGTGTTGGACCTGGGGTCATGGACCCCGATGCTGGCCGCAGCCCGCGAAACGGGCATGCAGGTGATCTGGGACCTGCTGCATTACGGCTGGCCCGATGATCTGGACATCTGGTCTCCGGCCTTTGTGGACCGCTTCGCGCGGCTGGCCCGCGCCGCCGGACTTCACCACCGCCAGATGACGGATGCCGTTCCCTTCTGGTGCCCCGTGAACGAAATCAGCTTCTTTTCCTGGGCCGGAGGGGACGCGCGCTATCTGAATCCCTTCGCCTCGGGACGGGGGTTCGAACTGAAGGTCCAGCTGGCCCGCGCGTATCTGGCCGCCCGGGCCGAACTGCGCGACATCGATCCCCGCGCCCGCTTTGTCACCGCCGAGCCGCTGATCGCGATCCACCATGTGGACTGGTCGGGCCGCCCGCTGTTCGAGGCCCATGGCTGGCACGACGCGCAGTTTCAGGCCTTTGACCTGATCGCGGGCCGCATCTGGCCCCAGATCGGCGGGTCCGAGGATGCCTTGGACGTCGTCGGCGTCAACTATTACTGGAACAACCAGTGGATCCACGGCGGCCCGCCCATCGATGTCGACGATGTGCTGCACCGCCCCCTGTCGGACCTGCTGGTCGAGGTCGCGGCGCGCTATGACCGCCCGATGCTGCTGGCCGAGACCGGCATCGAGGGAGCGCGCCGCGCCCCCTGGTTCGATCACGTCATGTCGGAAACCGCCCGTGCCCGGCGCCGGGGCGCAAGGATCGAGGGCGTCTGCCTGTACCCCATCGCCGATCATCCGGGCTGGGACGACGACCGCATGTGCCCCAACGGTCTGCTGGGCCCGGACCCTGCGCGCGGACAGCGTGACGAACACGCTCCCTTGGCGCGGATCCTGCGCGACCTGTCGGTCAGGCCTCCAGATCCTCGATGATCTCGGCACGAAGGCCCTTCAGGGGCGGGGTCTCGGTATGGGCGACCAGGTAGGCATAGGCCGCGTCATGGTTCTCGAAGGTCATGGGCGCGCCGGAGGTCGCAAAATCCCGTCCCGAATCGACCAGCTTCATATGGGGTGCCG
>VGDE01000198.1 GCA_016869875.1 Alphaproteobacteria bacterium
CGGAGGGTTGGGCACCCTCCCGCGCGAACCGCTATGACCGCGGCCATGGCCTGACGGATTGATGGGCCTGGCCGCCCGCCAAGCCTCTTCTTGAGCAATCACTTGTGGCGCGTCCGCAACATTCGCGCTATTATTCGTTCCAGATCCGGGAAAACCGGACAGGACAGAGGCAGTGACGGCGGTATTCCCATGACCGAGATGGTCTTTGGCGCGGCGCCCGTGCGGGCGGGCGACCCTATTCTTCCGCGTTGGTGGCGGACCTTGGACAAGTGGGCCTTGGCCTGCGTGCTAGGCCTGTTCGCCATGGGACTCCTTCTGGGGCTTGCGGCCTCGGTCCCGCTGGCGGAGAAGAACAACCTTCCGCGCTTTTACTATGTGCAGCGGCAGGCGGTCTTCGGCGGGCTGGGCCTTCTGGTGATGCTGGTCATCTCCATGCTGTCGCCGCGCCAGATCCGGCGCATCGGCGTACTTGGCTTTGTGATCTCGTTCCTGATGATCCTGGCGCTGCCGTTCATCGGAACCGACTTTGGCAAGGGCGCGACACGCTGGCTGTCGCTCGGTTTTGTTTCGGTGCAGCCGTCCGAATTCCTCAAGCCGGGATTTGTCGCGCTATGTGCCTGGTTCATGGCCGCCAGCCAGGAGGTTGGTGGCCCACCGGGACGGCTGTATTCCTTTCTTGCCGCTGCCCTTGTGGTGGTCCTGCTGGCGTTGCAACCTGACTTCGGTCAGGCCTCCCTGGTGCTGTTTTCCTGGCTGGTGATGTATTTTGTGGCCGGGGCGCCGATGTTCCTGCTGCTGGGGGTGGCGGGACTGGCGCTGACGGGCGGCATCTTTGCCTATGGCGCGTCCGAGCATTTTGCCCGCCGCATCAATGGCTTCCTGTCTCCGGAAATCGATCCCCGCACGCAGATCGGCTATGCCACCAACGCCATTCAGGAAGGCGGCTTTTTCGGTGTCGGCGTGGGCGAGGGGACCGTGAAGTGGTCGCTGCCCGACGCGCATACAGACTTCATCATCGCCGTTGCGGCCGAGGAATACGGGCTGGTGATGGTGCTGGCGATCATCGCCCTTTACTGCGCCATCGTGACCCGCTCTCTGCTGCGGCTGCTGAAGGAACGTGACCCGTTCGCCCGCATCGCCGGGACGGGACTGGCCTGCGCATTCGGCGTGCAGGCGCTGATCAACATGGGCGTGGCCGTGCGGCTGCTGCCGGCCAAGGGGATGACGCTGCCCTTTGTCAGCTATGGCGGCTCGTCCGTGATCGCCTCGGGGATCGCGGCGGGGATGCTGCTGGCGCTGACCCGGACCCGTCCGCAGGGCGAACTGGCCGAACTCCTGCGCCGGGGTCGCTGATGTCATCTCCCTTGGCGCTGATCGCTGCCGGAGGAACCGGCGGCCACATGTTCCCGGCGCAGGCGCTGGCCGAGCTGATGCTGGCCCAAGGCTGGCGGGTCAAGCTGTCCACCGACGAGCGCGGCGCACGTTATGCGGATGGATTCCCCCAGGCCGTAACGCGCCAGGTCGTGTCCTCGGCCACGACTGCGCGGGGCGGGGCGGCGGGCAAGCTGTCGGCGCCGTTCAAGATCGGGGCGGGTGTCGTGGCGGCCCGCGCGGCCTTTCGTCGCGACCGTCCGGCCGTGGTGATCGGCTTTGGCGGCTATCCAACGATCCCGGCCTTGTCGGCGGCATGGTCGATGGGCCTGCCGCGCATGATTCATGAACAGAACGGCGTGATGGGGCGGGTGAACCGCCTGTTTGCGCGCCGCGTCCACCGGGTTGCCTGCGGAACGTGGCCCACGGATCTGCCGCCGGGCGTGACGGGCCTGCATACGGGCAATCCCGTGCGTGCGGCCGTTCTGGATCACGCGGCGGCACCCTATGTTCCCCCGTCGGACGGCCTGCTGCACCTGCTGGTGATCGGCGGCAGCCAAGGCGCGCGGGTCCTGTCGGACGTGGTTCCGGCCGCCGTTGCCGCCCTGCCGGACGACCTGCGCGTCCGTCTGCGCGTCAGCCATCAGGCCAGGGCCGAGGACGCCGCGCGCGTCACCCAGGCCTATGCCCAGGCCGGGGTCCAGGCAGATGTGCAGCCCTTCTTCACGGATGTTCCCGAACGGATCGCGCAGGCGCAGCTGGTCATCAGCCGCTCGGGGGCGTCGTCACTGGCCGATATCACGGTGATCGGGCGGCCGGCGATCCTGATCCCCTTTGCCGCGGCCACGGGCGATCATCAGACCGCCAACGCCCAGGCTCTGGCCGAGTCTGGTGCCGCCCACCTGCATCCCGAATCGGTGCTTGACGCCGAAAGCCTCACGCGCGACATCCGCGCGATCCTGTCAGACCCCGCGCGGGCCCAGGCCATGGGCCGGGCTGCGCTGTCCCTTGCCCGCCCTGATGCGGCGCGGCGCCTTTACGACCTCGTCGAGGAGATTGTGCGATGAACGCAGCGACAAAACTGCCCGGTGAACTGGGTCCCATCCATTTCGTGGGCATCGGCGGCATCGGCATGTCGGGCATCGCCGAAGTCCTTCTGACGCTGGGCTATCGCGTGCAGGGCAGCGACCTCAAGCGCTCCAAGATCACCGACCGGCTGGAAACGCTGGGCGCCACCGTCTTCGAGGGGCAGCGGGCCGAGAACATCGAGGGCGCGGGTGTCATCGTGATCTCGACCGCGATCAAGAAGGGCAACCCCGAGCTGGAGGAGGCGCGCCGCCGGGGCCTGCCCATCGTTCGCCGGGCCGAGATGCTGGCCGAGCTGATGCGGATGAAGTCGAACATCGCCATCGCGGGCACCCACGGCAAGACCACGACCACGACAATGGTCGCCACGCTCTTGGATGCAGGGGGACTGGATCCCACCGTCATCAACGGCGGCGTGATCCACGCCTATGGCTCGAACGCGCGCGCCGGGGCGGGCGAATGGATGGTGGTCGAGGCGGATGAATCCGACGGCAGCTTCAACCGCCTCCCGGCCGACATCGCCATCGTCACCAACATCGACCCCGAGCATATGGAGCATTGGGGCAGCTTCGACGCACTGCGCCAGGGCTTTTACAACTTTGCCTCAGGCATCCCCTTCTACGGCCTCGCGGTCTGCTGCACCGACCATCCCGAGGTGCAGGCGCTGGTGGGCCGGCTGACCGACCGCCGCGTCGTGACCTTCGGCTTCAACGCCCAGGCCGATGTCCGCGCGATGAACCTCCGCTATCAGGACGGCATCGCGCACTTCGACATCGCGCTGCAGGGCGAGGGGCCGGCCGACAACGGCGATACCGTCATGATCGAGGGCTGCACGCTGCCCATGCCGGGCGACCACAACGTGTCGAACTGCCTGGCGGCCGTCGCTGTGGCCCGGCACCTGGGCATCAAGCGGTCCGAGATCCGCGAGGCGCTGGCCAAGTTCGGCGGCGTCGGGCGGCGCTTTACCCGCGTGGGCACCATCGGCGGGGTCACCATCATCGACGACTATGGCCACCATCCGGTGGAAATTGCCGCCGTGCTGAAGGCGGCTCGCCAGGCCAGCGGCGGCAGGGTCATCGCCGTGCACCAGCCGCACCGCTATTCCCGCCTGTCCAGCCTTTTCGAGGACTTCTGCACCTGCTTCAACGAAGCCGACGTGGTCGCCATCGCCGAGGTCTATTCGGCGGGCGAGGACCCGATTCCAGGCGCCAGCCGCGATGATCTTGTCGCGGGGCTGATCGCGCATGGCCACCGCCATGCCCGCGCCATCCTGTCCGAGGATGACCTGGAGCGGCTGGTCCGCGAGCAGGGCCGACCGGGCGATATCGTGGTCTGCCTGGGCGCGGGGACGATCTCGGCCTGGGCGAACGGGCTGCCGGCCCGGTTGCAGGGCCAGGCCGCGTGACAGGGTTGCAGCTGCTGTCGCTGCCCGTGACTGTCCTTGGGGTCACCGGCGGCTGGCTGTGCCTTGCCTTGCTTGTGCCACTTATGGCTGCGCGATGGCGTCCTTTTGCAACCGGTGCGCTTGTGGTGGCAGGCGTTCCGGCAGTGGGATGGTTGACGCTGCTGTGGGGTCCCGGCATCGGCGTCCTGGGCTTTGCCCTGGGCGTCCTGGCCCTGTGCGGAACGACTTTCCGGCGCCGTCTGCCGGCTGCACGGGACCTTTCAAAGGGGCAGCGGACGTGACCCCCTGGATCATCGCCGCCATCTGCTGCGCGGGCGGGGGGTTCATCGCCTGGGGCAGTGCCCATCTGCGGTTGCGCTGGCCCTTGGCCATCCTGTCGCTGCTGCTGGCGGCGATCTCGATCCAGCTTCTCCTGGCAGCGCAGGGGCGGGAAGGGTTTCACGATCTTGCGGCGCTTGTCGCGCAGACCTTCACGGTTCTGCCCGCTCTGGTCGGTGTCCTGACCGGCCTGGTGTTGGCGCGGCTTGGGCGACAGCGGATGGCGTGGCGCGGGATCGCTGGCGCGGTTGCGGGCCTTGGGCTGCTGGTGGCCGCTGTCGGTGTTGCGGCGACGCTTCTGCTGTAGAAGGGGGAACCCCTCGTCCCGTCGCCCCGTTCCCTTCGGGACAAACGCAAGGGACATGTCGTGGAGCAACCCGTCTTCTTTGATAGCTGGACCAGTCTTGGGCGGGTCTTGCTGGTCGGCACCATCGCCTATGTGGCGCTGGTGGCGATGCTGCGCGTGTCTGGCAAGCGCACGCTCAGCAAGATGAACGCCTTCGACCTGATCGTGACGGTCGCCCTTGGCTCCACCCTGGCAACCGTCCTGCTCAGCCGCTCGGTGCCCCTGCTGGATGGAATAACCGCGTTGGGCTTGCTGATCGGGCTGCAATACGTGATCACCTGGGCGTCGATCCGTTCCGAACGCTTTCAGCATCTCATCAAGGCCGAGCCGACCATGGTCCTGTCGCAGGGGACCCCCTTGCCGGATGCACTGCGGCGACAGCGTGTCACGATGGAGGAGGTTCATGCTGCCATCCGTGGCGCAGGGCATGACGGCATCGACAGGTCGATCAGTGTTGTTCTGGAAACGGACGGGTCGCTCAGCGTGCTCAAGACAGGCGGCTAGCGCCGCAGGTTGACGGGCCTTCCCGGGCTGGCTACGACCAAGGCCATGATTTTCGACCTTCCCACCCCGCGCGGCAGCCTTGTTGCTGACCGCCCTCTTGACGGCCTGACCTGGCTGCGTGTCGGCGGCCCGGCCGACTGGCTGTTCCAGCCGGCGGACCCGGACGATCTGGCACAGTTCCTGGCGCAGCTGGACCCGTCGGTGCCCGTCTTTCCCATGGGCGTCGGAAGCAACCTGATCGTGCGTGATGGCGGCATCCGCGGCGTCGTGATCCGCCTGGGACGGTCCTTCAACGCGATCGGGATCGAGGGCGACATCGTGACCGCCGGTGCCGCCGCGCTGGATGCGCATGTGGCGCGTCGGGCGGCGGAAGCCGGTTTGGACCTGACCTTTCTGCGCACGATTCCCGGCAGCATCGGTGGGGCTGTGCGGATGAACGCAGGCTGCTATGGCAGCTATGTCGCCGATCATCTTGTCGACGCCCAGGCCGTGTCACGGGAAGGCCACAAGGTCATCCTGACTGCCGAGGATCTGCGCTTTGCCTATCGCCATGCCGAGATTCCCGAAGGCTGGATCGTCACGGAAGCGCGCTTCCGGGCCTGCCGGGCCGACCCGGAGGCGCTGCATGCCCGCATGGCCGACCAGTTGACGCGCCGCGACGCCAGCCAGCCCACCCGTGAGCGCAGCGCTGGCTCGACCTTTCGCAACCCGGCGGGGTTCAGCTCGACCGGGCAGGCGGATGACAGCCATGACCTCAAGGCCTGGTCGCTGATCGATCGTGCGGGGCTGCGTGGCCACAGCTGGGGCGGAGCGCAGATGTCGGAAAAGCATCCCAACTTCCTGCTGAACACCGGCGGAGCCACCGCGGCCGAATTGGAGGCCCTGGGCGAACTGGTCCGCCGACGCGTGCTGGAGGACAGCGGCCACGACCTGCAATGGGAGGTCGTGCGCATCGGCGAGCCCCTGCCGGAACCCGAGTGAGCAAGACGGCGGCATCCTGCCCGACATTCGCGTTGCATTAACGAAAATGCACTTTTGCGGTTCGCGCTTTGCTTGTATCATTTCGCAAGATGACGCCGCCAACCAAGGTGGCGCGTGACAGATGAAGCCCGGAGCAACCGGGCGCGAAAGGCGAAACGTGGCGGGCAGGTCGAGCAGGACAGCCCACTCTGTCGCTGTTCTGATGGGCGGACCCTCGGCCGAGCGCGAGGTGTCGTTGTCGTCGGGACGCGAATGCGCGCAAGCGCTGCGGGTGGCGGGATATC
>VGDE01000199.1 GCA_016869875.1 Alphaproteobacteria bacterium
GTGCAGGCCCCTCCCATCGTCTGGAATGCAGCAATGTGGCAGCGCATCACCGTTTCGAGCGCTTGGTTCGGGCAGAACCGCCCCCAGAGCCAGCGGCTGTGCCCCAGCACCATGCTGAACAGCCAGACCTTGCGCAGCACGCCCGGTTCAGAAGTAAACTCCACTTGGAACTCGGCAAAATCCACCTGCGCCTGCTGGCCGGCGGGCGTTTCAAAGCGTCGCTCGAATTGCCGCGGCGCCAGGGGTCGGATCAGCCGAAGATATTCCGTCAGCGTGGAATAGGCCCCGCCATAGCCCATTGCCTTGATCTCGCGATGGAGCCTGCGCGCCGACAGGCCGGGGAAGGCGTCAAGCCGCTCTGCCAGATAGGATCGAAACCGATCTGCCAGCCGATCGCCCGGCTCTCTGGGTCCATACACCGGAGCCTCAAGGCCCCGTTCCAGGTATTTCCGAACCGTCTTGCGGTCGAGCCCGGTCTGGCGCGCAATCGCGCTGATGCCCAGGCCCTGCCGTCTCAAATCCAGGATCATCACAATCTTCCTCAATCCCACCACCTGCCCGCCCTTTCTTTGGCATCAGCAGGGGTAATTCTGCGCCGCCGATGGTCCGGGGGCATGCCCCGGACCATCGGCATCAGCGCCAAACTGGGGAATTTTCATCCAGCCGTTTTGGGGAGATTACGTCCAGCACTCACAGTTCCGAAGGCTGGGGCGGTCACGAGGCCAGCTCCTATGCCTCGGGCAGCACGGCATCCGCCTATGGCGCCCGTGCGGGTGCGACGGGTGATCTGGACAGTCCTTATGTTGACGAGGACAGCACGGGCGCTGATGCGTCCTTGCGCCAAGGTCGGGATCTGCGCGGAGACGAGACGATCCCCATCGTGGAGGAACGTCTTCGCGTCGGCAAGCGCGAAACCGGGCAGGGCCGTGTTCGGGTCCGGGCCTATACGGTCGAGGAGCAGGTGAACGAACGTGTTGATCTGCTTGAGGAGCGGGTCCAGATCGCGCGCCGCCCTGTTGATCGCGAGATCGAAAAGGACAATGTCGATGGCAGTCGCGATACGTTGAGCAGCGTGGACCGCGACAACATCGATCGCACCAAGATCTAAACCCCTTGCAGACGAGAGAAAGGGTCTCGCCTCGGCGAGTCTTTTTTCCTGTGATCGGGATTGCCTCGACATTGGAGACGGACTGCGGCCGAGGTATCATGCCGTGCAGCGCCTCCACACTCTGCTCCCCAACAAGACGGCTTTGGAAGAAAGGCGCAGTTCGACAATTTACGGATTGCACCCAACATCGTGTGCCTGAACCATATGCTGAACTCGCCTCAAGATCATCATGCAGCCGCGGGCGAAAGCCTTAAGACGGATGCCTCCCGCTGCCACGCGCTTCTCAGTCTGCGTGCGGCGCTGATCTGTGCGACGCTCTGCTGGGTGGTCTTTGCCGTTCTTGCGGGTTTGATGCTGAGCGGTCGTTATGCCGACCTGGATAACCTGGGCTTGCTGCTGTTTCGGAGCTCAGTCGGTCTGGAACTGCGCGGGCCCTCGTGGGCAGCCGACATGACGCGAGACATCACAGCGTTAGGCGGTGTCATGTTGCGGCACCTCCTTGCCGCATCTGCCGTCGCAATGCTTCTGCTGTTCGGCATGCGACGTCAGGCAGCAATCTTATTTGTCACCATTTCCAGCGGCTGGATGATCGGCGCTTTGCTGAAGCTTGGCTTTGCTCGGCCACGCCCAACCAACGTGTCCCATCTCATGGGAGTGGAAGGTTACAGCTTTCCCAGCGGACATAGCTTCAATGCCGCTGTTGTCTACATCAGCCTTGCCGTCGTGCTGGGAACCCTCAGCCCGCGGGCAAACGTCCGCAGAGCACTTGTTGCGACAGGCATCGCCATCAGCATCCTGGTCAGCCTCAGCCGCGTGATGCTGGGCGTTCACTATCCGAGCGATGTTCTGGCAGGGTGGATAGCCGGTGCGGGCTGGGCTCTGCTTGCTTCGGCATGGTTGAGTATGGTTTCCATCCGGTCATCCTGATGAGATCGGTATTTGCTTTATTGCCACGAGGAACTTCATCCATGGCCAAGAAAAAGATCATCTACATTGCCGCCGCAAGTGAAGACAGGCGCATCCGAAACATGATCAAGGCGGAACCACTTCGCACGAAAAGGCTGTTTGAATATGCCGATCCTCCGGTGGAGGAAACATACGACAGGCAGTGGCAGGCACAGGTTCGAGAGCAAATTCGCCAATCGACCGGCGTCCTTGTCGTAATCAGCAAGAACACCTTGTCATCTCGCAGTCAGGCCTGGGAACGTCAGTGTGCCGAGGAGGAACGTAAGCCGATGAAAGGCATTTGGGCTTATGATCAGGATCAGGCTTCTGCCAGAAATCTCAGTACAATGGTCTGGACGTGGGGAAACATCGCGAACTGGATTGACGAACTCTGACCGTCCCAGCCTGTATGGGCAAAGCTGTCGTGCTGCGTTACAACCTCAAGACCGCGTTCGATCCCGTCCTGCCAAAGCCGCCACCAAATACGGAAGTGCGCCGGGTTCAGGGCAAAGAAGTACCACTCGAAGATGCTCCCAAACAGATCGGCGCATTTGTGGCAGTCCGCGTCGCTGACTGGCACTTATGGCTCTTGCGGCGGTCTGCAGGGCGGTGCCTGCGCTATGGCAGAGAATGGCATGCGCCGCGAAGGTCAGGACAGGCAGCAAGACGAGCGTGGAATTAGTGCCTGCGCCCTCACGTCCGAGCTCTCGACTAAAGAAGAGGCCCCGCACTTGCGGGGCCTCAGCATGTGGTCAAATCAAGCCTCAGGGCTTGCGACTGTCATAATCCCGGGTTCCCGCTTCCGGATCCAGACCTTGGCGGTTCGGCCCATCACGATCGTCTTCGATCTCGACCTCGGTACGACGGACCGTGTCCGAGACTGTTTCGCGATGGGTTTCGCTGGTCTTGCGGAGTTCGATCTCCTCGACCACGCGGGCTTCCTTTTGAACGACCGCTTCTTCGCGGTATTCTTCAGCTTCGATCGTGCGGTCCTGGAAAGCAGTATCCGCGTTTGTCAGGGGACGGTCGACAGGCCGGCGCTCGACCTCAACTCGCTCCTCGCGCAGGTCGACGCTTTCGCTGACGGGCTCTTCGACGGTATAGGCGCGAACCCGGACACGGCCATGGCCGGTTTCGCGCTTGCCGACGCGAAGACGTTCCTCCACGATGGGGATCGTCTCGTCTCCGCGCAGATCCCGACCTTGCCGCAAGGACGCATCAGCGCCCGTGCTGTCCTCGTCAACATAGGGACTGTCCAGATCACCCGTTGCACCCGCACGGGCGCCATAGGCGGATGCCGTGCTGCCCGAGGCATAGCTGCTGGACTGGTAATCGCTCCAGCCCTCTGAGCGCCAGCTTTCCTCACGCTCTTCAAGATTGATGCTGCCTTCGTCGTCGAGGATATCCAGGGCGGTCTCGTAATCGGCCCCGGACAGCCCTGTCACGGTCACCAGATAGCCGCCGCGCGACAGCCCTTCGGCATAGGAATACCGATCTTCATCGGGAAAGAAGAAGTCCTCGAGACCATCCCAAAAACCTTTGTTGCGCTCTTCAACGGTGCCCGCGCGAGAAGCGGTGTCACTCCCCCCCGCCACTTGCCGGATGCGTTCCGAGGTTATCCCTGCCTGGCTCAGCCGCTCGACCGCACGTTGGGCCTCGGCCTGGCTATCGAACATGGCAGAAACGGACAGCGTGCCGGAAGAACCGGATTCATTCTCATAGGTCATCTTGATTGTCCTTTTCAGGGGGCTGCTCGAGCTCGGCGGGCAAGCGCTCGATCTGGACGGTTTGGCGACGGGTGGTCGCGGGCACGTCAACAGTTTCCGTCCGTTCGATGCGGCGAACATGGATTTCTTCACGAAGATAGAGTTCGCGCGTGACGACCAGGCGCTCTTCGACCACGGGGATGATGGTCACTTCGCCTTCCGTCACGACGTCCGGGATTGTCTCGATCCGACGGTCAATCGGCACCCGGACCACATCAACCTCAACGCTCGCAAGGTCAGTCGGCAGGAGATGATTGATCTCGTCAGTCTGGGTGGCAATCCTGACACGCCCACTGACAACCCGCCGGGTCGAGACAGTGGCTGTTTCTTCAACAACGGGAATGAAATCGCGCTCAGTTTCGTCAGCCATTCTCGTCCCCGTCGTCAGCAATGATCAACGGACAGACAGGAATTGCGTTCCGCAAAATTTGATCCCGTGGGGCGCAATCATTAACAGAGAGGCTTGCAGCAGACTGGGGCAAGATAAGAGAAAAGATACTGGCCAAGCGGATGAAGAGGGAACTGACCGCGGGACAGGAGGAAATCCGACCGCCGCGCCCCATGCTTTGTTTTTGCCAACGCCAACGGGTTTCGGCATCAAAAAGGCATGATGTGATTGTCTTGATGAGGACTGACGTCATCAGACGCCCATAGCTGGCTCGCGCTCCCGCATCGCACCCGCATCTCGCGTCCATTTCCCGACCGACACCATTGCAGCACTATTCGGTGAGGCAGGGTAGGGGTCTTGGCTGTTCGGTTTTGTTCATAGCCAGCACGATAGCCGCAGAAGGTCCGTTCATTTTTCGGGATAAAGCCTTTTCACGATCATTGCCGCAGAGAGGCCAAGAAGGGTCCCTGCAGCAATGTCGATCGGGTAGTGCTTGGCACGCGGCACCTGAACACCTGCAATCAGGCTGGCTGTCAGGAAAGCCGGAACGGCCGTCTTTGGGATATCGGAGGCTATGATCGCTGCGACAGCAACAGCACCGGCTGTATGGCCTGAGGGAAAGGAGGTGTCGTGACCGCCTTCGGTTTCCCCGGGCTCGCAAACATAGTCCTCTCCGTCCAGAACCACACCTGGTCTTGTTCGTCGAAACCGGTTCTTGATGGCCCTCTTGATACTGTTTGCCAGCACATGGGCAGCCATCATCCGCACGCCCGTTCGGGCCAGGTGGGGACGATCGGAGATGAGCCCGGCCGTCAAGACGCCGCCACAGACCAGGGACAGAGGGACCTGATCCGCGATCTCACTCACCAAGCCCAATGACGTGACTACGGGATGATGGCGAAAGCGGCCAGCGTCTTGCGCCATTGTTTTGTCAGCTTCCTCGATCGCCCTGACCGTGTCCGGGACTGACTGCTCATCGTTCTTGGTCATGCCGCTATCTTTTCGTGATCTTTGCTGCTGGAAATGACCGCGTATAACCGCCCCGCTGTCGGCACAGTTCCGTAAACACATACCAACCGCCGGGAAAACCCCTGTGTGATAACGTTTCTTCGAACAGATAAAATCTCATAATCTAAAGCGCTCATCATGGCAGGTGTGCCAACACCGGATCATTCTGTCGTCATCTTGGAACTGCAACGGCTCTGCAGCCCTTCTCCCGCAGACCGAGAATGGACTCTCAGATCATGGACCGTTTTGAACGATATGCTCTGGTGGCGGACGATGAGCCGCTCATCCGGATAGATGTTCAGGCCATCCTGACCAAGGCAGGGTTTCAGGTGCTGACCGCCGCCGGAGCTGAAGAGGCTCTGGACATCCTGCTCCGCCGCAGCCCAAAGATTGAACTGCTCTTTACCGATGTCCAGATGCCCCCGGGAAAGATGACCGGCTACGACCTGGCCCGGCGCTGCGCCCGTGACATGCCGGACATCGCGATCCTGGTCGCTTCTGGCGCACAACCGCCCGAGCCCGATACCCTGCCTGAGGCGGCCCTGTTCCTTGATAAGCCCTTCAGTCCTGATCAGATCCTGCGGTGTCTATCCCAGCTTCTCCCCAACCGCTGAAGACGAAAGCCAGCAGAATGGCCACGCCAGAGGACAGGGCTTTCCCCTGAACCTGCTTTTCCCCGGAACGAACGTTGTCCCAAGGCAGCGGCTAGGCCGTCTCCACTTCTGCCGACACCGTGAACTGCGCTCCTTGGGCGGTGTTGATCGCTTCGACCGTGGCATCCAACTGGCTGCTCAGCGACACGATCAGGCGCATGCCGAGGCCTGCCTGGCTCCTCATGTCAAAGCCCTCAGGCAACCCACGACCATGGTCTGCCACGACAAGCGTGTAGCCTCCCTTGTCCTGGCTTGGTCCGAAGTGAACCTGGATCGGGACGGGCTCGTCTCCGCGCCGTGCATGCTTCAGGGCATTGGTGAGTAGCTCGCTCGCAATCAGTCCGAGCGGCAGCGCCTGATCGATAGGCAGGAGCATCGTCA
>VGDE01000200.1 GCA_016869875.1 Alphaproteobacteria bacterium
AAGCGCTGCGAATTCCGCCAGGTCATGTCGCGGATGATGTCGCGCGAGCCCGGGTTCGTGGTCAGCGCCTTGGCCACCCGGAACGAGGCCACCGCCGCCGTCAGGTTGTGGTGCCAGGGGCAGGCGTAGGTGTTGTACTCCTCGACCGAAAAGCGGTGATCCGCCGACAGGGTCAGGTCGGGCACCGCGCGGAACAGGGCGATGCGGTCGATCCGCCGCCGGTCCGCCGGCAACAGTTCTTCATAGCGCCAGCGCAGCCCGCCGTGGAAATCAAGCTGCCGTTCCGCCGGCTGCCCGTCGGGACCGCGGCGGCCCAGGGCATAGTATCCGGTCCGGTCGAACATGGGGTTGTCCAGGTCCACCGCATTGGGACAGCGCGACAGGTCGGAGGCATAAAGATCGACCACATAGGTCAGCATTGCGTCGCGCCGCTCTTCGGCGTGAAACGCCAGCAATTCGCCCACCGTGCGCGTTTCGCAGAACGGATAGAAAAGGAACTCGGCGTTGAAGCCGTAGTAAAGCCAGGTTCCCGGCGGAACCGCGCGGATGACCGCGTTCATGGCGCCGACATGCGCATCCGGCCGCCGCGTGTTGTATCCCAGCTGCGTGACCCGAGCTGCCAGATCGTCGGGCAGGTCCTGAACCTGGTCGGACAGCAGAAGGACGTGGCGAAACCCCTGTGCCAGATGATGCGCGACGGTTTCGGGCACCGCGACGTCATCTTCCACCAGGACGATCGCGATCGGTCCACGGGCCAGCGGCTCAGGCTTGCGCAGCAGGAAGGATTCCAGGTCCTGAACGGGCAGTACGGGCATCAGCGCATGATGGCCTTGACCTGCTCCAGCGCCGCCTGAAGCAGTTGGGGGTTATTCTCGGCCGAGGCGACCAGCCGGCGCAGCGTAGCCTTTTGGGGGTCGGGCAGGGCCGAGCCGTCGATGATCCGCTCGACCTCGGCGCGGTCAAAGCCTTCGGGCGTCAGGGCCGCCTCGATGCGCGCGGCAACCGAGGTGGCGTCGGCGGTTTCGGCGGCGGCGCCTGCGGCCTCCTGCGCCGCCGTCGCGGCAACGCTGGCGGCCTCGGACAGGGGCAGAGGCGCGGCATCGGGCGCGGTGCCCGCGGCGGCCGATGCCGCGCGGTCGGCTGCGGCCAGGGCCGCTTCGGCGGCATCTTCGGCCGCCTGCGCGGCCTGGCTGGCAGGCGCGGTCCCGGTTTCGGTCGAGGCCCGTGCCGCCTCGGCGGCGGCATCCGCGGCAATGGCCGCGGCATCGGCGGCCGCATCCGCCGCGGCATCGGCCGCAGCCTGGGTCTGGGCGGCGTCATCGGCGGGCACGCGGTCGGCGGCCTCGGCCGCGACCTCGGCCGTGTCGGCGGCCTCGTCGGCCAGGCGCGCAGCCTCGCCCGTGGCGGTCGCGGGCAGCGTCTCGACCTCGGCCTCGGCCTGGACCTGGACCGGCGCAGAGGAGTTCTGCATCCAGAACCATCCGCCACCAGCCAGCAGCAACAGAATCACGACGATCGGCAACAGTCTCGACATCCGGCACACCTGACCCAGCAGTTTCTTGGTCCGACCTCTATGGCACAGCCACCGGGGGCAGAAAAGGCGCCCGCGACCGCCACCACAGGCGGTATGAGGGCGATTGACGGCGCTTGCGTGGCCTTCGCTGTCAAATTCGGTTGAATCAGGCGGCATTGACCCTTATTTTCTGTGCACTTCCGACTTGGCCATTCAAGGAGTACCGCCATAGCTCGTCGTCCGCATAATGCACCGCCCACCCGTGACACCGGCCCCCGCGTCAACGAACGCATCCGCGTGTCCGAGATCCGCCTGATTGGCGCTGACGGAGAGAATGTCGGCGTCGTGCCGCCGTCGGTCGGCCTTCAGATGGCGCAGGACGCCGGGCTGGACCTGGTCGAGATTTCGCCCAACGCGATCCCGCCGGTCTGCAAGGTCATGGACCTCGGCAAGTTCAAGTATGAACAGCAAAAGCGCGAAGCCGAAGCGCGCAAGAAGCAGAAGATCATCGAGGTCAAGGAGATCAAGTTCCGTCCTGGGACCGATACCCACGACTATGACGTCAAGATGCGCAGCGTCATGAAGTTCCTGGAAGGCGGCGACAAGGTCAAGGTGACCCTGCGCTTCCGCGGCCGCGAGATGGCCCACCAGGACCTGGGCCTTGAACTGCTGAACCGTGTCCGCGACGACGTGGGCGAGGCCGGCAAGGTCGAGTCCATGCCCAAGCTGGAAGGCCGGCAGATGGTCATGATGATCGCCCCGCGCTAGGCTGCGCCGGGCTGCGACATTTTCGGGGCCGCACGGGCATTGCCGTGCGGCCCTTTGCATTGCAAGGATGCGGCATGAGCAACCTTCCCCCTATCCGCGTCATGCGCCTGCCCGAGGCCGATGCCCGGCTGCCGCTGCCATGTTATCGCACGGCGGGCGCGGCGGGAGCCGATCTTTGTGCCAATCTGCCGGCCGATCTTCGCGCCACGGGCATCACCTTGGCGCCCCTTGCGCGCGCGCTGGTTCCCACGGGCCTCGCGCTTGCCATCCCCGAGGGGTGGGAGGTTCAGGTTCGTCCGCGATCAGGCCTGGCGCTGACGCACGGCATCACGCTGGCGAACGCAGTGGGCACCATCGACAGTGACTATCGCGGTCCCCTGGGCGTGATCCTGATCAACCTGGGAACCGAACCCGTCACCATTGGCCACGGCGACCGGATCGCGCAGTTGGTCGTGGCGCGCGCGCCGCAGGCCCGCTTTGTCGCAGTCGACCAGTTGGACAGCACAGCGCGCGGCAGCGGCGGCTTTGGCTCGACCGGGACAGGGGCGTCCTGATGCTGGGCATCTGGCTGATCGTGATGCTGCTGGTTCTGGGGCGGCTGCTGCGCGCCCCGCGGCGGGTGACGCTGGCGCTGCTCGGTGGCCTGTGGCTGGTCATGCTGGCCCTGCAGCTGGCCGCACCCGACAGCGGGGCGGCGCGTGCCTTGGGCGGCAACGCGGCAGGCTGGCTGGTGCTGGGGGCGCTGGTGGCCATCGTGATCGGATACCGCCGGCTCTTGTCGCGCCTGCGCCACCGCGCTGCGCCGCCGCCCGCCGCGCCCGCCGCCCCTGACGACGGCCTGTCGGACCCCGAGATCGAGCGTTACGCCCGCCATCTCGTGCTGCACCAGATCGGCGGGCCGGGGCAGATGCATCTGCGCGGGGCGCGGGTGCTGGTCGTCGGCGCGGGGGGGCTGGGCTCTCCGCTGTGCCTTTATCTTGCGGCGGCGGGGGTAGGGCGGATCACCTTGGCCGACGACGACACCGTCACCCTGTCGAACCTGCAGCGCCAGGTGATCTTCCGTGAGGATCTGCGCGGAGAGCCCAAGGCTCATGCCGCGGCCGAGGCGATGATGCGGCTGAACCCCCATGTCGAGGTGACGCCGCTGGTCCGCCGCATCGGCGACGGGGACGGCGACCTGATCGCCGGGCATGATCTGGTGATCGACGGCACCGACAGTTTCGCCGGCCGCGCCGCGCTCAACCGCGCCTGCGTGGCGGCAGGGGTGCCGCTGATCTGGGGCGCCATCGGCCAGTGGGAGGGGCAGTTGACCCTGTTCGACCCCGTACGGGGCGGGCCCTGCATGGCCTGCCTGTTTCCCCAGGCTCCCGTACGCGATGCCCCCTGCGCCGAGACGGGCGTCGTGGGCGCGCTGCCGGGCGTGATCGGCAGCATGATGGCGCTTGAAGCGATCAAGCACCTGACGGGCGCGGGGCAGGGGCTGCGGGGGCGGATGGTGCTGTTCGACGGCCTTTACGGGGAAAGCCGGATGATCGGCACGGCCCGTGATCCGGACTGCCCGGTCTGCTGCGGCCGATAGGCTCTGGCACCCGACGCGGGGCGATCCTAGTCTGGGGCTGATCAAGGAGGTCCCGATGAACCGACAGCTGACCCACTGGACCGGCCCCGAGGGGCTGCCGCGCTTTGACCTGATCGCGAATACCGACTTTGCCCCCGCCTTCGACCAGCAACTGGCCGCGGCAGAGGCCGCGCATGAGGCGATTGCCGCCAATCCCGAGCCTCCCAGCTTTGCCAACACGATCGCGGCAATGGAGGTCGCGGACGAAGGGCTGAACCGCGTCCTGGCGATCTTCTACACGCTGGCAGGTGTCGATTCCAACGAGGCCCGCCAGGCACTGCAGCGCGATTTTGCCCCGCGGCTGGCGGAATATGGCAGCCGGATCAGCATGGACCCACCAGATCGACGCCGATCAGGTGGCGCCCTATCTGACGCTGGACGCGATGCTGGGGGCGGTCTTTGACGTGGCACAGCGGCTGTTCGGGCTGGAATTCCAGCCTCTGGCGGCGCCGCTTTGGGCGCCGGATGTCCGGGCTTGGCGAGTCACGCGCGACGGGCGGCTAATGGCGATCTTTGTCGGCGATTATTTCGCGCGGCCGTCCAAGCGGTCGGGCGCCTGGTGCTCGGCTTTGCAGATGCAGCACAAGATGGGCCAAGGCCAGCGCCCGATCGTGGTCAATGTGTGCAACTTTACCCCGCCCGAAACGCCGGGGGGACCGGCATTTCTGTCCTGGGATGACGCACGGACGCTGTTTCACGAATTCGGGCACGCGACGCATCACATTCTTTCGGATGTGACCTGGCCCTCGATCTCGGGAACCTCGGTGGCGCAGGACTTTGTCGAATTGCCCAGCCAGCTTTACGAGCACTGGCTGGAGCAGCCGCAGGTGCTGGACGCGCATGCGCGCCACCACAGGACCGGCGAGCCGCTGCCCGCCGATCTGCGCGACCGGCTGCTGGCCGCGGGCAAGGCGGATGCGGGCTTCTCGACGGTCGAGTACCTGGAAAGCGCGCTTGTCGATCTGGCGTTCCATCGCGGCAGCCCGCCAGATCAGGCGATGGCGCGGCAGGCCGAGGTGCTGTCCGGTCTGGACGCGCCGCCCGCCATCCCGATGCGCCATGCGACGCCCCATTTCGCCCATGTCTTTGCGGGGGACAGTTATGCGGCGGGATACTATAGCTATATGTGGTCGGAGGTCATGGATGCCGACGCCTTTGCGGCCTTTCAGGAAGCGGGCGACATCTTCGATCCGGCCACGGCCCGACGGCTGGAGGAGACGATCCTGTCGCGCGGTGGCTCGGCTCCGGCGGAGGACCTGTGGCTTGCCTTCCGTCAGCGGATGCCTGGGGTCGATGCGCTGCTGAAAGGGCGCGGCCTGGCCTGAGGGCGGCCGCCGCCAGCGCGTGACAAAGGTCAAGCGGTCAAGCGCCGCGGATGGTTGCCGTCAGGCCAGTCCTGTCGGCAAAGCCTGCGGTTGGACAGTGATGAGCGGTCGCTTCTCGGAAAGCAGCAAGAAGATGGCGTGGCCGTGGCCGTTTGGTGAAAACAAGGGCAACCATCGTTTCGACGTCTGACCGATGCGATTCGACGTCATCCAACGCAAGAAGGACAGTTGCAGTCGAATGAGGGCAAGCGTTCCGCACGCCAGGCGCCAGCATGAAGGTGCTGTCACTCGATCCGGGGTCCGGAACCTTTATGAGCGAGCATCCGGATGATGAGCTTGCGCGCCCTGACCGACAGCTCAGGACGGCGGTGGAGCGAGATGAGGGAACGGCTGGAATCTTCGAGGAACTGATCCCGGACCTGCAGGACAGGACGGCGATCACGCGCGAGGCCGCCTGCCTGAAGATCTCCGGAGGGCGTTGACCTTTGACGAACAAACGAGGGATGGACATCTGATAGAAGATCAAGGGCGGCATGAACACCCGGTTGCAGGCCGTCATGGGTGCAGTGGACCCACTCGGTTCGCGCTCTTCAGGGTGTCCGGCCACATCCTTGATCATGCCGGCGCGGCGGTGCTGCTGGGCCAGGTGCCGGAAACAGAATGGCTGCTGGCCGGGAGGACGTGAACGGGTCAAATGCAGGTGCAGAAATGGCCATCTTGCCCGGTTTTCGGGCCCGAGGCCGTGCCATCTGCCTGCCAGATGCGACATGCGCCGCAGGGCGGCAGGTATGACCGAAGCGGGCGGGGCTTGCTGTCCGCCCGTGCCCCAACCGCCGCATTCCAGCTTGGAAGCCGGCCACTCCCGGCCTTAGAGCGTGTTGCGGTTTTCCCGATTCAGGATACCCCTGTGGCTTGATCTGTGATTCCCTGCCTGCATGACAGGTGGAGGGATGATATGGGCAGACCGCATCCTATGGCACTCCGAGAGCGC
>VGDE01000201.1 GCA_016869875.1 Alphaproteobacteria bacterium
GCGCAACGCGACCAGCTTGACTCCGGCATTCGCCAAGGCCGTCAGGGTTTCCGCCCCCAGATCGTCATTCACAAAGGCGCAGACCGCCTCGGACCCCGCCGCAAGGGGTGCCGTTTCGCGCGTCAGGCGCAGGTCAAAAAAGGCCAAGTCGTGCAGACCTTGCCCCGCCTTCCGCAGGTAGGTCGCATCATAAGGCTTTGTGCTGAAAACGGTGGTCCGCATCCGTCTCCCTTTGCTTGGGAAGTGGCAATGCAGTTCAGCGCGTCCGGGGCTGCTTGTCAAACAACTCGTACTTTGATCCGCGACCTGCAACTCTGCCATTACGTGACTTCATCGAGTCCTGGGGACGGGCAGCATGTCGCGCGCTCTCCTGCCTGCAAGGCAACAGGATCAGCGCATTCGGGCCGCGCCATCTGCATTATCATGCTCTCAAGGGCCCTGAATGCCGCCAAAGTTGTCGGTGGACATGACAAGAGCGTGGATCTGTGGTCTTCTTGAAATCGCAAGACACGGTGCCGCCGGAACGACGCGAACCGCTGCCACCGGAGGGCAGAAGGCGGGTGACAGCAAGGTCCGATACCACTTGGGCAGGCGCAATAAGACTCCGCTGTCACGCGGCGGACAGCAATATCTCGAACACGAACTTGTGCAAGCGGACAGGAATGAACCGTGCTGTGGTGTGGAACAATTTGCCGATCGTGCAGTTCACTGGCCTGCCCCAAGAGGAGGGGCGGCTTGGAGGACAAGATGAAGCTTTACACGACACTGATGGCCAGCTGCGCCTTTGCAGCGGTCGCCGTTTCGGCGCAGGCTGATTGCGCTGCGGACCTCGCTCGCCTGACGGGCGAAACCAGCCCCGGCACTCAGACCGAGAGCATGTCCACGGACAGCGCAATGGGCACGACCACGGAAGGCGGCTCCACCACCGCCGGCGAAAGCACGTCCGCCACAGACATGGCTAGCGGCGATAGCGCATCCACGTCTGCCAGCGGGGACAGCTCGACCACCGGCGCCACCGGCGGCGACACGACTACGACCGCCGGCACCGATACCACGGCCACAGGTTCGGCAGGTGCGGCAAGCGACAGCGTCTCGTCCGAGCAGGAAGGCATCGCGAAGGACGGCTCCCTTGCGCCTCTCGAAGGTGCAGAGGGCCAGGACATGACGACGCAGGCCATGTCCGGTCAGGATGCGCAGGCCCAGCAGGAGGGGGAACCGACTGCGGCCGAGCAGGCAGGCGAAAGCGCGATGGGCGGCGACACGGCGACTTCGGAAACCAGCGACGCGACAGCTACTACCGGCACGGACATGGCGGGCGGCACGTCGACCGACAGCACGGCAGGGCAGACGGCCACCAGCGGCACCGACACGTCGATGACGGACACCACCGCCACCAGCGATGCTTCGGCCACGGGAACCGGTGACCAGGCTTCGGATGACGCAAATCGTGAGGCGGTCATTGAACGCGCGCGGGCAGCCTTGGCTGCAAACGACGAAGAGGCCTGCCGCGCGGCGGTCGAGGAACTGGAAACCATGTAACGCCTTCAGCCGGAAGCACCCGGAGACTGCACAAGGGCGGCGTGAAATGCGCCGCCCTTTTCTATGGCGACCAAGCATGGAAGAACGCGCCCCGCAGGTGTTTCACCCCGCTGCTGGACAGAGCTTTCGCATGCACTGCAGGCAGGGACCGCAGCTTGCCAGCGGGCAATGGAACTGGCAACGCGAAGCGATAACTTGCGGGCAGGTGATCTTGTCACGGGGACGCGCTTGGCGGCCGTGCGTGACTTGTGCCGTCGCGATCGCGGAACATCCTTGGGCCATGCCAGCAGTTCCTGCGGCCTGTCCTATTCCAACCCGGGCAAGGCCTGGACAAGAGTTTCGCGCGTGAAGCTCCTGTCCGCAAGCTTTCGGCCCACAATCCCCCGACGCAACCTCTGAGGCTTGGTCAGCGGGATCTGCGGAGCATCTTCCAGATGCCCCGGCTCATCAGCAACATGGCAAGAGACAGGTCGCCCCGTGCCGTCAGGTTCCTGTCAGGATGGTAGGCGGCAACCTGGTCCTGCCGCCCGGACCGGGGTCCACCGCGGCTCTTGGGCCGACCTGACGACGTTCCCGGAGGCGGGGTGTCGGCCTTGACGGCGTTCCGTCGGCCCATCGGTTCAGGCGCGCCGGTCGTTGTGTCCTGGTCGGTCTGCTGTTCTGTCTCGGCGTTCAACTCAGCCCCGCCCAGCACGACAAAGGCGGACAGCCACATCCAGGTCAGCAGGATGATCACGCCGCCCAAGGCGCCGTAGGTTTCGGTATAGCTGCCGAAATTCTGCGCATAGATCGAGAAGGCGATCGTGCCGATGATCCACAGCACCGTGGCCACGATGGCACCGGGGCTGACCCAACGCCATTTGGGATCGGCGCGGGAGGGACCGAAGCGATAGATGGCGGCCAGCCCCAGTATCGTCAGAACCGCCATCAGCGGCCATTTCAGGATGTCGACCGCCGTCGCCAGAACCGGGGGCAGATGGCCGAGTGCCATCAGCGTCGGCAGCAGGATGACCAACGCCAGGCCCGCGATCAGGCCGATGATCATGCACAAGGTGATGACCAGCGCGGTCAGGTACAGCTTGATGGTGCTGCGGGTTTCCTCTTCGTCATAGGCGATGTTCAGACCTTCCATCAGAGTCAGGACGCCCTTCATCGCGCCGTAAAGCGCCACCGCGATCCCGAAGAACGCCATGATCCCGGTCCCGGTCTGGTCGCCGCCGGTTACCTTTGCCACCTGCTCTTGCAGGATGGCCGCCGCATTCTCGGGCAGCATGCGGACCACCGTCTCCAGTTGCGCGGCGACATCGGCGGGATCCAGGATCAGGCCCGCGATCGAGATCAGGGCAGCAATCGCCGGAAAGATCGAAAGAAGCGCGTAAAAGGCAATCCCGGCCGACACGACTGAGATATGGTCGTGCGTGATCTCGTCCTTGACCCGCCACAGGATCTCCTTCCAGCCGCGGGAGGAGATTTCCGAGGGCGCCGAGGCACCCTCTCCGGCGCCGGTCTGGTTGCGTGTTCCTTGAGGCATCGCCTGTTCCCCTGCATCTTTGCCATCCCCTGCGGGACATGCGGTTGACGCGGCCGGATCTTCCAGGCCACCGAACCCGTCTAACTGCGGCAAAACGGATATGTTCCGGCACCTGATCCTGGAAGGGGCTGGCCGACGGGTGCTTTAGCCGGGCGTCAAGGGCGCAGTGCGAATGTCGCCGGGCGCCACGGCAACTGTCTTGAGGATGGCGTGGCAGCGCTGTCCCGGCGCAAGCCCCAGTTGGCCAACCGAGCGGCGGGTCAGGCGCGCGACCAGCCGGTCGGTCCCGACCCGAAGCGTGACCTGGGCACTGGGTCCTGCCTCCAGCTGCATGTCAATGATCGTGCCGCTCAGGACGTTCAGCGCCGACAGCCCTTGCGGCGCTTGGTGCGACAGCATGACGTCGCGCGCAGCAACCCGGACGCGGATCGGCGTTCCGGGCGGATCACCAAGCCGCGCGACCCACAGGTACCCCGCCGGCGTCACAAGCTGCGTCAGCCCGTCATCATGATGTGCCGCAATGCTGGCGCACAAAAGTGACGCCGTGTCCTGACCCATCGCCTCCGCATCGCCCAGCACCACGTCGGGTGGCCCGACAGCCGTCACCCGGCCCTCGCGCAGCGCAATCACCGTTGTGGCCAGGCGCGCCACCTCGGACCCCGAGTGGCTGACGTAAAGGATCGGCACCCGGCTTTCATCCCGCAGCCGCTCGAAGAAGGGCAGGATCTCGGCCTTGCGGGCCTCGTCCAGAGCGGCCATCGGCTCGTCTGCCAGGATCAGGCGGGGCGAGGCCAGCAAGGCGCGGCCCAAAGCAACGCGGCTTTTCTCGCCCCCCGACAGGCTGCCGGGGCGGCGCGACAAAAGATGGCCAATGCCCAGCATGTCGACCACCTGCTCCAGTTCGTGGTCGCGGGCTGACAGGCGGGCGAACCAGCGGCCGTAAAGCAGGTTCTGCCGCACGCTCAGGTGGGGAAACAGGCGCGCGTCCTGAAACACGTAGCCCAGCCTGCGCCGATGCGGTGGCAGAATGTGCCCTGACGCGCTGTCCAGCAGTGCCCATCCATTGACCACGATACGTCCGTGATCCGGCCGCAGCAGGCCGGCCACTGTGTTGATGATCGTCGTCTTGCCGGAACCGGACGGTCCGAACAGCACCGTCAGCCCTGGCGGCGCCTGAACGTCAATGTCCAGTCGGAAGTCTCTGAACCGGTGCTGCAGTTGGATGGCCAGGGTCATCCGCCGGCCACCCGCCGGGCCACCCGCCGCGCTGCGATCTCGGACAGCAGCAGCGCGGACATCGCGATGACCAGGGAAACGACCACCAGGCGGCCAGCCGCCGCTTCGCCGTCCGGTGCCTGTAGAAAGGCATAGATGGCCGAGGGCATGGTCTGGGTCTGTCCCGGGATGTTTGACACAAAGGTGATCGTGGCGCCGAACTCTCCGATCGCCTTCGCAAAGGCCAGGACAGCACCCGCGACGATGCCGGGCAACGTCAGGGGCAGAGTCACCGTCAGGAACACCCAAGGTGGCGAGGCGCCAAGTGACCCCGCCGCTGCCTCGAGCCGAGGATCGACTGCCTCCAGCGCCAGGCGGATGGCGCGGACCATCAGCGGAAACGCCATGACGGCGGCCGCCAGTGCCGCGCCCGTCCAGCGGAAAGACAGCACGATCCCGAACCAGTCGTCCAGAACCTGTCCGATGAACCCGCGCCGGCCAAAGCTGATCAACAGCAGATAGCCGGTCACCACCGGCGGCAGGATCAACGGCAGGTGGACGATGCCGTTCAAAAGCTGCTTTCCCGGAAAGGACCAGCGGGCCAGGGCATAGGCTGTCAGGATGCCCAAGGGAAGGCTGAGCAGGGTGGCCCAGAAGGCGACCCGCAGGCTCAGCCGGACGGCCTGCCATTCGGCCGGGCCAAGCCAGGTGGCGACGCCATCGATCATTCCGGCAGGGTAAAGCCAAACGAGCGCCAGATCTCGCGCGCCTTGTCCGAGGACAGATAGTCAAGAAACGCCTGTGCCTGATCGCTGCTGCTTTGTGCCGTCATGGCGGCAGGATAGACGATCCGGTCGTGGCTGTCGGCCGGAAACGTGCCGATGATGCTGACCTCGTCCTGCACGGCGGCATCCGTGGCATAGACAATCCCCAAGGGCGCCTCGTTCCGCGCCACAAAGGCCAAGGCGGCCCGCACGTTGTCGGATTGCGCGACCAAAGGCGCCGCCTCGTCCCACAGGCCAAGAGAGGTCAGGGCGGCCTTTCCATAGATGCCGGCGGGCACCGAGTCGACCATGGCCATGGACAGTCGCCCCCCGTTCAGCAATCCGGGAAGATCCAGGTTCCTGTCGATGGTGACCGGAGCCGCATTGCCATGCGCGATCAGCACCAGGCTGTTGCCCAGCAGGTTGCGCCGCGTGTCAGGGCGCAGGTCACCCGTCGCCTCGAGCGCGTCCATCCACTCGGTGCTGGCCGAGACGAAGATGTCGGCCGGAGCACCCTCCTGGATCTGTCGTGCCAGTGCCGAGGAGCCAGCATACGAAATGACGGCGCGATGTCCCGAAGTTTCAGTCCAGCTGTTTGCCACGCTGTCCAGCGCATCCGTCAGGCTGGCTGCGGCAAAGACCAGAACATCTTCGGCCACGGCCGCCAGGGGCGTCAGGGCCAAGCCCAGCCCCAGCAGCGCGCCATGCAAGCCGTAAAACCGCAGGACGTCTGCCATCGTGATCTCCTGACTGATATGTTCTGCGGGATATAACGATACGACCCGCAGTTGCCGCAAGCAGAAACTTCTCGATCAGTTGGATCGCTTGAAAGAGGCGCTAAACAAAGATCCATTCTTTGCAGTGAATGTCAGCATTTAAGTTAATTGTGCCGTTCCGGAAGATCACATGGATCCTCGCGGGACCGGGCTCTTTGTGGAAAGATCTCTCCTTGGCGAGGTTCGGGAGGGGAGGCGAGGCGAGGGGAGGCGAGGCGAGGCGAGGCGGGGATGCTGATCTTTCCTCACAAGCCGGCAAGGACGACACCCGGGATACGGGCCGCACTCCAGGCGATGACGGAACCGGCTTGGAGGGTGGCGAAGCGC
>VGDE01000202.1 GCA_016869875.1 Alphaproteobacteria bacterium
CTCAAGAAGATGGACGTCGAACACATGCTGAATGTGGCGACGCCGAAGGAGATGTTGGGAAAGAACTTCTGAAGTGCGGCACAAGGCGACGTCTCGGGGAGCAGGCGATGAGAGAGAAGAGCTATAGCCAGCGCCGGGCTTGTGCTCTGGCCGGGATGGATCCACGCGTCCCTCGCCGGCGATCAGGCAGGCCTGCGGAAGGCGCTGCATCGGAGGCTGAAGGAGCTGTCCGGGAAACGGCGCTTCGGTTGCCGGCGCCTGCACCTGTTGCTGGAGCGAGAAGGCTGGCCGGTGAACCGGATCAAAGCCCAGCCTGCAACCGATCCGGCGGATCGCCTGCAGGCTGGAACGCTCTACCGGATTTACCGAGAAGAGGGCCTGACGGTGTGCAAGCGTGGCGGACGCAAGCGCATGACCGGAGCGCACGCCCATGGCGATTCCGCAGGATCCGAACCGACGACGATCGCTGGACTCCGTCTCGGCCTGAACCGCTCCGGAGAGCCTCTCACGGGCGAGCGTACGACCAACGATGGTGAGTCGGACGTCATTCGCTGGGTGTTCCGCGAGTTTGCCGACGGCCGATCGCCGAAAGCCATTGCGCAGCGCCTCCACAAGGAAGGCATCCCCGGACCGCGAGGTCAACTGTGGCGAGATACCGCCATCCGTGGTCACCGCATCCGTGGAACTGGCCTCCTGAACAACCAGTTCTACATCGGCCGGCTGGTGTGGAACCGGCTGCGCTACGTCAAGGACCCGGCCATCGGCCGTCGTGTCTCACGACTGAACCCGCCGGAGGCGCTGATCATCACCGGGGTTTCCGAGATGCGGATCATCGACCAGGAGCTCTGGGAGCGAGTAAAGGCGCGCCAGGACCAGATCGACCAGGAGCCGCGTGTCACCGCGATCAAGGCTACCCGCTTCTGGGAGAAGAAGCGTCGGATTCACCTGCTGACCGGCCTTTCGCGCTGCGGCACCTGCGGTGGGAGCTTTGCTGCCGCCGGGCAGGGCTACCTGGCCTGTTCCGCCGCCCGTAAGCTCGGCACCTGCACGCAACGAAAGTCCATCCGCCGCAGCCTGCTGGAGGAGGCGGTGCTGCAACCGCTCAAGGATTGGCTAATGCAGTCTGAAGCCGTCGCGCAGTTCATCAAGGCCGTGGGAGAAGAGACGAACGCTCGCAGCGGCAACGCGTCCGCTGCCATGCGCGACGGGAGGCAGAGCGCGCCATGATCACGGGCAAGCTTGAAGGACTTTATGACGCCATCCGCCAACGATCTGCGGACAGCGGGCCTGAAGACCAGACTGGAGTATTTGGAAGAAGCGAAGACGCGCCTGCACGAGGAGTTGGCCGGGAACCCCGAGTCCCCGGCCCTGCGCCTGCACACGGGCCTGACGGATCTCTACCGTGAGAAGATCACCGATCTCGCTGCCGCGCCGTCCGATCCGTCCGTCAAGCTGCAGGCCATCGAGGCGCTGCGGAGCCTGATTTCGGAGATCTGGATGATCCCAGACCCTTCCGCACCCGGCCGACACCGCATCGAGCTCGTGGGGGGGGGTGGCGGGAAGTTTGGCTCAGGGCGCAACGCAAAAAGCCTCCCGCGGGGGAGGCTGTTAAGCTGCTGTAGCAGTTTATGGATTTGGTTGCGGGGGCCTGACGCCACCGAGATTTTCCATTCTGACCGGGCTCCAGTCTCATGCCCGAAATACCTCTGCCGCTCACGGCCTGACCAGCATCTTCCGGAAGAATGCGGCGGTCAGCGCGATGTCTGTCGCCATGCGGTCACTTGTCTCGCCGCCGCCATGGCCTCCGGTCTCGCTGGTGCGCAGCATGACGTCCTGCCCCGCCTCCTTGAGCTTTTGGGCGAAGCGGCGGGCATGTGCAGGGTCGACCCGGTCGTCGTGGGCGGGCGCATCGATCAGGATCGGCGGGTAGGCGACCTCGGCTCGCGGCCGGACCTGATGGAGAGGTGAGTATGCATGTAGATAAGCAGCATCCTCCTTCTTGTCGGGATTGCCGTATTCCTCGATCCAGGCCGCACCCGCCTCATACTTGTGAAAGCGTAGCATGTCCGTCACCGGCACGTCTGCCTTGATCGCGCGCCAGTCCTCCGGATAGCGCGTCGCCATCACGGCTGCGAGCAACCCGCCGTTCGAGCCCCCGACAAACCCGACACCATCCGGAGGAGCGATTCCTCGCGCCACCAGATCCCGTGCCACTGCCACGCAGTCCTCGAATGACTTGGGGCGGTTCTGACCCATCGCCTGCTGGTGCCACTGCGGTCCGAACTCGCCTCCGCCGCGAATGTGGGCAACCGCCACGCCAACTCCGTTCTCGAGAAGCGCGGGACCCTCTCCTTTCAGATAATGGGCCGGGACAGACACCCCGTATCCGCCATAGGCCTGCACCACGATCGGAACAGGCCCCTGAGCCGCCTCGCGCGGCAGGGCGAGGTGATAGGGCACCTGCGTACCATCTTCCGAGGTCGCCTCAAGAAGACGCGACTGCATGCCGGACGCGTCGAAGGACGGCTTGTCCTGCGCAATCATGATCGGCTGCGTCGTTTCCGACAGCGCATCCAGGTCGATGCGGTAGAGGCTTGACGGCAGAAGCTGGCCTTCCGTGATGATATTGAGGCGCATGTCGCGGCCGCTCTCACCGTCTGGCTCAACGGCGTGCCAGAGAACGTAGATCGTGGAAGCCTCGTCGGGCAGTGGCAATTTACGGAACGCGCCCTCGGGCTCACGCAGATCAAGGACCTTCAGCCAAGGCCGCAGATCGTCATGACCGGTCAGCACGAGCCAGTCGCGCGAGAGCAGAAGGTCGATCGTGGTGCTGCGCGGCCGCGGTTCGAAGAGCACCCGCTCGAAGGCTGGGCCATCGAAGCGCCGCAGGATGACCGTGCCTGCCGGGTAGTCCACGTCCTCCAATGGCTCCCAGATGACAAAGCGATCATTCGCGCTCTTGGTCGCCTGTCGCGGCAGATCGAAAGTGACCTGTTGCCCTCCGCTTTCGATCGCGAGGGAGGTCGATCGAATGGTGTGCGAGGTCCACAGCAGGAGCGGACCGCCCCCCTCACCAGGCGTGCGATAGGCGCCCGCTTGCACGTCATCATGTGCGGCCTCGTAGATGACTGGCGCGTCGCCAAGAGCGGTGCCGCGCTTCCACGCCCGGACGGTGCGCTGCCAACCCGAACGGGTGGCATGCTCGGGGCTGGTGGCGGCACTGATCAGCAATGTTTCAGGATTGTCCCATGCCATCCACTGGCGGCAAGGTGGCGTTTCAAACCCACCGGCAACGAAGGCTTTCGCCTTCAAGTCAAACTCACGCCCCACCAGCACGTCAGAGCCGTCCACGGACAGCATCAGCATCACCTGCGAACTGTCCAACCGGCCGATCGGTCCGCGCCAGGCCCACTCCTCGCCTGTGTCGCGGCAATAGGCGTCAAGGTCGAAGACCGGCTCCCACGGCGCATCAGGGGCGGGCGTCAGAGTGTCGGGTATTCGCCGCCAAAGCCCCCGGGGATGATCTGCGCTTTGCTGAAAATCATACAGGTGGCCGCCGCGGCTCCGGCAAACGAAGAGCTTGTCGTCGTCTTCGATGATCGCGCGCAGGCGCTGCCGGTCAGCCTCGAATACTTCGTCATGCAGGCGCCGGGCCACCTCGGCATTGCCCTCGGCAATGAGCGCCTGCGAACGAGGGGCATGGGGATCTTCCAGGTCCAGATCGTCAGACATTGTGGGCTCCTTGGCTGGCACACTGAGAGAGGATGGCCCGCGGACGGACAACTGAAAAGCTGAAACTGTGCGGGCGCCACGCCCCGATCAGGATCGTGTGGCTCATCGCTGGCCGGCACGCTCTACTTCGGGCCGTCCCCGCTCGCGTTCAGCACCCTAAAACGCTTGCATTCCGCCAGCCGGCTGCTTTCCTGGCGGCATGGTGAAGCTTGTCCTCCTTCACGATGCCGACTCGATCTACGAGGATGAGCCGGACTTCGTCTATGACTTCCCCCGCTCCTACCTGAAGGCGGTCGAGAAGGACGTCGGCGACTGGATCGTCTATTACGAGCCAGTCAAGGCAGGCCCTCGCGGCTATTTCGCCGTAGCGAAGATCGAGCGAGTGATACCGAAGCCGGGCGCCGAGGGACGGTTCCTGGCCATGATCGAGCCCGGAACCTTGCTTGTTTTCGACCAAGAGGTGCCGCGACTGCTAGACGGCCGCCCCTTGGAAGCAGCGCTGACCGCACCGGACGGCACTCCGAAGAAGGGTGGCTCGGTGCAGCTTGCCGTGCGGCGGTTGCCGGAGGCAGACTTCGCCCGCATCGTCGCTCTCGGCCTGCCCCAGGAGCTGGAGCGTATTGAGGCGACCGCTACGACCCGCAGCGGACCCAGTTCGCCAAAGGGGCGGGCCTGTTCGAGCGCCCAGTGCTGGAGCGGCTCACCCGGAGGCCTACCGCGAGGCGGCGTTCCGCCGGAAGGTGCGCGAGGCCTATGGCTACCGTTGCGCAATGTCCGGGCTGATGCTGCGCAACGGCGGCGGGCGGCCTGAAGTGCAGACGGCTCATATCCGCCCTGTCGAGAGCCGGGGCAGTGACTCCGTGCGCAAGGGCCTGGCTCTGTCCGGCACGCTGCACTGGATGTTCGACCGCGGCCTGATCTCGGTTGCGGACGACTGAGAGACCATCCTGGTCTCTCACAACAAGGTGCCCGGCGATGTGGTGGGGCGGCTGTTGGCGCCAGGAGGCAAGCTGGTCAGGCCCAAGGATCCGCGGAACGCGCCGCACCCCAAGAACCTGCACTGGCACCGCGAGAACGTCTTCGGCCGAGCTGTGCTTGGAGAGCCCACTTCCTGGGAGTAGTGGAGGCGGGTTGCTGCCGCAGAAGCAGTGCGGTTACCGATCGACCCGCACATAAGGCCGGCAAATGGAAGAAAGGCGCAGCGACTGCTGCGCCCTTGGAAGGACCGGGGATGGCGGTGGTTTCAGGCGTGGAGCCGGTAGGCGTCAGCCAGGCTCGACGGACAGAGAGGGTGCGAGGCGATCTTCTTCGCGTTCACCCGGGGTGGCGTTGGCGAGCATCACCTTGAAGAAATGCTCAAGGAAGCGCGGATCCACATCGTCTGCGTCAGCGAGGATGTCGGACAGTGTGTCCTTTATCGCCTTCAGTTGACCTTTGCGAACATTCTGCTGGCGCCCCGCAACCCGGGCGCCTGAGGTCGCGATGCTCTGGAGGAGCATTCGGTCACGCTCCTCCACTGCGTTGAAGTTAATCAGCGGCGCCTTCATGCGCCGCTTGGGCTTCTCGGGCTCCGGCGGGTCCACTTTGCGCGGGGTTGGGGTGTTCTGCAGGTCGGTCTCGTCGGTCATAGTCTGCCTCCTTCGAAGTCTATGAGTGGGCGGGCCATCCGGTCCCGAAGAGTATTTCGGTTCGACTGAAACTGGCCGGAAACGATCCGACCAAAAAAATCACGTTCGTGGCGGATCGTCGTGCCTGGCTCCCCGCTTGCCACTGATCTGCGAGGTGAGCGCTATGATGCTGCGGGTCAGAGACTTGCGGGCCGAGGCGACCTGTTGGCGCAGTCCCATCGGCAGGAGGTTCGCGATCCGCACGATGGCATCATCAGCTGACCTGCCTCGGGATTTTTTCTCCATCTGCGAGTAGAGTCCGGCCCTTGGAGAGGGCGGACGATGAAGAAGGCACGGCTGACGGAAGAGCAGGTTATCGGCATCCTGCAGGAGCATGGTCGACGCATATGTCGACGGCGCGAAGTGCGCTGACCTGTGCCGCAGGCATGGGATGTCGGAAGGCACGTTCCATGCGTGGAAGGCGAAGTATTCTGGGATGACGGTATCGGAGGCCAGGCGGTTAAAGACGCTGGAGGACGAGAACGCAAAGCTGAAGAAGTTGCTGGCAGAGCAGATGCTCGACATGGCGGCGATGAAGGAACTCCTTTCAAGAGAATGGTAGCGCCTGCCGTGAAGCGCGAGGCTGTCGCGCATCTGAAGGTCCCTTTCGGGCTGTCGGAACGGCGGGCGTGTCAGATTGCCGGGGCGGACCGCAAGATGGTGCGCGACCCGTCGCAACGCGCGCCGGACAGGGTGCTGCGCGGTCGGCTGCGGGATCTGGCCAATGAGCGGCGCAGGTTTGGCCACC
>VGDE01000203.1 GCA_016869875.1 Alphaproteobacteria bacterium
AAGCAGGCGGGAGGGGGCGCGATCGTAAATATTGCCTCGCCATCGGCCGTCCTCGCGATGAAGAACGGCATCATGTACAGCGCAATAAAGGCTGCGGTCGCCGCCTCGACCCGCTCGGCTGCGGCGGAGTTCGGCGAGCACAACATCCGCGTCAACGCGATCGCCCCGGGGTCCACGCGGACCGACGGCGCGAACATGGTCGTCAGCGAGGAAGGCTGGGAGCGGCGTCGTGCCAAGGTGCCTCTGGGCCGTCTTGGCGAGCCGGCCGACATCGCGAACGCGGCAGTGTTCCTGGCCAGCGACGAGGCCGGATGGATCAGCGGCGACATGCTGTTCGTCGACGGAGCGATGACTTACGCCTTTTCCTGAGCTTCGTGGAGAAAGCACCGGCAAAGGGCATGGCTGGAGGGCGCGCTGCGTCCCTCATCTGCAAATGGGGAGGAAGTTCATGAAGACCAATCTTGCCCTTCGGGGCGCCAGCCTTGCGGCACTTTGCGCTGCAATGTCGATGCAGGCCGTGCCTGCGATGGCCGAAATCTCGGGCGAGACGATCCGCATCGGCGTGATGAACGATCAGTCGGGCGCCTATTCGGACAACTGCGGTTCGGGCTCGACGGCCGCCGTCCGCCTTGCAGCCGAGGATTTTAACAACGAGATCAACGGCGCCGATATCGAGGTCGTAGTCGCCGATGACCAGAACAAACCCGACATCGGCGTTGCGACCGCACGCCGCTGGATCGAGAGCGAGGGCGTCGATGCCATCGTCGGCTGTTCCGCATCGTCCATTGCACTCGCCGTGCAGGAGATCATGCGAGAGGCGCAGAAGCCCTATCTGATCGCCGGCACCGCGACCTCGGATCTGACCAACAGCGCCTGCTCGCCCTATACGACGCAGTGGCTGCACGACACCTATTCGCTGCCGAAGGCGACGATTCAGAAGCTGCTCGAGCAGGGGCAGGACACGTTCTACTTCATCACCGTCGACTACACGTTCGGCAAGCAGTGGCAGGAAGACGCGACGCGCTTCATCGAGAACGGCGGCGGCCAGGTTCTCGGCTCGGTTCTGCATCCCCTGAACACGACGGACTTCTCGTCGCAGCTTCTGCAGGCGCAGGCGTCGGGGGCGAAGGTGATCGCGCTGGCGAACTCGGGCTCGGACTTTGCCAACGTCATCAAGCAGGCCAGCGAGTTCGGCATCCGCGAGTCTGGCCAGACGCTTGCGCCCCTTGGTGCGATGGTAAACCAGATCCATGGGATCGGGCTGGACGTGTCGCAGGGGATGATCCTGTCCTCGGCCATGTACTGGGACCTTAATGACGAGACCCGCGCCTTTGCCGAGCGCTTCAGGGAAGCCACGAACGGACGCACGCCCAACGAGGCACAGATGGCTACCTACACGGCCGTGCGGCACTATCTGTCCGCCGTGCAGGAGACCGGCTCGGACGCCGGCGAACCCGTTGTCCAGCAGATGAAGGCGGCGCCGGTTCAGGACTTCGCCCACAAGGACATCACCATCCGCGAGGACGGGCAGGTGATGCACCCAATGCTGGCCGTGCAGGTGAAGGACCCGGCCGAGTCCGAGTACACGTATGACTATTACGAAGTCCTCGGCGAAATCCCTGCCGAGGACAGCTGGCGCCCCGCCTCGGAAAGCGAATGCAGCCTCATCTCGGGCTGATGCCTCAGGCGCGGCGCCCGGCAATGGCGCCGCCCCTCTTTCTGCTTGCCCTCGGAGTGCCGTGATGATTCTCAGTGCCCGCCGTCTGTCCGCGAAACCGTCGCTGCTGGGCGAAAGCCCGGTCTGGGACCCGGAACGGCAGCGGATCTACTGGGTCGATGGCGTCTCGCGCATGATCCATGCACTGGATACGCTGACGGACGAATTCCATCATTGGGAGGTTCCTTCGACCATCGGATCGCTGGCTCTCGCGGGCGGTGACGGGCTGATCGTGGGCCTGGCCGACGGCATCTATTCCTTCGATCTGGCGACAGGCAGGCTTGAGCCTCTCTACCGAACCGATCCGGCCGATTCGCGGGTGCGCTTCAACGACGGCAAGGTCGACCGGAACGGCCGGTTCCTCTGCGGCTCGATGGGAGTCTTTGCAGAGGCGCGTGGCGAACTGATCCGTGTGTCGCCCGGCGGCAACTCGCAGGTGCTCGCCAACGGCATCCGCATTTCCAACGCGCTCTGCTTCAGCCCGGACGGCAGCGTGATGTACTTCGCCGACAGCCTGGATCGCAACATCAGGGCCTACCGCTACGTACCCGGCGACGGGCCGCTTGAAGAGGCGAGGGTTCTGGTTGACACGAACCCCTACAATTCCGGACCCGACGGGGCGACCGTCGATTCCGACGGCTGCATCTGGGTCGCCCTGATCCAGGTCGGCAAGATTGCGCGGTTCACGCCCGAGGGTGAGCTGGACCGGCTGATCGAGGCGCCCACTGATATGCCGTCCTGCGTCGCTTTCGGCGGGCCCGACATGGCCACACTCTATGTCACCACGATCAAGGATTCCGGCACGGGCCGCGCCGTATCGCGGCATCCGGCAGGCGGACATCTGTTCGCCATCGAGGGGCTGGGCGCGACCGGCATCCCCGAGACGCGCTTCGGGCATGCTCAGTGATCGCTGCCGAACGCGCCGAGCTTGTTGTGCGAGCCCTCAATGCCCACCCGCTGTGCCGAGATGTACTCCCGACGGTCGGAGGATGAGGAGCCTGCGCAATGGCTGACGAACACATGGCAGACGCAGCGCAGCCGGCGATAGGACATGCCGCGATAGATGCCGACGACTTCCGCCAGGTCATGCGCCGCGTGGCGACGCCGGTTGCCGTCGTGACGTCGGTGTGCGGGGACGACCGCGTGGGCATGACCTCGACGTCGGTCTGTTTCGCCGCTGTCGATCCTCCGGCGCTTCTGGTTCCGGTCAAGCGGAGCGCCCGCGCCGCTGCTGCCATCGAGGACAGCAGGATCCTTGCCGTTAACTTCCTGTCCGAAGTTCAGCATGGCATCGCCAGGGCATTCCTTGCCGAGGGTGCTTCGACCGCCGTTGTTTTCTGCGAGGGCAGCTGGTCAAAAGGGGCCACCGGCGCGCCGTTGCTGAGACACTCGGTCGCCAGCTTCGACTGCGTGGTGGAGGACGTGCTTGCAACCGGCACGCATCTCATCTTCGTCAGCCGCGTGATCGCGACATCTTCCGACGACGCAGGGGCGTTGCTGTACCGGGATGGGTTCTTTAGGAGGCTCGACGAGAACTTCTGAAGGCTCCCGGACCATTTCGGCACCGGGAGCCTGAGGACCGGCTCAGCCCCGGTCCGCCTTCTTGACGCGCCGGTTGCGGATGAGGGCGTTGATCTCGCCGATGATGCCGCGGCGCAGGAACATGATGACCAGCAGCAGGATGGCGCCCTGCGCGATCAAGGCCCATTCGCCGAACTGCGCCAGATGCTCGTTCAGCACGATGATGAAGCCGGCGCCCACCATCGGTCCCGCCAAGGTGCCAAGCCCGCCCAGCAGCGTCATCAGGATGACCTCGGACGAGATCGGGAACGACACATCGGTCAGTGTGGCGAACTGGAAGATCGTCGCCTTCATCCCGCCTGCAAGCCCCGCCATGCCGGCCGACAAGGTCAGCGCCAGCAGCTTGAACCGCTCGGGCTTGAAGCCGAGCGACTCGACCCGCGCGTCGTTGTCGCGGATCGCCCGAAGGATCTCGCCGAAGGGCGAGTGCACGATGCGGTAGAAGGCCAAAACCGCGGCGACCGTGATCGCAAGGACGACGTAGTAGTAGGTCGTGCTGCTCGACACGTCGATGAAGCCAAGAAGGGCGGGGCGCGGAATGCTCTGCATGCCGTCCTCGCCGCCGGTGAAGGGCGCCTGAAGCAGGATGAAGTAGATGAACTGCGCGATCGCGAAGGTGATCATCGCGAACTGGATCCCGCTTTTTCTGACCGCGACCAGCCCGACGAAGAAGCCCAGCAGCGCGGCCGACAGCGTGCCGCCCAGCAGCGCCAGCTCCAGCGGCATCGACATTGACTTGAGCATGTAGCCGGTGATGTAGGCCGCGCCCCCGAAGAACATGGCGTGGCCGAAGCACAGAAGGCCGGTATAGCCCAGCAGCAGGTTGAAGGAGCAGGCGAAAACCACGAAGGACAGGATCACCATCAGGGTGACCGAATAGACGAAGTAGGGCGCCACCAGCGCCGCCGCCAGCAGCGCCAGGCCAAGCAGAAGACGGACAGCCATCACAATCTCTCCGGGGACGAGAACATCCCGTTGGGTTTCATCAGAAGCACGATGATCATTACGACGAAGACGACCATGCCGGCGCCTGCGGGGTAGAAGACCTTGGTCAGGGCTTCGACCAGCCCAAGAACGTATCCTGTCATGATCGCCCCGGAGATCGAGCCGATGCCGCCGATCACGACGACTGCGAACACGGTGATCATGAGGCTGGTCCCCATCGACGGCGACACTTGGTAGATCGGTGCGGCCAGAACACCGGACAGCGCGGCCAGACCGACACCGAAGCCATAGGTCAGGGTGATCATGCGGGGGACGTTGACGCCGAAGCTCTCAACGATGTCGGGCTTTTCGTTCGCGGCCCGCAGATAGGCGCCAAGCCGCGTATGCTCGATCAGAAGCCAAGTCCCGAGGCAGATGACGATCGAGAAGATCACCACGTAGAACCGATACCAAGGCAGGAACATGAAGCCCAGGTTCACGCCCCCGTTGATGGGTGAGGGGTAGGGCATGCCCGTCGCGCCGTAGCGCTGGCGGATCAGGCCCTCGACGATCAGCGCGACCGCATAGGTCGCAAGCAGGCCGTAGAGATGGTCAAGATGCTGCAGGGGGCGCAGCACCGCCCGCTCCATCGCCATGCCGACGGCGGCCACGATGACCGGCGCCAGAACCAGGGCGCCCCAGTAGGGAACGCCCAGATAGTTCAGCAGGAGCCAGGCCGTGAAGGCGCCCAGCATGTATTGCGCGCCATGGGCGAAGTTGACCACGTTCATCAGGCCGAAGATGATCGCAAGGCCCATCGACAGCATCGCATAGAACGAGCCGTTGATCAGGCCGATCAGCAGCTGCCCGAACAGCAGTTGCGGGGAAATGGCGTCGAACATGGCTCAGACTCCCAGATAGGATTGCACGCGCGCCATGTCCTGCGACAGCGCATCCGATGTCAGGATGTCGACCACCCTGCCATTCTCGACGATCACGTGACGGTCGGCGACGCTTCGGGCGAAACGCAGGTTCTGCTCGACCAGGATGATGGTGAAGCCCTGTCGCTTCAATTTCCGGATCAGCTCGGCGATCTCCTTGACCACGACGGGCGCCAGCCCCTCGCTCGGCTCGTCCAGCAGCAGAAAGCGCGAGCCGGTGCGCAGGATGCGCGCGATCGCCAGCATCTGCTGTTCGCCGCCGGACAGTTTCGTGCCTTGGCTCGACGCACGGCGTTGCAGGTTCGGGAAGGCCTTCAGAAGCTCGTCGTCGGCCATGCCGCCCTTCTGCAGAACGGGCGGCAGGGTCAGGTTTTCCTTTACGGACAGGGACGAGAAGATGGCCCGCTCCTCGGGGCAATAGGCAAGGCCCTTGCGGGCGATCTGGTAGATGCGCTTGTCGATCAGCTCTTCGTTCCGGAAGCGCACCGATCCCGTCCGTTTCCGCACGATCCCCATGATCGAGCGCAGAGTCGTCGTCTTTCCGGCGCCATTGCGCCCGATTAGTGTCAGAAGCTCGCCCTCGCGGACCTCGAAGCTGATGCCGTGCAAGGCCTTCGATTCGGCATACCACGCATGCAGGTCGTTGACCGACAGGATGCCGGCGGTGGTTACCTCATCCCTCATCGACACCTCCCAGATAGGCGGCGATCACGTCCGGGTTGCTTGACACTTCGGCATAGGTGCCTTCGGTCAGGATCTCGCCGTGCTGAAGGACGGTGATGCGGTCGCAAAGCTCTGCCACGACCGACAGGTTGTGTTCGACGATCAGGATTGTGCGGCCCTTGCCGGTTTTACGGATCAGCTCGGTGATCGGTTCGATATCCTCGTGGCCCATGCCGGCCGTCGGCTCGTCCAGCAGCATGATGCGGGGATCCAGCGCCAGCGTCGTCGCGATCTCCAGCGCGCGCTTCTTGCCATA
>VGDE01000204.1 GCA_016869875.1 Alphaproteobacteria bacterium
AGCCGTATTACACACTCGCATGTTTGCGCCGCCAACATCCTGCAGTTGTCCTGGCCCTACACGGCTCGTGGTCGCGGCAGGCGTCGCCCGGTGGTCCCTGCATGCGTGTGGCCGGCCAAGGGGCGGCGGCCAGATCCGCCAGATGCGTTCTTGCGGTTCATCCGGCGGGAAATCTTGCTAGGCTGGTCTTCGAACATCATGGGAGGATCGCATGTTCCATCGTATCGCCGCCGCCATTCCGGCGGCCGCCCTGGGGGGCATTCTGGCCACGACGCCTCAGGCGCAGGCGCAGGAATTCATCAACGTGCTGACCGGGGGCACGTCCGGGGTCTATTACCCGTTGGGCGTGGCCCTGTCCGAGATTTATGCCAGCGGCATGGAGGGCGCGCGCACGCAGGTGCAGGCCACCAAGGCCTCGGTTGAGAACCTGAACCTTCTGGCCCAAGGCCGGGGCGAGATCGCCTTTGCGCTTGGCGATTCCGTGCAGATGGCATGGGAGGGCAACGAAGAGGCGGGCTTCAACCGCCCCCTGACCGAACTGCGGGCGATTGCCGCGATCTATCCAAACTATATCCAGATCGTCGCCGATGCCGCTGCAGGGGCGACCACGATCGAGGATCTGCGCGGAAAGACCCTGTCCGTGGGCGCGCCCGCCTCTGGGACTGAATTGAACGCGCGCGCCATCTTCGAGGCGGCGGGGATGAGCTATGACGACCTGGCCAAGGTGGAATACCTGCCCTATGCGGAATCTGCCGAGTTGATCAAGAACCGGCAGTTGCAGGCGACGCTGCAATCCTCGGGCCTGGGTGTAGCTTTCATCCAGGACCTGTCCGCCACGCACGAGATCAACATCGTGGCCATCCCCGAAGAGGTCGTGGCCTCCATCGGCGAACCCTTTGTGCCGGCCGTGATCCCCGCAGGAACCTATAGCGGTCAGGAACAGGACGTTCCCACCGCTGCAGTGGGCAACATGCTGATCACGCATGAGGGCGTGTCCGAGGAGACCGCCTATCAGATGACCAAGCTGATGTTCGACAACCTTGACCGGATGCGCAGCGCTCATGGCGCGGCCGAAGGCATCACGACGGACACCGCACTCGACGGTCTCTCGATCCCGCTGCACCCGGGCGCCGAACGCTATTACCGCGAGATCGGCCTGATCCAGTAAACGTTTCGGCCCGCAGCACCCCTGCGGGCCACAATTTTCCGGAGATCAGCATGTCCCCTTCCCCCGCCCCCGATGGGTCCGCCCGCCCCACCCTGGACACCCATGCCGAGGCCGAGGTCAGCGAGGGCCTGCCGCCCGGCTTTGGCCCCGGTTTCATGGGCCGCGTGGCTTTCTGGCTGGCCATTGCCTTTTCGCTGTTCCAGCTGTGGGCGGCCGCCTATGGCACGTTGCCCAGCCAGGTCGTGCGGGCCATGCATGTGGGCTTTCTGCTGCTGCTGGGCTTTGGCCTGGTCGGCAACCTGGTCGCGCGGTCGCGCGGGGGGCAGGCCTTCTTCTGGATGCTGGGCAGCTTGGGCTTTCTGACCGGCGTCTACCAGTGGGTCGAATACAACGACCTGATCCGTCGCACGGGTTTTCTGACGCAGATGGACATGGTGATGGGCACGGTCCTGGTCGTGCTGGTCTTTGAAGGGGCGCGCCGCCTGATGGGTTGGCCCCTGGCCGTGATCGCGGGGATATTCCTGGCCTACTGCTTTCTGGGCCAGCACCTGCCGCCGCCCTTCATCCACCGCGGATACGGATACGACCAGATCGTCGAGCATTTCGCCTTCGGGACCGAGGGCATCTATGGCAGCCCGATCTATGTGAGTTCGGCCTATATCTTCATCTTCATCGTTTTTGCGGCCTTTCTGGAACGGGCCGGGATGCTGAACCTGTTCAACGACTTTGCCTTGGGGCTGGTGGGCGGCGTCCGCGGGGGCCCGGCGCAGGTGGCGACGCTGTCCTCGGCCCTGATGGGAACGATCTCGGGTTCGGGCGTGGCCAATGTCGTGGCCTCGGGCCAGTTCACCATTCCCATGATGAAGAAGTCGGGCTTCAAGCCGGCCTTTGCCGGCGGCGTCGAGGCGACCGCGTCGATGGGCGGGCAGATCATGCCCCCGGTCATGGGCGCCGTGGCTTTCATCATGGCCGAAACGCTGAACGTTCCCTACGCCTCGGTCGTGAAGGCCGCGATCATTCCGGCGATCCTGTATTTCGGCGTGGTCTTCTGGATGGTCTGGCTGCAGGCCGGGCGCGACAACCTCAAGGGCCTGCCCCGCGCCAGCCTGCCGAACCCGTGGCACGCGGTGCGCGACCAGTGGCCGCTGGTCCTGCCGCTGGCGGCGCTGGTCTATCTGCTGTTCGCGGGTTACACGCCGATCTTTGCGGGCACGATGGGGCTGGCACTGGTGACGGTGCTGATCCTTGGAACGCCACTGGCCGCGATGATCGGACCCTATGCCTTCCGGCTGGTTTTCTGGATCGCGCTCGGCCTCGCCTCGGCGGCCTTCATCCGGTATGGCGTGAACCTGCTGGTCATCGTGATCACGGTCCTGCTGCTGGCCTGCGCAGCCTTCCAGGGAACACGGCCCACCATCGGCATCGTCCGCGACGCGCTGGCCCAGGGCGCGCGGAACGCCCTGCCCGTCGGGATGGCCTGCGCCATCGTGGGCATCGTGATCGGCACGCTGACCCTGACGGGCATCGCCTCGACCTTTATCGGCGCGATCATCGCCATCGGGCAGGACAACCTGTTCCTGTCGCTGGTCCTGACCATGCTGACCTGCCTGGTGCTGGGTATGGGCATTCCCACGATCCCCAACTACATCATCACCTCGTCACTGGCAGGCCCGGCCCTGCTGGAACTGGGCGTGCCGCTGCTGGTCAGCCACATGTTCGTCTTTTACTTCGGCATCATGGCCGACCTGACGCCGCCCGTGGCGCTGGCCTGTTTCGCGGCTGGACCCATTGCCAAGGCGCCGGGGCTGAAGATCTCGATGCAGGCGATCCGGCTGGCGGCGGCGGGGTTCATCATCCCCTTCATGGCGGTCTATACACCATCCCTGATGCTGCAGGACGGAGGCCCCATTGCCGAGGCCTGGGGCTATCCGGTCGAGGTCGCCTTTATCCTGCTGAAGACGATCCTGGGGGTGGGGCTCTGGGGCGTGGCCGTCGTGGGATACCTTCTGGACCGCACGACCTGGTTCGAACGGGCGCTGGCGCTTGCGGCCGGCGTGGCGCTGATCATGGCGCTGCCCCTCAGCGACGAGATCGGCTTTGCGCTGGCCGCAGCCTTTGGGGTTCTCCACTGGCTACGCCTGCACCGGGCCCGGGCGGCGGCGTGATGTTGTGCGTGGCGTCGGGCGTGACCGTTCTGGCGGCCCTGGCCGCGTCGGGCTTTACCCTGTCCTGGACCCATTCCGTCGCCCGCACCACCTGGTGGGAGCGGTGGCAGATCACCGGGGCGGGCCTTGCCCCGGTCGAAGCCCGCATCACCGGGGCGGGAGCCGGCATGGAGCCGCCCTCCGACGCCACCTTCCGCGACGGGGCCTGGCACTTTGTCCCGCAGATCGGGCCGCAGCAGCAGGTGATCCTGGCCGCATCGGGAGCCAGCGGCTCGGGCTGGCGGCTGTGCGCATCGGGCCACTGCCGCGACCTGCCCGAGGACGGGCACCCCCTGCACCTCTGGACGGCGCCCGACTGCGCCGGGAACCCGGAAATGGCCCCCGCCGTGGCCCGCGTCAGCCCTTGACCCCGGCCGAGATCATCACGGCTTCGGTCACGCGCTTCTGGAAGACCAGATAGGCCAGGATCACCGGCGCCGCGGCCAGCAGGGCCAGGGCCATCAGCCGGCCATAGGCGATGCCGAACGTGTCGTTCACCTGGGTGATGCCGACAGGGATCGTCATCATGCTTTCACTTGTGGCGATCAGGAACGGCCAGAAGAAGTTGTTCCAGGCGCTGATGAAGGTGATGATCGCAAGGGCCGCAGTGATGCCCCAGTTCAGCGGAAGATACAGCTTGAACAGCAGCGTGAACTCTCCTCCGCCGTCCAGAAGGACAGCCTCGCGCATCTCGTGGGGGATCGCGTCGAAGAATTGCTTGTAGACGATGATGACGACCGGCACGACCAGCTGCGGCAGGATGATCCCGGCCCAGCTGTTCACCAGGCCAAGATCGTTCATCAGGATGAACTGGGCCACGTAGAGCGCCGGGATCGGCACCATGAAGCTGGCCACGATCAGCAGGTACAGCAGCTTGCGGCCGGGAAACCGCAACTGTGACAGCGCATAGGCGCACATCATTCCAGTGAACAGAACGGTCGCGGTGATGATCAGCGACGTCCCGACCGAGTTCAGGTACCAGCGCGGCAGCTGCGACGTGGCAAGCACGTTGGCATAGGCGGTAAAGTTCAACTCGTCCATCAGGACGCCGGCATCCGATACGATCCGGGCCTCGCTGCGCAGCGATGTCGTCAGCGCCCAGTAGAGGGGAAACACCCAGATCAGGGCTGCGATCAGCACAAGGGCGATAAAGGCGATGTTGCGCGCCTGGCGGGAGGTCATTTGCGGCCTCTTATCTTCAGCACCTGGAATTGCACCACCGACAGGATCACGATCACCGCGAACAGCACCATCGCGAGGGCCGAGGCATAGCCTCCGTTGTTCAGTTGGAACGCCTCGCGGTACATCTGCAGCAGCACGACGTAGGATTGATTGAACGGGCCGCCCTGCGACAGCAGGTAAACCTGGTCGAACAGCTTCAGCTGAAGGATGAGCTGAAGCGTCAGGACCAGCGCGGTGATCGGCCACAAGAGCGGCCATGTCACCCGCCAGAAGCGCTGCCATGCCGTAGCTCCGTCAAGGGCCGCGGCCTCGTAAAGGTCCTTGGGGATGTTGCGCAGGCCCGCGATGAACAGCAGAACGTTGAAGCCGTTCGTCCACCAGACCGTCACCAGCGCGATCATCGGCATCACCCAGTTCGGGTCCTTGAAGACCGCGACAGGCCGCCCCGCCAGGGTGGAGATCAGCGGCTGGAGGATGCCGAACTGAAAGTCCAGCATCCAGGCCCAGATCAGCGTCACCACCGACACCGGCAGGACATAGGGCAGGAAGAACAGCGTCAGCACCAGCGCCTGGAGCCGGCCGCTGAGGCGGCTGACGGCCAGCGCGATCAGCAGCGCGATGACAGTCGTCGGGATGACCGTCAGCAGCACGAAGTAAAGGTTGTTCCACAGCGACGTGAAGAACAGCCGGTCGCTCAGCAGTCGGACGTAGTTGTCCAGCCCGACCCACTCCCCTTCACCGATCAGCGGGGCGTTCGTGAAGCTGAGCATCACGACCTTTACCGTCGGATACAGGAAGAACACCGTGAAGATGACCATGAACGGCAGGACGAGGATGATCGCCGAGCGCAGCTCGCGGCTCTTGCGTCTGGTGGATGACATGGCAGCCCCTTTGGCGCGAAATGCGGTGCCGGGGGCGCGTCCGGGCCCCCGGCGTCAGGATCAGTCCAGCAGCGATTGCAGTTCCTGCTTCATCTGCTCGGCCGCGTCCTGAGGCTCCATGAAGCCGTGAACCGCCGGCGCCACCAGATTGTTGATGGCGTCATAGAGCGGCGAGGCAACGCCCGCGATCGGCGACCGGGGATCAAAGGCCGCGTGCTCGGTCAGCGACGCATAGGTCGCGTTCGGCTGCAACTGCTGGTATTCGGCGCTTTCGACCGTGGCGACATAGGCCGGAATATGGCCGGCGTCGGCCCAGGCCATCGAATGCTCCTGCATCCAGCCGATCGCGGTCATGGCCGCGGCCCGCGTTTCCGGGTCCATGTTGGGGTTGTTCGGGATGGCAAGGGCGTGGGAATCCGCCCAGGTCGCCGGCTGGTCCAGCAGCTGCGGAACCTCATTGGCGAACCAGTCAAAGCCAAGCGTCCCGGCCTCGGCCGCGTCCTTGAAGGTCGGGACCTCCCACACGCCGTTGATGTGCAGCACCGCCCGGCCGCCCGAGAACAGCGCGACGGAGGCCGGATAGGCCGCCTGTTCGGGGATCAGGCCGGCGCTGCGCCAGTCGGTCAGGATCT
>VGDE01000205.1 GCA_016869875.1 Alphaproteobacteria bacterium
CCCGTCACTGTCGGGAAGGGGCACGGCCGGCGCACGCGACGTTCCGGCACTCACCCATTCGGCAGATTGACGGAGCGGCGCCCGGCAGGGCAGGAAGCGGGCAGTAACGTGAGAAAAGGCAAAAAAATGAACGGGGTGCGAACCACCAGCGGCCAGAAGATCGAGCCGTTCGGGGACAAGTTCAGAAAGCTGCCCAAACGGGCCCTGAAACGCGTGGGGGTCATCGATGTCGGCTCGAACTCGATCCGGCTTGTTGTCTTTGACGGGGCCGCACGGTCGCCGGCGTATTTCTACAACGAAAAGGTCATGGCGGGTCTGGGGCAAGACATGGCCCGCACGGGCCGATTGAACCCAAAGGGGATCGAGCGCGGATTTTCGGCCCTTGTGCGCTTTGCGGCCCTTGGCCGCAGCATGGATATCGAGCCGCTGACCTGCGTGGCGACGGCCGCGGTCCGCGAGGCCGAGGACGGCCCTGCCTTCCAGGCGCGTGTCGAAAAGGAAACCGGCCTCAAGATGTGGGTCATCGACGGCCAGGAAGAGGCGCGGCTGTCGGCGCAGGGCGTCCTGCTGGGCTGGCCGGATGCGAAGGGTCTGGTCTGCGACATCGGCGGCAACTCGATGGAACTGGCCGAGGTGGCCGACGGCAAGGTGGGCCGGCGCGTGACCTCACCTCTGGGTCCCTTCCGCCTGCAGCAGGTTCCACCGGAAAAGCTGCGCGACCACATTGCGGGGATTTTGCAGAAGCTTGCCGCCGAGATGGGGACGGACCACGACCGGATCTATCTGGTTGGCGGCTCGTGGCGTGCCATCGCGCGGCTCGACATGGAGCGGTCGGGCTATCCGATGACGGTGCTGCACGAATACCGGATGACGCCCGATGCGGTATCGCAGACGGTGGACTGGATCGGCGGCCATGACCTGAACACCTTGCGCGGCATGGTCGGCATTTCCAACTCGCGCATCGAACTGGTGCCGCTGGCCGCCCAGGTGCTGTCCCAGTTGATCGAGGTTTTTTCGCCGGGGGAACTGGCGGTTTCCAGCTATGGTATCCGCGAAGGGCTGCTTTACGAGCATATGTCGGACACGCTGCGCCGCCGCGATCCGCTGATCGAGGCCGCGCGCTTCAACGAAAAGCAGATGTCCCGGCTGCCGGGCTTTGGCAAGAAGCTGTACCACTTTCTGCTGCCGCTTTTTCCTGATCTTCCGCCCGAGCGCGATCGCCTGGTACGTGCGGCCTGCCTGCTGCACGATACGGCTTGGCGTGCGCATCCCGATTATCGGGCCGAGGCCTGTTTCGACAATGTCACCCATGCCAACATGGCTGCCCTCAGCCATCCTGAACGGATCTTTCTGGGGCTGGCACTGTTGCACCGCTACAAGAACAACCGCGCGCAGGCGCAGATGGCGCCCCTGTTCAAGCTGCTGGATGAAAATCAGATCCTGAATGCCGAGATCCTGGGAAAGGCCATGCGCTTCGGTGCCATGTTCGCCATCGACGATCCCGCCGACGCGGCCTCATTGCACCCGCGCCCCGGCGTGCTTGAACTGCGCCTGACTGCCACGGGACGGCAGCTGATGGGCGAGGTGGCCCAGTCCCGTTTTCTGTCGCTGTGCAAATCGATGGGCGTCGAGTGCCAGGTCACCTGACCCGGGACCGACCGCAAGGATCGTGATGCAAAAAGGGCGCCCCGTGGGGCGCCCTTTCCGTCTGCCTGAAGGGCAGGGGGATGATTACATCATCCCGCCCATGCCGCCCATGTCGGGCATGCCGCCGCCGGCAGCCTGGCCCTTGGGCTCGGGCTTTTCAGCGATCATGGCTTCGGTGGTGATCAGCAGGCCCGCAACCGAGGCTGCGTCTTCCAGCGCGGTGCGGACGACCTTTGCCGGGTCGATGACGCCGAACTTGAACATGTCGCCATATTCTTCGGTCTGGGCGTTGAAGCCGAAGGCTTTGTCCGAGGACTCGCGGACCTTGCCGGCAACCACGGCGCCGTCGACACCCGCGTTCTCGGCGATCTGGCGCATCGGAGCTTCCAGTGCGCGGCGCACGATGGCGATACCCGCATCCTGGTCGCTGTTCACGCCGGTCAGGCCGTCGAGAGCCTTGCCACCCTGAACCAGGGCCACGCCGCCGCCCACGACAACGCCTTCCTGAACGGCCGCACGGGTCGCGTTCAGCGCATCGTCAACGCGGTCCTTGCGCTCTTTCACTTCGATCTCGCTCATGCCGCCGACGCGGATCACGGCAACACCGCCAGCCAGCTTGGCCACGCGCTCCTGCAGCTTCTCCTTGTCGTAGTCCGAGGTGGTTTCCTCGATCTGCTGGCGGATCTGCGACACGCGGGCTTCGATCTCGGCCTTTTCACCGGCGCCATCGACGATGGTGGTGTTGTCCTTGTTGATCGAAACCTTCTTGGCGCGGCCCAGCATGTCGATGCCGACATTCTCCAGCTTCATGCCCAGATCTTCGCTGATGACCTGACCGCCGGTCAGGATCGCGATGTCCTGCAGCATGGCCTTGCGGCGATCGCCGAAGCCCGGAGCCTTGACGGCAGCGATCTTCAGACCGCCGCGCAGCTTGTTGACGACCAGCGTGGCCAGAGCCTCGCCCTCGACGTCCTCGGCCACGATGATCAGCGGCTTGCCCGACTGGATCACGGCTTCCAGCAGCGGAACCATCGGCTGCAGCGACGACAGCTTCTTCTCGTGCAGCAGGATATAGGCGTCTTCCAGTTCGGCGACCATCTTGTCGGGGTTGGTCACGAAATAGGGCGACAGGTAGCCGCGGTCGAACTGCATGCCTTCGACGACTTCGACCTCGGTCTCCATCCCCTTGTTCTCTTCGACGGTGATGACACCCTCGTTGCCGACCTTCTGCATCGCGTCAGCGATGAAGCGGCCGATCTGGGCTTCGCCGTTCGCCGAAATGGTGCCGACCTGAGCAACTTCGTCGCTGTCGTTGACGGGACGAGCGGCGGCCTTGATGGCCTCGACGACCTTCAGGGTGGCCTGGTCGATGCCGCGCTTCAGATCCATCGGGTTCATGCCGGCGGCGACCGCCTTCATGCCTTCCTTGACAATGGCCTGAGCCAGAACCGTCGCGGTGGTGGTGCCGTCACCGGCCTCGTCATTGGTGCGCGAAGCGACTTCGCGGACCATCTGGGCGCCCATGTTCTCGAACTTGTCGGACAGTTCGATTTCCTTGGCAACCGACACACCGTCCTTGGTGATGCGCGGTGCGCCGAAGGATTTGTCGATGACGACGTTGCGGCCCTTGGGGCCCAGGGTCACCTTGACGGCATCGGCCAGGATGTTGACGCCGCGCAGCATCCGGTCGCGTGCGTCGGTGCTGAACTTGACTTCTTTAGCAGCCATGAAAATCTCCTGAATTTCTGGGGGATGGAAGCAACAGGCGGGTGATCAGCTGATCACGCCCAGGATGTCGCTTTCCTTCATGATCAGCAGCTCTTCGCCGTCGACCGTGACCTCGGTGCCCGACCACTTGCCGAACAGGACGCGGTCGCCCGCCTTCACCGAGGGTGCAATCAGCTCGCCCGAGTCCTTGCGTGCGCCATCGCCGACCGAGATGATCTCGCCTTCGGCGGGCTTTTCCTTGGCGTTGTCGGGGATGATCAGACCACCCTTGGTCTTTTCTTCACCCTGGACGCGGCGGACCAGCACGCGGTCATGCAGCGGTTTGAATGCCATTGTAGAACACTCCGATGTTTCAGGTTGCAGTGTTGCCTGTTGGCACTCACCGGATGCGAGTGCCAATGACGCTGATCTAGGCAAAGTTCACCGACCTGTCAACAGGTCCGGCCTGCCATTCCCGTTCAGGCGACTGGTCCGTCTGCCCGTTCTGTGACAGGTTCCGGATGCGCCACCCGAACTCCGAGGACCATCCCATGCGTCATGCCCTTGTTCCCGTCCTGCTGATGGCCCTGTCAGGAGCTGCGGGCGCGCAGTCGCCCATCTGTGAGGGACGAAATCTTTTCGACACCATGTCGGCCGAGCAGGCGGCCGTTATCGAAGCCGCCGTCGAAGGCGTACCTTTCCGGCGGGGCCTGCTGTTCGAGGCCACGCGCGGGGACCAGCGGATCACCTTGGCGGGGACGTATCACTTCGACGACCCACGCCACCAGCAAATGGTCGAGCGTCTGCGCCCGCTGATCGCGGAGGCTGCGACGCTGTTCGTCGAGGCCGGTCCGGACGAGGAGGCGCGGCTGACACGCGCCCTGACGGAGGACCCGACGCTGATGGTCGATCCCACGGGCCCGACGCTGCCCGAGCGTTTGTCGGACGAGGAGTGGCAGGCGCTGGCGGCGGCCATGTCCGACCGCGGGACACCCGCGATTCTCGCGTCTCGGATGCGACCTTGGTATGTCTCGATGATGCTGGGCATTTCCCCCTGCATGATCCGGACCATGGCCGAGCAAGGGGGGCAGGTGGCAGGCCTGGACCACCTGCTGACCGCCGAGGCCCTGGAAGCCGAGGTTCCTGTGCGTGCGCTGGAACCCTGGGACACGGTCTTCACCCTGTTCGCCGACCTGACGCCGCAGCAGGAAATCGACATGATCCGCGCGTCGCTGCCCGCCGCGTCCCATGCTGATGATTATGCCGTGACGCTGACGGACGCGTATTTCGCCGAGGACGTTTGGAAGATCTGGGAGTTCGGACGCTTCGACGCTTATGCCAATTCCGGTCTGCCCAGGGATGAGGTCGACCAGCAGATGGAGCTGGCGCAAGGCCGCCTGATGGATGACCGCAACCGGGCCTGGATCGCGCCGCTGACGGCCGGGGCCGCCGAGGCTGCGGCCGAGGGCAAGGCCGTCGTTGCGGCCTTTGGCGCGCTGCATCTTCCCGGCGAGGCCGGCGTTCTGAACCTGCTGAAGAACGAAGGCTTCCAGATCACCCGGCTGGAGCGATAGAAAACCTGCGGGCAGCGATGCGGGCTGCGGATGTCACTGGCCGTTCAGCACGCCAAGCGCATGGGCCTGACCGGCCTTCTGATAGGTGATGCGGCTGTCGCCGATGGCCGTGATCGTTCCGCCATTGATGCGGTCGCCGATCCGCAGTGTCAGCACCCGGCCGTTGGACAGCCGTACCAGCGCGCGGCTGGCCTGGCCTGCGCCGACCGTCCCGATGATCTGGGTACTGTTGAGGCGGATGCCATCCTTGATCGTGGCGCTGGCGGCGGCATTGCCGACCGCGTTCTGCGGCACCGCGGCGACCACCTCAGGTTCCTGGTCGATCTCCGGCGGCTGATAGCGCTGGTTGCGGGCGGCTGCCGCGCGGGCCTCGGCCTCGGCTTGGGCGCGGGCGCGCGCCTCGGCGGCGGCACGGGCCTGTGCTTCGGCGCGGGCATCCGCAGCCGCCTGCGACCGGGCGCGGGCTTCGGCCTGGGCCTGCAATTCCGCATCCTGGCGCCGCTGCTCGGCCATTGCCGCTTCGGCCGCCTGCGCTTCCGCGGCGGCCCGCAGATCGGCAGCCGATGGTGAAATGGCCGCCGCGACCGGCGCCGCGGCGGCCACCATCGCATTGGCGGCAACTCCTGCCCCGGTACTGGCCATGGTCGCCGCCGGAGCGGCAACGCTGGCCGCGGCACTCACGGCGCTGCGTCGGGGCGGCAGCGCAGAAGAGGTCAAGGCCGTCAAGGGCACTGCCCCCGGCGCGGCCGTGCTGCCCTGGATAGCCGAGGCAATGGCCTGCTCGACTGCGCCTGCCGACAGGCTGGGGCTGCCAGAGGACGGAGCGGCGCGCACGGCCGCCGCGCCAGGCTTGGCCATCGGACGGCTTGACCGCGACATCGCACCAGAGGATGCGGTTGCGGCAGGTGCGGGCGGCTCGGCGCGGCTGACGGGCCGCTGCTCTGCAGCCGGGCTTTGAACCGCCCGTTGCGAAGGCGCGCGCACTGCGACAGGCTTGCGGGTCGGGCGGGCGTCCGCCAGCTGGAACACCAAGCCCTGTTCAGCAGCACTGAAACCCGCATCGCCGGACTGCGCCGTGCGAAGATCTTTCAGCTGCTGCATCAACAGGCTCCGCTCGCCTTGGGTCAGGCGGCT
>VGDE01000206.1 GCA_016869875.1 Alphaproteobacteria bacterium
CCTGGTGCAGGCGCAGGCGGTGCAGCGCATTCGCATCCGGGCCGATCTGGCCCGTGCCGAGGTGCCGCCCGGACAGGCCTCCGCCGTCGGGCTGATCATCAACGAGATCCTGACCCAGACCATCCAGTCGGAGAACCGGCATGACGGGGAGTCGGTGATCACTGTCAGCGCATGGACCGAACAGGATGACATCCACCTCACACTCGCCACTGACAGCGACAATGGTGCGCCGCGCGATGTGACCGCGTCAGGGTTGGGGGCACAGATCATCTCGCGCCTGTCGCGGCAGGCACGGTCAAGCGTCAGATGGTCCGCAACCGGGTCCGGGATCAATGTCCACATTACCGTCAGCAGGGAAAGTGAATGAACCAGCCCAAGCCACCTCTCAGCATTCTTGTGGTCGAGGATGAGTTCCTGATCGCCATGGACATCGAGATGATGATCGAAGATGCGGGCCATCGTGTGATTGCAACGGTTGTTTCGGCGCAGGATGTGGAGGCTCTGCCGATGTCGCCTGCGCCCGATGTTGCTTTCGTGGACATGCAGCTGGCGCGGGGCAGCACCGGGCTGGAGGTGAACGCGCTGATCCAGGGCCGGTGGCCGGACACGATCGTCGTATTCGTGACGGCAAATCCCAAGAAGATACCGGATGACTTTGCCGGCGCACATGGGCTGATCGCCAAGCCGTTTTCCTCCAAGGGCTTTCTGGCGGCGCTTGGCTATCTGCAGGACAGCCTCTGCTCATCCCCGCCGGTGGCGCGGGCGCCCCACAGCTTTGTCGCATCGCCCGCCTTTGCCGCCAGCCGGGGCTAGCGGCGTCAGCCCGCAGGCGCCGTGACCACGACGCAAAGCCCCGGGGCGTTGTCCTCGGTCGCGACCTCGCCCTCCAGCCGGTCCACCAGGGCTGCGACCATCCGCATGCCAAAGCCCGTGCCCTTTGTGGTTCCGTCCGAGCCGATGCCCTGGTCCGCCACCTCCAGCCGAAGCCGGTTCCGGTTCTGCCGCAGCGACACCGACACCGGACCGGGGCGGCCGGCATAGGCGTATTTCGCGGCATTGGCGATCAGCTCGTTCAGCAAGAGGCCGATGCTGACGGCCTTGTCGGTGGATACGAGAATGGGCGCGAACTCGGTCTGGATCAGCGGCCCCCATTCGCCATCCAACGATGATTTCAGCTCTTTCATCAGGTCGTCCAGATAGATGGACAGATCGACGATCTCGCTGCTGTCGTCCTGGTACAGGCGCCGATGAACAAGACTGACGGCGGTCAGGCGGTTCTGCGCCTCTTCCAGCTGCGCGCGCACGTCAGGGCCCGCGAGCCGCCCCTGCATGCGCAGAAACGACGCCACCAGCGCCAGGCTGTTCTGAACCCGGTGGTTCACCTCGCGCAGCAGGAACTCCTTTTGCCGGATCAGGCTGTCATTCTCGCGCAGCGTCGTGCGCAGTTCGGCGTTCAGCTGGTGGATGCGGCGGTTGTTGCGTGCGGCCAGCATCAGCTTGACCAGCCGCGTGGCGGATTCGGTCTCCGCCGCCGTCCAGGCGCGGGCACGTCCGCTGACCTCCTGCGACCAGGCCTCGAACGAGGCGCGGGGCTCCAGGACGGCGCCCGGGGTGGCGGGCTGGTTCTTGTGCGGGTTGCCCGCCCAGGTCACGACCTGCAGATGCTCGGCCCGGAACCACATCAGGATCGTGGGAACCTCGGTCGACATCGTCACCGCCATGAGGCCACTGGCGCGGTCACGATAGGTCTGCGCGGGCGGATAATCCTGACCCAGGCTGCTTGTGGCAAAAGCCTTGATCGAGCCCGGATGGCAAACATGGTCTGCCAGGGCCCGAAGATCGTCCTCTGCGGGGCAACTGCCATAGGTGAACAGGTCCGGTCCCTGGACCGCGGCAAAACCGTCGGCCGAGATCAGGTCGGCCAGCTCGGCCCCCGATTCGGCAAAGAACTGCGCCAGCGACCCGTCGGGTCCAAGCCGGCCCAGCACCATGTCCTCGTGCGCGCGCAGGCGGATGCGTTCGCGGTACAGATCGGTTTCCTCGCGCAGCTTGATCTGGCGTGACAGGCTGTCGGCCATGGCCTGGCAGGCCAGACGCGTCGTCAGCGACAGGATACGCGGCTGCGGATGGTGGCAGGCGATCAGCCCCCAAAGCTGCCCGTCCTTGACGATCGACATGGAGGCCGAGGCACCGACCCCCATGTTGCGCAGGTAACGCAGGTGCACCGGGGACACGCTGCGCAGTATCGAATCGCTGAGGTCGGTCAGCTCGACCCCCGGTTCGGTTCCGGTGATGGGCGCTGCCGGGGCATGGACATCCGCAATGACGCGGATGCGGTTGCGGACATACAGCGCGCGCGCCTGCGCCGGGATGTCGGTGGCCGGAAAATGGTGGTTCATGAAGCCTGACATGCCGTCCGCGCAGCTTTCCCCCACTACGACACCTGCATTGTCGTCGCCAAAGCGATAGATCATCACCCGCGCAAAACCTGTCAGGTCCTGGAACAGCCGTGCCGCCTTGCGATAAAGATCGGCCAAGGTCGAGGAGCGTTCCATTGCGCTGCCAAAGATCTCCAGCTGCGACAGGAAACCCGCGTCCAGAACCGCATTGTCCAGCCGGGGCATCATCTCGATCACGATGCGAGAGCCGCTGCGATAGGCGATCCCGTCGCAGGTCTGCCCGTCATGCCGAACAGGGTCGAGGACCAGCGGCATCTTTCGCAGGAGGGTCGCATCAAATCCGGCCAGGCCGCCACCCAAAGCCCGGGCCAGCGGCTGGCCCAGTGCATCGCGCGACCACGTATCTTTCGGACCGGCAGCGCCGATGATGGTCATGGTGGCCGCATCGACGATCAGCATGTGTCCGAACGGCTGGATCGAGCCGGGAATATGAATGGGTTCCTGGTCGCAACCGGCCAGGTCGGAAAGGTGCGTAGCTGACATCATGTCCTAAAGAAAAGGCGTGGCTGGTCCGCCCGGGGCGGGCCTTTGGTTACGGGCAATATGGCCAAGGCGACGATCGGGCGCACATCACGATCCTCGATTTCAGACCGATCGGCGATTTTCCGCCACCCGGTTGCGCAGGCCTGCATCATCCGTACAGGTTGTGTCGCCCAGCCCATGTGCAGCCAGCGCCGTCTTGAAAACGGCCCGGGCGGCAGAGACCGCTTGTTCGTGCGAAACCTGCGCAGCCTCCAGCCAAGCCTGGAAGGATTTCCAGCGTCCGGTGCCTGCCGTCTGCAGGGCCAGGTGACGGCCGCCGTGATCGGGACGGATGCCCAGGACAGCGGCACGCCGGGCAATGACCCTGGCACCCAAGGCAGAACCCTCCAGAACATAGGCTGCGGCGGCCTGCGCAGCGCGTCCCTCCAGATCGGGCGCCGCCACCCGGCGTGGGAAGGGCACGCCCAGGTCCGCCAGATCGCGGTGCAGCGTGCTGACAAGGGGGACGATCCCCCACAAACCCGTCACGTCCTCTGCCTCCCGTGGCAGCGCGGGCTCCAGTGCGGCGCGAAAGGCGTAGGTGCCGGACAGGTAGCGGATGTAGTCTTCCTTGTCCTCCAGCACTCCGACCTGTTCGTCCAGAATGCGATGCAGGTCATCGGTACGTTCGCGCAACAGTTGGCGGAGTGGGGCGTGGATCATGTAAGGGCATTTTCATTGAAAGGCGCAGAAAGGCCGTTCTAGACCGGCTTTTCACGAATGTCCGCGCCCGGACTGAAAAAGACGCCGGGATGCTGTCAGGTTTCCTTGCGCGGAAGTCCCGCTCAGACGCGGTTGCCCTGGACCCAGACGCCCCGCAGCGCACCGGCATGTCCGATGCGGGTGACACGGATGACATCCGCACGCGCACCGACCGCCAGCCTGCCGCGGTCATGCAGGTCCACGGCCGCCGCAGGGGCGCCGGTAATCGTCCGGATGCCCCGCGCCAGATCACCCCAAAGATCCCCCAGCATCAGTCCCGCCGACAGCAATGCGGACGGCACGTAGTCCGAGGACACGATGTCCAGAAGATCGGCCTCGGCCAGTTCGCGTGCCGCGACATTGCCGCTGTGCGAGCCGCCGCGGATCAGGTTCGGGGCACCCATCATCACCTTGATGCCGTGGTCATGGCAGGCGCGGGCCGCCTCGACGGTGGTCGGAAATTCGGCAAAATGACACCCGTGTCCCGCGCTGACGGCGACCTGGTCGCCCGTGGTGTCGTCGTGACTGGCCAGCACGGCGCCATAGCGGCGGGACGCGGCCACGGCGGCGGCCTCGTGGGCGGCGCCCACCCTGTCGCGCAGGGCCTGCTGTTCGGCCACATGCTCGGCAAATGCGGCATCCGAAAGGCCCTGCTTGCCGCAGAAATAGTCCCGCAGCTTGCTGACGTCGCGGAACTGCCGCTGTCCGGGCGTGTGGTCCATCAGGCTGACGATCCCGATGCGGTCATGGGGCCCGAACTTGTCCATCTCCTCAATCAGCGTCTGAGAGCAGATTTCGGCCCGCAGGTGCAGGAAATGGCTGATCCTCAGGGCCGCCTTGGCGCGCAGGTCCAGGATCTCGTCTGCCAGCGCGCGGGCATATTCGCCATAGCCTGCATTGTTCGAGGAGATGACCGAACCCACCCGCAGCGCGTCAAAGACCGTGGTGATGCCCACGCTGGCCAGTTCGGCATCATGGGCGATGATGGCGCTGGCATGGGGCCAGTCGACGCGCGGGCGCGGCTCGATGTGACGCTCGAGGTTATCGGTATGCAGCTCGACCAGTCCGGGCATGACAAGGTCTCCTTCGCAGTCCAGCGCCCCCTGCGGGATGTTCCGCCCGTGACCGATCTCGGCGATGCGCCCTGCGCGCAGGACCAGGTGACCGGCCATCACCTCGTCAGGCAGGACCAGGGTGGCATTGGCAAGGATCGTGTCGGTCATCAGGTCTGGTCCAATCTTGAAGCGGGATCGCGAAGCGGGTGAAATGGCGAAAGTCTGTTGCAGGCCGGTGACACAGGGCGGGTAGGGCAGGGCATATGAACGACTTCACACGATATGCGGTCTATTACGCGCCGCAACCCGGTCCCTTTGCTGCCGCCACGGCAGCATGGCTGGGCTGGGATGTCCTTGGCGGTCAAGCTGTCGGCCATCCCGATCTGCCCGGGCTGCCGCATCCGGTGGCCAACCTGACGCGCGCCCCGCGCAAATACGGGTTTCACGGCACCATCCGCGCGCCGTTCCGTCCCTGCGTCGGCGAGGCGCAGCTGATCGAACGGCTGGACGACCTGGCGGTCAGGCTGCCCCCGGTCCGCTGCAGCGGCCTGCGGCTTTCGGACTTGGACGGGTTCCTGGCCTTGACCGCCGAGGGCTGCGAGGCCAGTCTGCTGGCGCTGGGCGAGGCGGTGGTGCGGGGCACCGACGACCTTAGGGCGCCCCTGACTGCCGCGGAACTTGCCCGGCGGCGCCCCGAAACGCTGTCCCTCCGTCAGCGCGGGTTGCTGCAGCGGTGGGGCTACCCCTTCGTGATGGAGGAGTTCCGGTTCCACCTGACGCTGACCGACCAGCTGTCCGCCGAAGTGGCCACGCAGGTCGCGCCTGTGCTGCGGGCGCATCTGGCGCCCGTCCTGCCGCACCCCTTCGTGATCGCGGACGTGTGCCTGATGGCCGAGGACAGGCAGGGCCGGTTCCAGTTGCGTCACCGCAGCACGCTGTCGGGCTGAAGCGCCCCCAGCAGGCGCGCGACGCCGTCTTCGGGGGTGCCGTTGTTCGGGACGACATGACAGGGGCTGTCCGCAGGCATGGCGGAACCGGCGCGGGCCAGCCGCTGGGCGATCTGGGCCTCGGTTTCGCGGCCCCGTGCGGCAAGACGCCGGGCCAGAACCGGAACCGAGGCCGTCACCAGCACAACGCGCAGGTCGGGCAGGCGCGCGACCGCCTGGGGCAGGGCCGCGCGGCTGCCGTTGAAGATCACCGTGCCCGGTCCTTCCAGCTGGTCATGCGGGATGCCATAGCGCAACCCATGCGCCTGCCGGTCCAGCGCAAAGAGGCCCTGCTGGCGCAGCCGCACGAATTCT
>VGDE01000207.1 GCA_016869875.1 Alphaproteobacteria bacterium
CACAACGGCAACGGACAGGCCCGAGACGATCCTGTTCCGCGCGGGGAAGTGCCGCGCTGCAGGCTCCGTGCCGGGCGGCTGTTCGGACACGAGCACGCCACCTTGTGCGATCTGGGCGGCAAGAGCGGTGTTTTCTGCCGGGTAGATCACGTCGATGCCACCTGCCATCACGGCAATGGTGCCGGTGGGCAATGACGCGACATGGGCGGCGGTATCGATGCCGCGCGCCAGGCCGGCCACGACGGTGAATCCGGCCTCGCCCAGGCCCGCCGCCATGCCGCGCGCCATGCGCAGCCCCAGGGACGAGGCGTTGCGCGCGCCGATGACGGCAATGATGTCGCGCGACAGCCAGGCCGGGTCTCCCTTGATCCAGAGGACCGGGGGCGCGCTGTCGATCTGGCGCAGGGCACAGGGGTATTCCGAGCTGTCGCAGCGGATCAGCCGGGCGCCTGCGCGGTGGCCCGCTGCAAGTTCGGCCGCGGCCACGCCTTCCGGGCAGGTCTGATAGTCGCGAAGTCCGGCCTCGGCCGCGATGCGGGGAAGCGCCTCCAGTGCCGCGCGGGCCGAGCCGTGTTCCACGATCAGCCGGTGATAGGTCGCCGGCCCCACGCGACGCGAACGGATCAGGCGCAGGACATCCATGTCGTCGTCCGCGCTCGCCTCGGGCCTGCGGAAAGGGGCGGGTCGGGTGTCCATGCTGCCTCCGGTGCATCCGTGGCGACGGATAGCCGAAGGTCGTTAACAACTGGTTAGCAACGGTCAGGCGGCCGAGCCGCCCACCGTCAGCCCGCCGATCAGCAGGGTCGGCTGACCCACACCGACCGGCACCCACTGGCCCTGCTTGCCGCAGTTGCCGATTCCCGGGTCCAGCGCCATATCGTTCCCGATCGCGCGAACCTGCTGCAGCGCGGTGGCCCCGTCGCCGATCAGCGTGGCTCCGCGAATCGGATCGCCCACGACCCCGTTCCTGACGCGATAGGCCTCCGTGCAGGAAAAGACGAACTTGCCGTTGGTGATGTCCACCTGACCTCCGCCGAAGCCCACTGCATAGATGCCGTCCCTGAGGTCGGCCAGGATGGCGGCCGGGTCGGCATTCCCGCCCGGCATGTAGGTGTTGGTCATGCGCGGCATCGGGACATGGGCAAAGCTTTCCCGCCGCCCGTTCCCCGTCGGGTCCACGCCCATCAGCCGCGCGTTCTGGCGGTCCTGCATGTAACCGGTCAGGATGCCGTCCTCGATCAGGACGTTGCGGGCGGGCGGTGTGCCCTCGTCATCGATGTTGATGCTGCCGCGGCGGTCGGGCAGCGTCCCGTCATCGACCACGGTCACGCCGCGTGCTGCCACCCGCTGACCCAGAAGGCCGGCAAAGGCCGAGGCCTTCTTGCGGTTGAAGTCGCCCTCCAACCCATGGCCCACCGCCTCGTGCAGCAGGATGCCCGGCCAGCCCGGCCCGAGGACCACGTCCATCACGCCGGCAGGGGCGGGAACCGAGCGCAGGTTGACCAGCGCGATCCGCAGCGCCTCGTGCACGAGGCCCTTCCAGTGATCCGGCTCCATCAGCGGCGCCAGGCCGTGACGTCCCCCGCCCCCCGCGCTGCCGCTTTCGCGACGATCGTTGTTCTCGACGATGACTGCGACATTCAGACGCGTCATCGGGCGGATATCGGTCGCAAGCCCGCCTTCGGGCCGCAGGATCGCGACCTCCTGCAGGCTGCTGCCCATCGAGACGGTGACCTGCACGACGCGCGGGTCCAGCGCGCGGGCAAAGTCGTCGATCTCGCGCAGCAGCGCGATGCGGCGCGCGATCGGAATGCCCTCGGCGGGATCAATGGCGGAGTAAAGGTCCACGGGCCGCATGGCCGAAGGCGCGGCCAGGACGGCCCCGCCCTGTCCGACGGCAAGTCGGGCCGTTTCGGCCGCCCGGCGCAGCGCAGGCTCGGAGATTTCGGTGGAATGGGCATAGCCCGTGACCTCGCCCCGCACCGCGCGCAGGCCAAAGCCCTGACCGGCCATGAAGCTGGAGTTGCGCAGCCGCCCGTCGTCAAAGACCAGGGATTCCGACTGGCTGCGTTCCAGGAACAGCTCTCCGTCGTCGGCGCCCTGCACGGCCTCGCGCAGGATCGACAGGGCGCGATCGCGGTCCAGATGGGCGGCGAAAGGGTCGAAGGACGTGCGGCTCATGCGGATCTCCTGACGTGGATGGCGGCCGGATGGCCGGAAAAGCAGGGCGCGGCAGTGGGTCGCGTTCCCTTCTTGGCGGGAAATGCTGTAGGTAAGTCTTGCCCGGACGGGCGAGATATGGTCATAGAACGGTCACTGTGAAAGGAAAAGGGGCAGCCTCCCGGCGGCCCCCGCGGCCATTCAGGCCGGGCCAACGCAACGGGATGGAATGATGGCAAGAGCGATGATTCGCCGTGCAGTCGCGGCAGCTACGGGGTTCGCAACTGCGGGCGTGCTGGCCGGAACTGCAATGGCGCAGGATGTGTTGGGCGATCTGCCCGTGATCGGCAAGCCGGTCAATGGCGCCACGGGGTTCCAGCCGGCGTCGACCGAACTGGCGCGCGACCAGCAATGGCTGGACCATTTCGTGCTGATCATCATCACCGCGATCACGGTTCTGGTCTGCGCACTGCTGCTGATCGTGATCTTCCGCTTCAATTCGCGCTCGAATCCGGTGCCCGCGAAGTTCACGCACAACACGCCCCTGGAGATCGGCTGGACCCTGGGTCCGGTTCTGGTCCTTGTCGCCATCGGTGCCTTCTCGCTGCCCATCCTGTTCCGCAGCCAGGAGATGCCGCCCGATCCGGACGTGGTGATCAAGGTGACCGGCAACCAGTGGTACTGGTCCTATGAATATCCCGACAACGGCATCGCCTTTGACTCGCTGATGCTGCCCCAGGACGAACTGGCCGATTACGGCTATTCGGACGACGAATACCTGCTGGCCACCGACACCGCCGTTGTGGTTCCGGTGGGACAGACGGTGCTGCTGCAGGTGACGGGCAGCGACGTGATCCATTCGTGGTCGGTCCCGGCCTTTGCCGTCAAGCAGGACGCCGTTCCGGGCCGGATCGCCCAGGCATGGTTCGCAGTCGAGCAAGAGGGCACCTACTTCGGTCAGTGCTATGAACTTTGCGGCATCAACCATGCCTACATGCCGATCGTCGTGAAGGCGGTCAGCCCCGAGGTTTACGCAGCCTGGGTCGCAGAGCAGGGCGGCACCCTGGGCGAGGCCGAGCCGCAGACCGCCAGCCTGGCGCCCGAGGCCGAGGTCACCCTGGCCCGCGCCGAATGAACCCATGACCCAGGTCGGGCCGGCGGTGCCGCCGGCCCTTCCGAGGAAACGCGATTGAAGGTGCGATGACGGATATCAACGCATATGAAGAGACCCCCGAGGCGCAGTTCGGCGACTACGTCGCGCTGCTGAAGCCGCGGGTCATGTCGCTTGTCGTCTTCACGGCCTTTGTCGGCCTGTGGATCGCGCCGGGCGAGGTGCATCCCTTCATCGCCTTCTGCTCGATCCTGTTCATCGCCTTGGGCGGCGGCGCCTCGGGCGCGCTGAACATGTGGTACGACCGCGACATCGACGCCATCATGAACCGCACGCAGAGCCGCCCGATCCCCGCCGGCCGTGTCGAGGGCAGCGAGGCCCTGGGTCTGGGGATCGTGCTGTCGGTCATCTCGGTCATGATGCTGGGGCTGGTCGCCAACTGGTTTGCTGCCGCATTCCTGGCCTTCACGATCTTCTTCTATGCTGTGATCTATACGGTGTGGCTCAAGCGTTGGACGCCGCAGAACATCGTGATCGGCGGTGCGGCGGGCGCCTTTCCTCCCATGATCGGATGGGCCTGCGCAACGGGCGGGATCACCGTCGAATCTCTTCTGATGTTCGCGCTGATCTTCTTCTGGACCCCGCCGCATTTCTGGGCGCTGGCGCTGTTCATGAAGGAAGACTACCACAAGGCCGGCGTGCCGATGCTGACCGTGACGCATGGCCGTCCGACCGCGCGACGTCACATCTTTGCCTATACGCTGGTTCTGGCGCCCTTTGCGATCGGGCTGGGCCTGACCTCCGTGGGCGGGCCGCTCTACATGGCGGTGGCCGTGGTGCTGAACGCAGCATTCATCCGGGGCGGCTGGCAGATCCTGCGCCGCTCCGAGGAACAGGCCGTCGCGGACGGGTTTGCCGTCGAAAGGCAGGTGTTCAAGCTGTCGCTTTACTACCTGTTCCTGCATTTCCTGGCACTGCTGGTGCAAAGCTGGATCGGAGGCTGGTGATGGGACTGCGTACCGAACACGAAATTCATGGCCGCCGTCGGTCGCGCAACATAGGGCTCGGGATCGTGCTGCTGTGCTTTGTGGCGCTGGTCTTTGCCCTGACCGTGGTCAAGGTCCGCCAGGGCGACATGATGGAGGCCTTCGACCATCAGCCGCGGGTGTCGCTGATCCCGGCAGAGGCCGAGGATGCGGCCGCCGCTCCGGAGGTCGCGGAATGAAGCGCCTCAGCCCCGAAGGCCGCACAGTGGCAATGCTGCTGGGCGTGGTCGTGACCATGGGCGCGCTGGCCTGGGCCGCCGTTCCCTTCTATGACTGGTTCTGCCGCGTCACCGGCTTTGGCGGCACGACGCAGGTGGCAAGTTCGGCCTCGGATGAGGTGCTGGACGAGGTCGTGCGCGTGCGCTTTGACGCCAACACCGACGCCAATCTCGAATGGACGTTCCGGCCGATGCAGACGCGCATGGATATGAGGATCGGCGAAAGTGGCCTGGCCTTCTATGAGGCAGTGAACAATTCCGACGTGCCTCTGACCGGCACGGCCAGCTACAACGTGGCCCCGGAGGTTACCGGCTATTACTTCATCAAGGTCGAGTGCTTCTGCTTTACCGAGCAGACCCTCCAGCCGGGTGAGCGGATCGAGATGCCGGTGAGCTTCTACGTCGATCCGGATCTGGTCAAGGACAGCGACGCGGGGCATATCCGCGACATCACGCTGTCCTATACCTTCCACAGGACCGAGCCACGCAGCGCGGCGCTTGACACGGCTGCGGCCGCAACCATCAATTAAGACGAATTCGAGGGAGCCGACGGGGATCCGACATGGCGCACGCTAAGAACCACGACTATCACATTCTTCCGGCCTCGGTCTGGCCCTTCCTCGCGGCGGTGGCGGTCTTCGTCATGCTGTTCGGCGCGGTCGCCTGGATGACGGGCGAAGTGACGCTGATGGGCGCGCCGATCACCGGCCCCTGGATGTTCGCCATCGGCTTTGTGGCCACCTGCTATGTCAGCTTTGCCTGGTGGGCGGATGTCGTGCGCGAAGCGGAGGCCGGCGATCACACTCCCGTGGTGCGCATCGGCCTGCAATACGGCTTTATCCTGTTCGTGATGTCCGAAGCGATGCTCTTCGTGTCGCTGTTCTGGAACTTCATCAAGCACGCCATGTATCCCATGAGCGAGGAAAGCCCCATCGTCGATGGCGTCTGGCCCCCTGTCGGGATCGAAACCTTCGACCCCTGGCACCTTCCGTTCATCAACACGCTGATCCTGCTGCTGTCCGGTGTCGCCGTGACCTGGGCGCACCATGCCTGGGCGCATGAAGGCGACCGCCGGACCACCATCAACGGTCTTGCCGTCGCCGTGGTCCTGGGCCTCGTGTTCACGGGCCTTCAGGCCTACGAATACAGCCACGCCGCCTTTGGCCTGGCCGATACGGCCTATGCCTCGGCCTTTTACATCGCAACCGGCTTCCACGGCCTGCACGTCATCATCGGCACCATCTTCCTGGCTGTCTGCCTGATCCGCTTCATGCGCGGCCAGATGAGCCAGCACCAGCATGTCGGCTTCGAGGCGGCAGCCTGGTACTGGCACTTTGTCGACGTGATCTGGCTGGTCCTGTTCGCCGTGATCTACGTCTGGGGCAGCTGATCCGCCTCCGATGCCGAACCTGAACGCGCGGGGACTCTCCGCGCGTTTTTCGTTGCTTCCTCACGCTTCGGAGCGTCCTCATGCGCCGCTATCTGTTTCCTC
>VGDE01000208.1 GCA_016869875.1 Alphaproteobacteria bacterium
CCCGCAGAAGCAGAGGCCAACTTCCATGCAGCTGTGGAAACTGAAGACATGGCCGCGTAACTGACCGAAATCAGCCTCCGGCAAACCCGGCGCGGTTCAGCACGCAAAAGCCGTTCTCCGCGTTGTGGAAGGTGACCCGCTCCACCAGCCCGGCCAGCACCTCCGTTCCGCTGCCGGCCTGCGGCGTCATGCGCGGCACACCCGGCCGCCCGCCTACTCGGCCGTGTCAGAGCCCTCCGCAACCACCTTGGGCTTGCGCCCGCGCCTGGCTTTGGGCGCATCACCCCCTGCCGCGGCAGCTTGAGGCTCCTGCCCGCTGGCCCCCGTTGCGCCGCCTGCCGCCTCCCCGGACGCCGCTTTGGGTGTGCGGCCGCGTGTGGCCTTGGGTGCCTCCACGCCGTCTTCCGTCAAGGCTTTGCGTTTGCGGCCCCTGCCCGTCTTCGGCGCGTCTTCGGAGCCCTCGGCGAACATATCACTTACGGCCTTGGCCGTGCGTCCCCGTTTCGCTTTCGGGGCGTCCACTGCTGCGTCATCTGCCGCAGCAATCTCACGCTCGGCCTGCGCCCAGTGCTCGGCATCCCGGCCCTCCGGACGACCGGCCTCCTCCCAGATCGCGTGCGCCCGGTCCCGGATCTTCTGTGTGCGTTTCTCATCCATGGTGAGTCCTCATCTTGCTGCAGTCTGCCCATTATCCTCACCTCAACATACCTGAACAGCAGAGAGGTTCAGTTCTTACAGGTTTTTCTGGAGCTGCACGGATTGGTACGAAGATCTCGATGCCCTTCGTGGCGCTGATAGGTTGCCGTGGCAGCATTCAGGCGCTCCAGTTCCGCCTGCACGAGCGACTGCAATAAAGGGCTGTGCGGCATTCAAAGCTCCGTCCCTGTCCGGAAGATCAAACGCGTTTGGCGTCCGCGCCGTAAAACTGCAGGCTCGCCGCTTATGAACCGCCACCCAAAAGACTTTCGACTACCTTGTTGAGGTGCTTGGCAGTCGAGGTGCCTGAACCGGTCTACGCTTCGACGACCTGATCGCAGGCTGGACCCTGCCCGCCTCCGATGAACTGTCCACGGGACGTCGTCGGCATCTTTCCCCGGAACCGGCGTTGAAGCATTGCGTTTTGCCAAGATCAACAATGGGTAAATGATGAAGACCCCGACCGGCGCGCCCGAGGCGACACCACTGACACGCTCCCCCGAGGCGCCCGCAATTTCCCGAAAGTCCGTGATCCGCGAAGGACGTCCGTTTCCGTTGGGCGCGACCTGGGACGGGTTGGGCGTGAACTTCGCGATCTTCTCTGCGCACGCCACAAAGGTAGAGCTTTGCCTTTTTGACAACGCCGGCGAGACGGAGATCGAACGGATCGAACTCCCCGAATAGACCGATAAGGTCTGGCACGGCTACCTGCCTGAAGCCCGTCCTGGTGCAGTATATGGGTATCGCGTGCATGGTCCCTACGCGCCGGATGCCGGGCACCGCTTCAATCCCAACAAGCTCCTGATTGACCCCTACGCCAAGCAGCTTGTTGGCGAGCTGACCTGGGGGCCGGAGATTTTCGGCTACATTCTCGACCATCCCGACAAGGATCTGTCGTTCAGCGAATTGGACAGCGCAAAGCTGATCCCGAAGTGCCGCGTGATTGATCCAGCCTTCACCTGGGGCGGAGAGCACAGGCCGATGGTGCCCTGGGAACAGACGATCATCTACGAGATGCACGTCAGGGGCTTCAGCAAGCTCAACCGCCATCTCCCGGAAGAAGAACGCGGCACCTTCAAAGGGCTCGCACATGTGCCGCCGGCGCAGTACCTTCGTTCCCTTGGGATCACGGCGGCAGAGTTCCTGCCGGTCCAAGCCTTTATCGATGACAGCTTCCTGCTCGAAAAGGGCTTGAAGAACTACTGGGGCTACAACTCCATCGCGTTTTTTGCTCCTGAACCCCGCTACATGCGCTCCGGCTTCGTCAACGAGTTCAAGGAAATGGTCAACCAGTTCCACTCCGCCGGCATCGAGGTGATCCTGGACGTGGTCTACAACCACACTGCCGAAGGGAATGAGCTGGGGCCCACCCTTTCGATGAAGGGGATCGACAACGCCAACTACTACCGGCTGATGCCCGACAAGCGCTACTACATCAACGATACGGGCACCGGCAACACCGTGAACCTGTCGCACCAGCGTGTGCTTCAGATGGTCGCCGACAGCTTGCGCTACTGGGCGACAGAGATGCGGGTCGACGGCTTCCGGTTCGACCTTGCCACCATCCTGGCTCGCGAACCCTACGGGTTTGACGAGAACGGCGGGTTTCTCGATGTTTGCCGTCAGGACCCCATTCTTTCCTCCGTCAAGCTGATCGCGGAGCCCTGGGACATCGGCCCCGGCGGTTACCAGGTGGGGCAGTTCCCGCCGGGTTGGGCTGAGTGGAACGACAAGTTCCGCGACACCGTCCGCGCCTTCTGGAAAGGCGACGAGGGAAAGCTGTCGGATCTCGCCTGGCGGATCTCCGGATCGGGTGACCTTTTCAACCAGCGCGGCCGCCGGCCATGGGCGACCGTCAACTTCATCACCGCTCACGACGGCTTCAACCTTAACGATCTCGTCTCCTACAACGACAAGCACAACGAGGCGAATGGCGAAGACAACCGCGACGGTCACTCCAACAACCATTCCTGGAACCACGGTGCAGAGGGGCCGACGGACGATCCGGAGATCATGGCCCTGCGCGAGCGGCAGAAGCGGAACCTGATGGCCACGGTGCTCCTGTCCCAAGGGACGCCCATGATCCTCGCCGGCGACGAGTTCGGCCACACCCAGGGCGGCAACAACAACGCCTACGCCCAGGACAACGAGACATCATGGTTGAGCTGGGATGATATCACACCTGAGGGACGCGCTCTGCGCGAGTTCACCCGGAAGGTGATTGCGGTCCGCAAGGCTTTCCCGATCCTTCACCGCGGGCGCTTCCTGGTCGGGCAGTATAATGAGGAACTCGACGTCAAGGATGTGACCTGGCTGACGCCCGACGGCACCGAGATGGAAGCGTCACATTGGGAGGACCCGATGGCGAAGTGCTTCGGCATGCTCCTGGATGGGCGTGCGCAACCGACGGGTATCCGGCGCCGGGGCTCGGAAGCGACGCTGCTTCTGATCTTCAACGCCCATTCCGACGTCGTGCTGTTCACCCTGCCGGAGGTGCCGGACGGGGCACGGTGGAGCGGGCTCATCGACACGAATGATCCCGATCGCGCGGAAGTGCCGACCTTCCCCTTCGGCCATGTCTACCAAGTGACGGGCCACTCCCTTCTTGTCTTTGTGCTTGAGAATGAGGATCGCCGGCCCCTTCGCGTGCGCAAGGGTGTGGGTGCACTTCAGGATGTCGTCGAGGCGCCGCTCGCCTGACCGGCCACGTGCGATTGGACCCGGCAGATCGACCACTTGGTGAACCGCGAGATCCGGGTGGTCTTTCTGTTGTTCAGGCGGGACGTACCGGCTCCGACAGCGTTCCTCTCACTGACCTCTTTTAGTGGCCTGTTAGGGCGGATCGCGAGTGATTGTCCTTATCGAAGAGGGCCGCCCACTGACGCTCAACTTCTTTGGGTTCCAGCCGCATAAGTCCTGCGCCAGGAGTAAACGTGAGCTCTCCGAAGAAGACCTGTCCTGAGGAGACATAAAGATCAACTCTGACGTAGTTGATGCCGGTTGAGAGGCGGTCTGCTAGATCAAGCATCTTCGAAAGCTGGGCGGGCTTTCTGACAGTCTCAGCTGGTGCGCGCTCATGCACAAGACTTATATCCAGAGGCGTCCAATCGGCGGAGAATAGTTTCAGCTTATGGTTTTTGAACCGGTCCGAATGAACTTGAAGAATTTGGGTGAGCTTTCCGTTCTTCCTGAAGCAATGGACCTTATAGTCATCGACGGGAACACCATCTTCTAACAGGAGCTTTTCAAAAATTATCCTTGGCTTGATTGCCTTATACTGGCTTTCCCGGAATTTCAGGTGATAGCTTTTGCTAAGCCATGACGTTGCCAAAGCCTTTAGATCTTCAACATTTTCATTTTGCTGATCTTCAATTAATTTGACCCAGCCTGATCCATGTGTTGCCTTCATGACGAAAGCACGCGGCAGAGATGTGAAGTCGAAAGCTGTCATGTCATCTACCACCTGGTAGATTGGAATTAGGTGCTGTGGCCCTATCGCTTCCTTGACATGTTCCCGGACTTCATACTTATCCGACAACGTTGAGAAAGCTGGATGAGGCCTGGCATTGCGCAAGACTATTCTTTCACTGAACGTGCTTTGGCCAGCCAACAAGGAAAACCGCTTATGGTGAATGAAGTAGAGGATGATTGCGGCTACATAATCGGAGCGAGTTTTTAGAGCCTTCTTCCAAAGAGATTTTCCTGCAGCTCGGCGAACTCTCATAAGCTTTCTTCAAGACCAAGCCTTGACATAATCCTTTTTTCTATTGATGTACTGCCGCCCGCATCAGAGAGCGGTTGTGCATTGCTATCCGCATCCTGCTCTTCGTTGAAACAAGAGCTGCCACCTGTGAGGCTTTTGCTAATTAGAGCGGCGTTATCATCTTTGCCGGTCTTTACTGCGTGGAGCATGACTAAAGATCAATCTTGTTAAGGTTGTGCTTCACTTATTTTAGGTGCGACTGTATGTCGCAAGCATTCCAGAGCATGTCAACATACCCTGCTCTACTCCCTGAGGACCGAACTGTCTGAAAGGTAGATCTTCAGCATTTTTTCTGGCTGGAGGGGCGCGTTGATGATTGACCTGCCCCCCGGTCGTCCCTCGCTCATATGAGAGTTTGCCGATTTAGGCGCCGCTCCCCAACCTTGGACCGCCGGATGCTGGAGTTTTCCGGTTCGGTCATGGCGACGGGCTGGTGACGCCGCCGGGATAATGCAGGTCGATCGAGACGTTGTATCCGATCGCGCTGTGGGGTCGGCCTTCATTGTAGTGCCAACGCCAAGTCTCCGGTTTTTCCTGCGCGTCCGCAAGGCTCATGAACCAGTGCGCGTTCAGGCATTCCGACCGAAGCTTGCTGTTGAACGCCTCGATGAAGCCCCTCCCCATCGGGCTCGATCCGGTGGCGCCACGATGGCTCGATCCGTGGGCTTGCCAGGGCGTGAGAAGTCCAAGGTGACCTCTTTGGCATAAGCCCACAGATCAAGGTCGCGCGAGAAGAACTCGCTGCCGTTGCCGACCCGGATGGTTCTGGGATAGCCGACCTGGGCACAGACCCGTTCCAGTGTCCGGACCACATCCTCGCCGCGGTAGGTGAAGCGCGGGTCGGCGGCGGGGCAGAAACGGGAATGCGTGTCCACGATCGTCAGGATCCGCAGCTTGTTGAAGGCCAGTTGGTCGTGAACAAAGTCCATGGCCCAGATATCGTTCGGCCCGACTGCCTCCTGGCGATCATCGCGCAGCTTGGCCTTCACCCGCCCACTCGCCGTTTCGGATGCTTGTTCCTGAGCTGCAAACCCAACTTGTTGCAGATCCTGCGGGTGTTCTTGATGTTCACCTGCCAGCCCTCCCGTCGCAGCAAGACGTGGACACGTCGATAGCCGTAGCGCACACGCGTTTCGCAGATCTCCTTGATCCGTCTCTCGACGGCTGCCTGGTCCCTGCGCCGGAATTTGTAGTGGAACATGGAGGTGTCAAACCGCAGGGCCCCTCAAGCCCTGCGGATCGACGCGCCCCAATCGATGCACATCCCGCGAACCAGTTCGCGCATCCGGCCAGGGTGAGCCAGCAGGCGCCACTGGTTCAAGCCGACTGGCGAACGAGCTTTCGCCGGATGACGTGCCTCACAGCATCTCCCGGTCGAGCGTCAGGTCCGCCACGATCTTCTTGAGCCGGCTGTTCTCGTCCTCGCGCGCCTTCAGCCGGCGCATCTCGTCAGGCAGCAGGCCACCATACCGCGTTTGTCGGGCAAACAGTCCACCGGACCGTCTGCTGATCCTCCTCACTCCAGTTGAAGTAGGTCGCTTGGCTGATCCCGG
>VGDE01000209.1 GCA_016869875.1 Alphaproteobacteria bacterium
GTCGAGGAACAGGCAGATACCGGTGAAGATCAGGGTGGCGACCATGATCTGCGTCACCACGCTGAAAATGATGCGCGCCACCAGCGCATCGACGAAGGTAACGGCCGGATAGGCCAGAAGCGACGCGGAATAGCGAATCGCGTTGGACACTTTGCCGGAGATGTCGAGATAGCCCATGAACGGCACCACGCCGGTGGCATAGAAGATGGCAAAGTTGGTGCCGATGGGCGGGCTGCGGAACCCGACCGAGAAGATCAGCGTCAAGAGCACGATCCCGCCCACCGGTTCGGCGATGGCCCAGACATAGCCGCCGGAGGCGCGGCTGTGGCTGGTCTGCATCTCGCGCAGGATCAGGGCCCCGATGGCGCGCAGGCTGGCAAAGCTGCGATGCTTGCGGACTTCCTTCAGTTCGCGGGGGCCACTGGCCGACCGGCGCTGCGGCAGGGGAACGGGAGAGCGTTGGTGCTGTGGCTGGGTGGTCTGGGACATGTCGGGCCGCGCCGGGCGCCTTGTGCTGGTCACGACCCTGGCATGGGATCGGTGCTGGAACTGTTCTTTCCGCTTATGTATGACAGCCGGCAAGAGATCAACCAGACAGGCGGGGAAAGCGCATGTCCGCCCAGGACCCAGATATCGCATCGCAGCCGTTGCGTGCCGCGACCGCCGAAGCTTCCGGCCAGGATACCGCCGCCGGAGCGGCAGCCAAGGGCTCCGCGCCACAGCAGTCGCAGACCCCGACGCAGACCGATTCCGGCGTCCCAAAGCGGCGCTCCCCTTCCGTGGCTTCCGGCGCAGGAGTGGCACGAGTCGGGGGCGAGGCCAGGGAAGCGCGTCCCGGCGGGGGCAGCCCCAAGCGGCCCAAGAAGGTCGCACCGGAAATGCAGAAGCGCATCGACGCCGCCTTGCAGCAGCCTGTTCTGCCGCCTGCCAGCCCCGCAAAGCTTGAGCGCCGCCATTATGGGATGGCGATCAGCTTTGTCCTGGTCGTGGTCATTCCCGTCATCCTCAGCGCCTACTATCTTTATACGCGGGCGGCGGACCAGTACGCGTCGCATGTCGGCTTTTCGGTGCGCAGTGAGTCCGCCGCCAGCCCCGCGGACGTGCTGGGCGGGCTTGGATCGTTGGTGGGGGTGACCTCCAGCTCGACCTCGGACTCCGATATCCTCTTCAAGTTCATCCAGAGCCGCGACCTGGTCGAACGGGTGAACGCCCGCCTCGACCTGCGCGCAATCTGGTCCAAGGCGCCCGACGATCCGGTCTTCAGCTTTCGCGGCAATGCGTCCCTCGAGGACCTGGTGTCCGAATGGGAGCGCAAGGTCCGGGTGTATTACGACAACGGCATGATCGACCTGCGGATCCTGGCCTTTGATCCGGTGGATGCACAGAACATCGCCAATGCCATCCTGGATGAGGGCGGCATCCTGATCAACCAGCTGAACGATATCGCTCGCGAGGATGCCCTGCGATATTCGCGCGACGAGTTGGAGCGGGCCCAGGAGCGTCTGCGCGAGGCGCGTGCGGCGGTGACCAACTTCCGCAACCGCTACCAGCTGGTGGACCCGGTGGCCGATGTGCAAAGCCAGATCGGCGTCGTGACGTCGCTTCAGCAGCAATTGGCCGAACAGCTGGTATCGCTGGGGCTTCTGCAGGCAAATGCGCAGCCGGCCGACCCGCGTATCAGCCAGACCGAGCTGCGCATCTCGGTCATCCGCGAGCAGATCGACGCCGAGCGCCAGAAGTTCAGTTCGGAAGGCGACAACGTGGCCTTGTCCGACGTCGTCGGGCAGTACGAGATCCTGGCCGTCGACCGGCAGTTCGCGGAAACCAGCTACACCGCGGCCCTTGCCAGCTATGAAACCGCCCGTGCCGAGGCGGTGCGCCAGTCGCGCTATCTGGCACCCTATGTCCGGCCGACGCTGGCGCAGGAGGCCGAGTTCCCTGAGCGCCTCAAGCTGATGCTGATGATCGCGGGCTTCCTGACGCTGCTGTGGATCATCGGCAGCCTGATGTTCTACAGCCTGCGCGACCGGCGATGATCCACCTGCAGAACCTCTGCAAGACCTATACGCTGAACGGCCGCCACAAGGTGGTGGCCGACAACATCAACGCGACCTTTCCCACGGGCGTGTCGGTGGCGCTGATGGGCCGCAACGGCGCGGGCAAGTCGTCGCTGCTGCGCATGATCTCGGGGGCGATGCTGCCGACTTCGGGCAAGATCCTGTCCACCGGCACGATCAGCTGGCCGGTGGGATTTGCAGGCTCGTTCAACGGCGAACTGACGGGGGAGCAGAACTGCCGCTTTGTCGCGCGCGTGTATGGCGTGAACACGGACGAGGTTCTGGCCTTTGTCGAGGATTTCGCCGAACTCGGCGACCATTTTCGCCTGCCGATCCGGACCTATTCGTCGGGGATGCGGTCCCGGCTGGCCTTTGGTCTGTCGATGGCCGTGCCCTTTGATACCTATCTTGTCGACGAGGTCTCGGCCGTGGGTGATGCGGCCTTCAAGGCCAAGTCGAACCGTGTCTTCAACGAACGTATGTCGAATGCCGGCGCCATTGTCGTGGCGCATTCGATGCAGCTTCTGCGCAGCACGTGCCAGGCCGGTGCCGTGCTGGAGCAGGGCCGCCTGACCTTCTATGACGACATCGAGGACGCCGTCGCCGCCCACATGCAGAACATGAGCCTGCCGCCCGCAGGCCAGCGGCAGCGCAAGTGACGGTTTCGTGTCAGCTTTGATACGGATGCTAGCGCGGAGCGGCGGCGGGTATTACAGATCTTGCAAGGCTGGACCCCTAGCGGAAGGAAAAGCATGAAGATCATCGTTCTGGGCGGAGACGGTTTCTGCGGATGGCCCACCGCGCTTCATCTCTCGGCCCGCGGGCACGAGGTGGTGATCGTCGACAACCTGTCGCGCCGCATGATCGACGTTGAGTTGGAGGTGTCGTCGTTGACCCCGATCCGGCCCTTGGGCGAACGCGTGCGGGCCTGGCAGGAAGTGACCGGCCGCCAGATCCGGGTCGAGAACCTGACCGTCGGGCAGGATTACGACCGGTTGCTGGCGCTGCTGCAGCACGAGCGTCCTGACGCCGTCGTTCATTTCGCCGAACAGCGTGCCGCGCCTTATTCGATGAAGTCCAGCCGACACAAGCGCTATACCGTCAACAACAACCTGAACGCCACGAACGATATCCTGGCCGCCATAGTCGAATCGGGCCAGGACATCCATCTGGTTCATCTGGGCACGATGGGGGTCTATGGCTATGGCACGGCGGGAATGAAGATCCCCGAGGGCTATCTGAACATCCAGGTCGAGACTGATCACGGTCCTCACCGGCAAGAGATCCTGTATCCGGCCAACCCCGGCTCGATCTATCACATGACCAAGACGCAGGATCAGCTGTTCTTCTTCTATTACAACAAGAACGACGGCCTGCGCATCACGGACCTGCACCAGGGGATCGTCTGGGGCACACAGACGCGGGAGACCTGCCTGGACGACCGCCTGATCAACCGCTTCGACTATGACGGGGATTACGGCACGGTGCTGAACCGGTTTCTGATGCAGGCGGCGGTGAACTATCCGCTGACCGTACACGGGACCGGAGGGCAGACCCGCGCCTTTATCCACATCCAGGACACCTGCCGCTGCGTCGAACTGGCACTGACCAATCCGCCAGCGCCGGGCGACCGGGTCCAGATCCTGAACCAGATGACGGAAACGCACAGGGTGCGTGACCTGGCGCAGATGATTGCCACGCAAACCGGTGTCGAGGTCGCGTTCCAGAAGAACCCGCGCAACGAGGCGGACGAGAACGACCTCCATGTCGTGAACGACCGTTTCCTGGGGCTGGGCCTTCAGCCGATCAAGCTGCAGGACGGCCTGCTGACCGAGGTGCAGGACATCGCGCGCAGATATGCCGACCGCTGCGACCGCACCAAGATCCCTTGCGTGTCGCAGTGGCGCCCACAGGCGGCCGCCGAATAGACTGCCCGAAGAACAGGTGCCGGGGCGATCCCGCCCCGGCACCTTGGATCTTGGCGCGCGTCAGCCCAGGAAGGCTTTCAGATCCTGCAAAAGGCGATCCGCATGGGTGGACGTCAGCGCATGGGGCGCGCCCTCGTACTCGATCAGCTTGGCCGAAGGCACCATCCTGGCCAGCCGGTGCGCCGTGGCTTCGATCGGAACAATCTTGTCGCCGGTTCCATGCACAACAAGCGTCGGCACCGTGATCTTCTGAACGTCGCGCGAGAAGTCGGTCGTCCCGAAGGCTGTGACGCATTCCAGCGTGGCGCGCGGACTTGCCAGCATCGCCATGTCCCAGGCCCAGTCCAGCATCGGGTCGCTGACCCCGCCTTCGGCCGTGTCCTGGCCAAAGAAGTCCTCGAAAAAGTCCGACAGGAAGGCCGGCCGATCCTCGCGCAGGCCCGCGCGCATCTGCTCGAACAGGTCGGCAGGCGCGCCATCCGGGTTGTCCGAGGATTTCAGCATCCCCGGCGCGATGGAGGCCAGAAAGCCAGCCTGGGCCACGTTCCGTCCTTCATGGCGCGACATGTACCGCGCCACCTCGCCGCCCCCCATCGAAAAGCCGATGATGGCGGCGTCCTGCAGGCCCAGCCCCTCGATCACCGCCGCCAGGTCGTCGGACAGGGTGTCATAATCATAGCCCGTCCAAGGCTGCTCGGACCGCCCAAAGCCGCGCCGGTCATAGCTGATGACGCGATACCCGGCCTCGGCCAGGCCCACGGCCTGCGCTTCCCAGCTGTCGGCGGTCAGGGGCCAGCCGTGGATCAGCACGACCGGCCGTCCCTGACCCCAGTCCTTGACGTAAAGCTGCGTTCCGTCCTTTGCAGAAATCATCGGCATGTGGTGATCCTTTGTGTTCCCGTTCGGGTTCGGAAACGCCGTCGCGCGGACATGGTTCGCGCATCGCCCTCAGACCTTGGTGCAGATCACTGAACCTTGACCCAAGTCTGGCTTTTGCACAGCAGTCCTCCTGCCACGCAGCCCGACAGGCTCATCTGGTTGCCGGAAACGCTGGCCTTGCCGGAATAAACGCGATCATTCGCCGGCCGCCAGACGCGGCCCTGATAGGAGCCGCCCCCTTGCGGCGCCATGTCGATCACGATCTGCCGGCCGAGGTGGGGCGAACGATACTCCGCACGATCCTTGAACGTGCGGGTGATAGTGCCGCAAAAGGCGGCGCCGCAGGGCGCGACGGTGACATGGGCAAAGGCACCCTCGTCGGGCTGGGTCTGCCAGATGCCCTCGATAGGGTCGGCCGCGGCCGCCCCCGCGCCAAGGGCCAGAACGGTTGCCAGGATGAAATGACGCATGATCCCTCCTCCTCAGGATGAACCGAGAGTGCTGGCGCGAACCCCGTTCGGGCAAGCATGACGTGAGGTCCGGGCCTTTACGTTTCCGACCGCTCCGTGGCAAAGGAAGCGCGACCTTCCATGTCGGAGCCTGCCAGATGATCCTGTATCCCGCCATCGACCTCAAGGACGGCAACTGCGTGCGCCTGCTGCGCGGCGACATGGAGGCGGCGACCGTCTTCGGCACCGACCCCGCCGCACAAGCGCGCGCGTTTCAGGATGCCGGCGCGGAATGGCTGCATCTTGTGGATCTGAACGGCGCCTTTGCGGGAAAACCCGTGAATGCGCAGGCGGTCGAGGCGATTCTGGCGGCCATCGACATCCCCGCCCAGATGGGCGGCGGCATCCGCGACATGGCCACGATCGAAAGCTGGCTGGACCGCGGCCTGACGCGCGTGATCCTGGGCACGGTCGCGGTCGAGAACCCGGACCTCGTGCGCAAGGCCGCCGATGCCTTTCCCGGCCGCATTGCCGTCGGCATCGATGCGCGTGGCGGACGGGTGGCGACGCGTGGCTGGGCCACCGAAACCGACATCGACGCGACCGACCTGGCCCGCCGTTTCCAGGACGCGGGCGTGGCGGCAATCATCTACACGGACATCGACCGCGATGGCGCAATGGGCGGGCCGA
>VGDE01000210.1 GCA_016869875.1 Alphaproteobacteria bacterium
TCGGCGCGCGGGCCATGTCGACCAGCTGGCGCAGCGTTTCCGCCTGGTCGGCCTGCGACACCGCCTGGTTGCCGCCCGATGTCGGGGCGCCGGCTTCGGTGATCCAGATCAGCATGTCCTGGTGGTTGTTCTGGTTCATCAGAGAGCGGATCGAGCGCATGACGCCAAGGCCGGTCCAGCTGTCCGTGCGGTTGAACAGCAGCGGGTACTGGTAGGGATGGTGTCCAACGGCATCAAAGGCGCGGGTGCCGTTCAGACGGGCATAGGTGCGCCGCAGGTAGTCCACCGCCCCCTGCACGGTCGCCCCGGTGGTGGATGGGATCGAGGCGTTGCCCACATAGATCACCACGCTGTCGCGCTGGATCACCTTGATCGCCGGATAAACCACCCGCAGCAGGTCGGCATACTGCTCGGGGGTCAAGACCGTGTGGTTGCACTCGTTCAGGATCTCCCACCACTGGCAGCGGTTGCCATAGCGGCGCACGGCGGCCTCGGCAAAGGCCCGGAAGCGGGTACGGCCGGCGTCGGTGTTGATCAGATCGGCCGGGGCGTTCAGCAGGATCAGCGGCTTGATGCCGCGGGTCGTCAGGCCGCTCACCAGCCGGTCGACATTGGCCCACTGGTAGGCCGCACCCGCCGTCGGCTGCACGCGCTCCAGGCGCACGTCGAAGCGCACGGTCTTGGCCCCCAAGGCCGCGATCCGGTCCATCCAGGCGTCACCACCGGCCAGCAGTTCCCCATCAGGGATCGCAAAGCCCAGCATCCCGGCCAAGCTCGCCTGCGGGGCGGGCGCAGGCGTGGGTTGCGGCGCAGGCTGGGGTGCCGGCGCAGGTGCCACCGGCGACGGCGCAGTGGGCATGGGCACGGAAACAGGCTCCGGCACTGGGGCTGGTGCCGGTTCAGCCTCTGGCGACGGTGCGGGCGTGTCTGCGGCTGCTGCGAATGTCTTGCTGACATCGGCAAACAGTTCTGCAAGGCGGCGGCAGTGTTCGGTGTTCATGAGGTTCTCCAATGCAAAAAGCCCGCGGTGAGCGGGCGGTTTTGCCGAACGGGTCTTGATCATCGGTTAAGCATGCGTGCGCAGCCCCGCCTGCTGGGAGCCTGCAATTCCGTTTTTCCTTCAGAAACAATCTGTCGCAGATGCATGGCGCGCTTGCGGTGTTGCATCGTGGGGAAGCGTCGCCACCCTCGCCGGGTCGAGCTAACGCCTGCGCCAGGCAGCCTTCTCGCTGGGGATGCTGGCGTTTCCGCCATAGATTACAGCGGCTTTTGGCTGAACTGCCTTGATTGCAGGATAGACGACGCGAAGTAGCAGGGCGTAGCTGGCTGGCCGGAGGTATGTCATGTTGGCTTCGTGCAGGATCTCCCACCACGCGACCTTGCCCTTGTAGCGGATCGCGGCAGCCTCAGCGAAGGTGCGGAATTGGGTGCGGGCTGCGGGATTGTCCATCAGCATTCCGCAGCCCAGAACCAGCAGCACGCGCATCCGCCGTGACCGGCAGCCGTCCATCAGCCTGTCCGTTGCGGACCGGTCGAACCGGCCAAGTGCGGTCATGACGTGTTCCATCCTGCAGTCGGTGCGGATGGTCTGCGTCCCCCATCGCTGCATCGTGTTCAGCCGAGTGTCGCCGCCCGCCGCAAGCTCGTTGTCCGGGACTGCCATGCCGAGGAGGCGGTTCATGCTTGCTATGGGATGTCCTTCCTCATTTGAGCCTGCGAGCAGACATTTTGCTGCAATGGCAGGGAAGATAAATGTTATCTTCATGCACGCTGCAAAGGAAACCCGCTGCCGCTCCCCTGTGCATGAGCAGAGTGCAATTTCATAGAACCATGTAACGCAGCGTCAAATGTCTGCCCTTAACTCAATCTGAAGCTTCGTGTGACAGAAGCTAATGAAATCAGTGTGATAGAAACGGACGATGCACGACAACGCGTGGTGCAAAACTTGTGGAAGCGAACTCCAGTGGATGAGCCCCCATTTGAAGGGATGCTTGTCCTGCTACGCTGACAGCGGGCCGGGCTGGCAGATACGCTGGTTGAACGACTGCGCTGCGGCCTCCCGCAAAACCAAAATCTATAATGTCATTCCCTTTGCCCGTCAGCCGGCATCAGGAGCGTCGCCCAGCCTGCATTGAGACGCGGTTGCTCGTGCGTACAACTCGGCGCCAACGATCTCGCGAGCACGCTGAATGAGCAACCGCTGGTCGCTCTGGTAGAAAAACACGGGGGGGCGAAGACGCAAGACGTGCCTCATCCAGAAGATGCGCTTTAAGAATTCATTAGCACGGCGGTTGATTGTTGCGAGTTCACCAAGATCGCGGAACAAGGTTAGGCTAGCAGACGCAGGACCACGGGCACTGGTGTTTTTTGAGAACCACTTCCGCTTCTCTGGGCGGTTGACCTGAATGTCCTCGAGAGGCCCCCGGATCAAATCCGGGGGTCGTCATCAGGCGCATGCAAACGGCGTTCTTCCTCACGATGCCCAGCACCTTGCGGTGCAGCTGTGAAAACGCCTCGCGGAGCTTGCATCTTCCGGCGAGCAGGACGCTGAACACCTCTCCCAGATCCGGTAAGGCCTTGATGAGATCCCTGACCCGGGCTTCGAACCTTCCCGCACTGATAATCCTCACTTTGAGCCCAAAATCGCGCAACAGGTCGCGGATGTCGCTCTCGATCGCAGGAGCCATTTCCTGCAGGAGCTTGCGGCTGCGCAGCAGGGCACGGTGCTTCTGGCTTGCAAGGGTCTGCACATGCACGGGGCGATACAGGTTGACACGCACCATCTGCGCGAACCCGCGCGTCCATTGCGGTCGTTTTTGTTCACCTGCGCCTTGAGGATAGCTTTGCTATGGCGGTCTCGATGCAGATCGCCGGAAGGCCAGCCGGCCGAGCCCTCAAACAGTCACCGGGATAAAGGAGCAGCTTCCAGCCCGATCCACTCAAGCCATGGAAGGCACGAGAGATGTGGCCATCCTCATCGACAATGCAGATCAAGGTCTCCTTTACCGATACATCCAGTCCGGGACAGGAAGTGGGGCGCAAGCCGAACGCCCCATCTAAACCTGGCTTACATCCTTACGTTGTAACAAATCGGCCACTGCTTAACGCCGTATTTGCTTCGTAAGTTTGAAACACGGGAATTGGCGTGCTACCTCCCGACAAGTACAAAGAGCTTATTTTAAAGCGATATATATTGGTTTTTCGAAGGATTTGATCAGATGACTGCTCGGTTGGGATTTCCTGTGGTTATGGTTCTTGTAGTAGCAGCATGCGGAGGCAGTGGAGGAAACGGCGGTGGTAGTGAGCGGGCGCCGAATGCCTTGGCGGCTCCAAATCTTCCGGGTCTCGACAGCACGTTTGAAGAAATGTTCCTTCCGTCGCTTGAAACGCTGACCAGGCCGGCTCGGCAGGGCAAGACTGCGCCGAAAAACATTCCGACGTCAGGTCGGGCGAATTATACCGGCTATGCGCTGCTCGATCTTGATCACAACGCTGTGGCAGAGGCGACTGGACGGATGGTGCTGACATCGGATTTCTCCAGCGGAAGGGTTGCCGGGCGAGCCGGAGAATTTCGGCGAAACAACGAACAAAGGGTTCCGGGCGAGGTCACGTTCCAAGGCAAACTGGACCGTCAAACAGGCTCAGCTGTTGTCAGGGCGCAAGGAAATCTTGAGCCGAATGGATACGCCAGGACCGTAACCGGAGAAGGACATACCACCTTCTCGGGCAGCAAGGCGCAAAGCAGTTATACCTTTGTAAGAGGCCAAATGGACAATGGCCGCAGATGGAGCATGATGGCTGCGGGTGATCGCGCCAAATGATCCCTCGGTAGCTTTAGCCGGCTTTTAACATGATCCAAACGTTCCGCCGCTTTTTCCTTGCATGGGTGGTATGCGCTTCACTGGGCTGCGCTGCTCATGCGGCTACAGGTACGTCTGCGGCTTGGAGCGAAGCGCTGCACGGTTCGTCCGATCGGCTTCTGCTTTATGCATTATCTAATAACCCGCCAGCCGACGCGCGGCCGCTTATGGCGAGCATGATCTATGACTTGGGTGCAACACAGGCACCCTTGCCAGTTCGGTACAATTGGGAAATCTCTCCTATCCTGTCGTGGGACGGCAATTTCAACAACCGAACGCCGGGTAAGAGTTTCAACATCGCGGGGTTTCATTTTGTCGTCGATCCAGAGTCCCGCGCCGTGGGCGGCTTGGTGCTAGGTGCGCTGACCACTGCCTCCGCCAAATGGCGTTACCGCTTCGCATCCACTTTGACTTTGACGGGATGGGCTAGCGCAGAAACGCTTCCCGAGGCCGATATGAGCCGAAAGGGATTGGGCATGTCGCTATGTGCGTCTGACTATCGTGGAGATTGGATTTGGTTTGACGCCTGTGTCCAGCAACGGATCTTGGACCCTGCGCTCGACGATCCTTATGGCGAAACCCGGCTTTCTGCCGGACCTACCTGGCTTTCCAAAGCTAAGGGCGCGACTTACGAAATGGCACCTCACCTTGGTTTGAATCTGCAGGAGGGCCAAAGCCGGCCTTCGGTCGGTCTGGATTACAGCGCGGCGGTGCCAGATTTAGGCGCCACTAATTTCAGCATAGAAGCTGCAAAGCATATTCCAGACTGGCATGGGGTCACTTTTTCAGCTCGTGCAGGACTAGCTCGTAGCGTCTTCAGAAAAAGTACAGCGATAAACCTGCAATACGATCAGGTAACAGGAGGGCGCTTCTTTGGAGAGCCTCGAAGGGACAATGTGTTCACCGTTGGCGTCAATCGACGCGTAAGCGACCAAGCGACCGCCTCGTTTGGCTGGCGCAGGGTCAAGTCTTCGGTAGGTCTCTATGATGAAGCCGGCTTCACCATGGCATTGTCCTTTGCTAGCTGGACTTTCTAGAAGTGACGGCGGCTGGCCGGTTCTCAACTGTTTGTTGCATCCTGCTAGGATGATGTCCCAACTGATAGTGGGACTCGCGCTCTGGAGGCGGGCCGAGCTGGTCAGTCGCTCTGCGCAGCAGCCAGGCTGACCATGACATCACCGCGGACCGGCATGAGAGTGGACCCTGATCACGGTTCTGTCGATCATGGGGAGCTGGTCCGGGACGATTCCGGCCTGTTCAGCGCGTCCACGACATCGTCCCAAGGCCCAGCCAGCGTCCAGCGTCGGAACTGGCAACAGACCGAGACCCACCTGCCAAGCTCCTCAGGCAGATCTCGCCAAGGCGCACTTGTTCGTGCGATCCAGAAAGTACCGTCCAGAACACGACGATGATTGACAGGCTTTCGCCGATCGCCTGCCGGACGGCCCGGATGAGGCCCTCAACGAGTGCCTCCTCGTCATCCGACATCAGGTTGCGTGCCAAGCTCACCTCCAACACAGGAGGAAGCTTGAATCATAGCCGCCAGCGAAGTGAGATCCCTCTTTGCTCTGCCCCCTGAGAACTGGACCGTTTGAAACTGGAGTTTTCGGCTAACATTTCTTGGCTGGGAGAGGAGCTGAGAAAGATGAAGGCATCGAAGTTTACGGATGAGCGAGGGACCGTGGCCCCAGTGGGGCCGCGTAAGCCCGAGTGAACAAAAGGCGTTCATCCTGAAGCAGGGTGAGGAGGGCACATCGGTTGCCGAGATCTGTCGCAAGGCGGGGATCGGACAGTCGACCTACTTTGCTTGGAAGAAGAAGTATGGCGGTCTGCTGCCGGACGAGATGCGCCGGCTGAAGCAGCTCGAAGACGAGAACGCACGATTGAAGCGGATTGTGGCGGACCTGACCTTGGACCGCCAGATGTTGCAGGATGTCGTTCGGCGAAAGCTCTGAAGCCGGAACGGTCGCGCGAACTGGTTCGCGGGATGTGCGCAGACTGGGCAGTCTCGATC
>VGDE01000211.1 GCA_016869875.1 Alphaproteobacteria bacterium
TGATCGACGATCCCCTGATGATCGACGCAATCGAGCGGGTGCAGCGCGCCATCGCGTCCCATCGCGCGACGCCGCGCCGGCTGCGGGGCGTGGTGACGGGACTTGCGGCGCTGGCCATGCTGGGCGCCGCGATCCTGTGGCTGCCCGACGCGATGATCCGCCACGCCGCTGCCATCGCCCCCCCGGCGCAGGCGCGCACCATCGGCATGGCGATCCTGACCGATATCCAGCACGACGCGGGCGCCGTCTGCCGCCGCAGATCCGGCCAGCAGGTGCTGGACTGGATCACGCCGCGCCTGTCGGGCAGCGAGGCCTTGGTCCAGGTGGTGCCGGGGCCGCTGAACGGCGCGCGGCGCCTGCCGGGCAACCTGTATGTCCTGGGCAACGATCTTCTGGCGGACAAGCCCACGCTGGACGCGGCCGCCGGCCATCTGGTCGCAGCCCGGCTGGCGCAGGACGACAAGGAAGTGACGCTGCAGGCCCTGCGGCATGCGGGGCTGATGGCCGCGCTGCGGCTGATGACGCTGGGAACGTTGCCGCGCAGCGCGATGGAAGGCTATGGCGACGTTCTGCTGACCCAGCCCCTGCCCCTGCCCGACCCGGCCGCCCTGCCCCCGGCCTTTGCGGAATTGGGCCTGTCGACGGAACCCTATGCCCGCACGATCGATCCCACGGGCGCAGCCGTCCTGCCGCTGATCGAGGCGGATCCGATCCGCGCGGGCGAACCCCCGGCCGACCTGCTGACGGATGAACAATGGGTGGCCCTGCAGCAGATCTGCGCGGGCTGAGGCGCTCCTAGACGAACTGTTCGCGCAGCAGCCGCTCCTCCAGGCCGTGGCCGCTGTCGAACAGCAGGCGGTGGCGGATGTCCTGGGCGCTGCGGATCTGGACCTGCGTCACGTTCCGGACCGAACGGCTGTCGGCGTCGGCCATGACCGGGCGACGTTCGGGGTTCAGCACCTCGACGACGACCTCGGCCGTCTTGGGCAGCAGCGCCCCGCGCCAGCGGCGTGGACGAAAGGGCGCGATGGCGGTCAGGGCCAGAACCTCCGAACCGATGGGCAGGATCGGCCCGTGGGCCGAGTAGTTGTAGGCGGTCGATCCTGCGGGCGTCGCGATCAGCGCACCGTCGCAGACCAGCTCCTCCATCCGCATCCGGCCGTCCACGTGGATGCGCAGCTTGGCGGCCTGCGGGCCTTCGCGCAGCAGGCTGACCTCGTTGATGGCCAATGCCTCGTGATGGGCGCCGTCCGCGCAGGTGGCGCACATCCGCAAGGGGTTGATGACCGTTTCCTCGGCTGCCTGCAGACGCGCCGGAAGATCGCCCTCGGCATAGTTGTTCATCAGGAAGCCGACGGTGCCGCGGTTCATGCCATAGACCGGCAGGTCGCGCCCCTGCGTCGCATGCAGCGTTTGCAGCATGAAGCCGTCGCCGCCAAGCGCCACCACGACCGTCGCCCGGTCAAGCGGCGCATCGCCATACCGGGCCACCAGCGCGGCGCGCGCGGCCAGCGCCGGCGCGGCCTGGCTGGCGGTGAAATGAATGCTGGGCGTCATCGGCCGCGTGTCCCCCTGATTGGCCTGCAGCATCACGCGCGTCCGCCCGGATGACAAGCCCCGCCGGCCGCCCATGTCGCAGCCACCGCGCCGCCGGTCGTTTTGTCACTTTTCGCAGAAAGGTCGTTGCGTTAGAACGCCGGGAACCACAGCCGCCCAGCCACGAAAGGACGCGAGAGATGAACGCCCCCACCCGCGACAATGGCTTCTTCACCGAAAGCCTGGCCAGCCGCGACCCTGACATCGCCCAGGCCGTCACACAGGAACTGGGCCGTCAGCGCGACGAGATCGAGCTGATCGCCTCGGAGAACATCGTCAGCCGCGCCGTGCTGGAGGCGCAGGGTTCGGTCCTGACCAACAAATATGCCGAAGGCTATCCGGGCAAGCGTTACTACGGCGGCTGCCAGTATGTCGACATCGCCGAGAACCTGGCGATCGAGCGTGCGAAAGAGCTGTTCGGCTGCGAATATGCCAATGTCCAACCCAACAGCGGCAGCCAGATGAACCAGGCCGTGTTCCTGGCGCTGCTGCAGCCGGGTGACACCTTCATGGGCCTCGACCTGAACTCGGGCGGGCACCTGACGCATGGCTCGCCCGTGAACATGTCGGGCAAGTGGTTCAACGTGGTCAGCTATGGCGTGCGCCAGCAGGACCAACTGCTGGACATGGAGGCGATCGCCGAAAGCGCGCGCCAGAACAAGCCCAAGCTGATCGTCGCCGGCGGCACGGCCTATAGCCGCGTCTGGGACTGGGCCGCCTTCCGCAGGATCGCGGATGAGGTCGGCGCCTATCTGATGGTGGACATGGCCCATATCGCGGGCCTGGTCGCGGGCGGCCAGCACCCCTCGCCCATTCCGCATGCCCATGTCGTCACCTCGACCACGCACAAGTCGCTGCGCGGGCCGCGCGGTGGCCTGATCCTGACGAATGATGCCGACATCGCGAAAAAGATCAATTCGGCGGTGTTCCCGGGCATGCAGGGCGGGCCGCTGATGCATGTCATCGCGGCCAAGGCCGTGGCCTTCGGCGAGGCGCTGCGTCCCGAATTCAAGACCTATGCCGCGCAGGTGGTCAAGAACGCGCAGGCCATGGCGGACGAGCTGATGAAGGGCGGCATCGACATCGTGTCGGGCGGCACCGACAACCACCTCTGCCTGGCCGACCTGCGCCCCAAGGGCGTGACCGGCAAGGCGACCGAGGCAGCCCTTGGCCGCGCGCACATCACCTGCAACAAGAACGGCGTGCCCTTCGACCCTGAAAAGCCTTTCGTGACCTCCGGCATCCGCCTCGGCGCACCTGCCGGCACCACCCGCGGCTTTGCCGAGTCCGAGTTCCGTCAGATCGCGCGCTGGATCGTCGAGATCGTGGACGGCCTGGCCGCGAACGGCGATGACGGCAACAGCGAGGTCGAGGCCAAGGTGCGTGCCGAAGTGGCCGAGCTTTGCGCCCGCTTCCCCTTGTACCAAGGGATGTGATGTCCCGCTGATGACAAGGGCCCGCCGCGTTCAGGCGCGGCGGGCCTTTTCATGCCTGCCAGCTGGGCTTGCGCTTGTCGAAAAACGCGGCGATGCCTTCAGGTGCCTCGTGGCCCTGCCACACCGCCAGCAGCCGGTCGATGCTGTCCTCGATCAAGGCGGCGTCGATGCGCGGCCCAAGCGCGCGACATTGCGCCTTGGCGGCCGCAACCGCGCTGGGGGCCGCCAGCAGGAAGGGGGCGATCTCGGCCTCGACCGCCTCGTCCAGCGCGTCGGGGGTGACCGTCCGGGCGGCCAGGTTCAGGTTCACCGCCTCGTCGGCCCCGAAGATCCGGGCCGAAAAGAACACGCGCCGCGCCGCAGGTTCGCCCATCCGCGCCACCACATAAGGCCCGATCGTGGCCGGGATCAGGCCAAGGCGCACCTCGGTCAGCCCGAACTTGGCGGTGCTGGCGACAAGGGCGATGTCACTGACCGCCATCATCCCGACCCCGCCGCCGAAGGCATTGCCATGCACGCGCGCGATCAGCGGCTTGGGCAGACCGTTCAGCGCCGACAACATTCCCGCCAGCGCCCGCGCACCCTCGCGCCGCGTCGCCTCGTCGGCCTGCATCTGCTGGCGCATCCAGCCCAGATCGCCGCCCGCGCAGAAACTGGCGCCCTCGGCCGCCAGAACAACGGCACGCACGGCCGGATCGGCGCCCAGTTGGCCCGCCGCTTCGGTCAGTTCGTCCATCATCTGGCGCGACAGGGCGTTGTGCTTGTCGGACCGGGCCAGCCACAGGGTGGCGACGCCCCGGGCGTCCTTGTCGATACGGATCGTTTCAGGCATCTACGTTCCCTCTCATGCTGCGGGCCAGGGCGGCCGCACGATCGATGACCTCCATGTCAAGGCCATGTCGATACCCCCGCGCCGCCAGATGCTGGGCCAGGGCTTCGGTCGCGACATTTCCCGCCGCACCGGGCGCGTAAGGGCAACCGCCCAGGCCCCCCACAGCCGCATCAAAGACCCGCACCCCGCGTTCCAGGCTGGCATCGACATTTTGCAGCGCCCGCCCTGCAGTGTCATGGTAATGACCGGCCAGCCGCTCTGCCGGCATCTCGTCCAGCACGGCCGCCAGCATCGCGTCGATCGTCTCGGGACGGCCCTGCCCGATCGTGTCGCCCAGGCTGATCTCGTGGCAGCCCATATCGCGCAGCGCCGCCGTCACGCGCGCCACCTGCGCCGGCGTGGTCGGGCCATCGAACGGACAGTCGGTGACGACGCTGACATAACCCCGCAGCGGAAGGCCATCGGCCAGCGCCGCAGCAGCCACGGGCGCCAACCGCTCCAGGCTTTCCGCAATGGTGGCGTTCAGGTTGGCGCGGCTGAAGCCCTCGGAGGCGCTGGCAAAGATCGCCACCTCGCCGGCACCGGCGGCGCGGGCGGCCTCATAGCCCTTCAGGTTCGGCGTCAGCACCGCGTAGCGGATGCCGGGATGACGCGAGATCCCGGCCATGACCTCGGTCGCGTCCGCCATCTGCGGCACCCAACGCGGCGATACAAAACTGGTCACCTCGATCCGCTGGAAACCCGCCTGCGACAGCAGGTCCACCAAGGCGATCTTGTTGACTGTGGGGATCAGCCGCTTTTCGTTCTGCAACCCGTCGCGCGGGCCCATCTCAAAGATCTCGACGCGCTCAGCCATCGGTAACCTCATCCAGCCGGATCAGGGCGGCGCCTGCCTCCACCTGATCGCCGGCCTGCGCCAGGACCTCAGCCACAATGCCGTCGCGGGCGGCGGTCAGGCTGTGCTCCATCTTCATGGCCTCCAGCACGGCCAGGCGATCGCCCGCCTTGACCTGCTGGCCCTGCACGACATGGACCGCCCGCACCAGTCCGGGCATGGGCGACCGTGTCAGCCCGTCGCCCCCGTCGTCGGCACCGGCGCGGGCCAGCGGGTCCAGCGGCACCAGATGGACTGGTCGGCCGCCAAAGACGCTGACGCCGCCCCCGTGGCAGACGATCCGCTCGCGGCACAGGTCGCCATCGACCCACCAGCGGTCACCTTGCCAGCGGACCTCATGCGCCCGCCCGTCCAGCGTCACCCGGGCGGCGCCGGGACCCAGAACCTCCAGAAGGGCGGCTCCCCCCTCCCATGCGATCGTTTGCCGCAGCGGCTGCCACAGGGTCGCACCGCCCCTGGCCAAGGGATCGGCAAGCCCGGCCAGTCCGATGACCGCCAGCGCCAGCGCCCGGTCAGCGGGTCCGCTGTCCCGAACCAGCGCGTCCAGGTCGCGCCCGATCAGTCCGGTATCGACCTCGCCCGCGCGGAATCCCGTGTGGCGGGTCAGCGCGATCAGGAATTCAAGGTTTGTCACCGAACCGGCCACCTCGGTGTCCACCAGCGCCTGTTCCAGCGCGCGCAGCGCCACGGCGCGCGTGGGGCCATGCGTCACCACCTTGGCGATCATCGGGTCGTACCAGGGGCTGATGGCATCCCCCGCGCGCACCCCCGTCTCGATACGCGCGGACGGGGGAAAACGCAGATGGGCCAGCCGACCCGTGGCCGGCAGGAAGCCCGCAGGCACATCCTCGGCATAAAGCCTGGCCTCGAAGGCATGGCCCCGGATCGACAGGTCCTCCTGCCGGGCGGGCAGCGGCTCTCCGCTGGCGACGCGCAACTGCCATTCCACCAGGTCGATCCCGGTGATCGCCTCAGTCACGGGATGTTCCACCTGAAGGCGGGTGTTCATCTCCATGAACCAGAACCGGTCGGGGCGCAGGCCGTCGCTGCCGTCCACGATGAACTCGATCGTGCCGGCACCGGAATAGCCGATCGCCTCGGCCGCGC
>VGDE01000212.1 GCA_016869875.1 Alphaproteobacteria bacterium
TGGCCCGCTGGCGGCAGGAGAACGGCCATCTTGAGGCCGCCCGCGCCCGCCAGGCCCGCGACTGGTTCATGGCCGAACTGCGCTCCGGGTTGCTGGCGCGGCTGGAGCGTCCCGAGGCACGGGAACGTGTCGAGGATCTGGGCCGCGCCGTCGCGGCCGGACATGTGGCGCCGGGGACTGCGGCGCAGCAGGTGCTGGACTGGCTTGACGGTGCCTCCGGCCGCGCCGCCGAATAGCTGCCCGTTCTTGCGGCCCCGAGGTCCGGCGAATCGACTAGAACGGACTGGAAAGGAGGCAGCTCATGCGCGATCTGACGGACCATGACAGCCTGTATGCGGCGCTGCTGGCGCGTGACCCGGCCTATGAGGGCGTGGCGCTGGTCGGAGTCACCTCGACGGGGATCTTCTGCCGGCTGACCTGTCCCGCCCGCAAGCCGCGTCCCGAGAACTGCCGCTGGTTTGCCGATCCGGCGCAGGCGCAGGCGGCGGGGTTCCGCCCCTGCCTGCGTTGCAGGCCGCAGGGGGCGCAGGCCGAGGCGCATCCGCTGATCGTTCAGCTGACCCGCGCGCTTGAGGCCGCGCCGGGCCGGCGCTGGTCCGAGGCGGATCTGGCGGCGCGGGGGCTGGACCCATCGACGGTGCGGCGGCTGTTTCACCGCCATCACGGCCAGAGCTTTTTGCAGATGGCGCGGGCGGCGCGGCTGCGGCAGGGGATGGCGACACTTCATCAGGGGGGCGCGATGATCGAGGCGCAACTGGATTCGGGATTTGATTCGGCCTCGGGTTTCCGGCAGGCGTTCCGGGCGCTGTTCGGCCATGCGCCGCACGAGATGCAGGGCGGGGCGGACCTGCGGGCCGACTGGATCGACACGCCGCTGGGGGGGATGATCGCCATCGCCGACGACAGCGCGCTGCATCTGCTGGAGTTCGTGGACCGCAAGGCGCTGCCCCAGGGCCTGCGCCGGCTGTCCGCGCTGCTGGGCGGGAGGATCGGCCTGGGCCGCACCCATGTGATCGACCGGACGGAAGCCGCGCTGGAACACTTCTTTGTGGGGCGCGACGGCCGGCTGGATCTGCCGGTGCACCTTCACGGCACAGCCTTTCAGCAGCGTGTGTGGCGGGAGCTGCTGGCGATTCCCGCAGGCCAGACGCGCAGCTATCGCCAACTGGCCGCAGTGATCGGGCAGCCGACCGCCGTGCGCGCGGTGGCGGGGGCCAATGGCGCGAACCGGTTGGCCCTGGTTGTCCCGTGTCACCGCGTCATCGGCGCGGACGGCACGATGACCGGCTATGCGGGGGGACTGTGGCGAAAGGAAAAGCTGATCGCGCTCGAGGCATCCTATCGCGCTGAAACGGGCAAATCGCGCAACAAGGGTTGACGACGCGCCTGTGGACCTGTAACCACCCGCGAACGGAATTCCGGGCGCTGCCTCGCGGCGCCCTTTCACATTGGGACGGACCCACCGCCGGGGACGCCCGCGTAGCTGAGACGAAGGAACACACCATGTCGCGCGTCTGCGAACTGACCGGCAAAGGCCCGATGACCGGTAACAATGTCAGCCATGCCAACAACAAGACCCGTCGCCGGTTCCTGCCGAACCTGAACGAGGTCACGCTGCTGTCCGAAAAGCTGGGCCGCGGCTATTCGCTGCGCATCTCGGCTGCGGCGCTGCGTTCGGTGGACCACCGCGGTGGCCTGGACGCCTTCCTGGCAAAAGCCAAGGACACCGAACTTTCGGATCGCGCGCTCAAGATCAAGCGCGAGCTGGTCAAGGCCGAGGACGCCACCGCTTCGGCCTGATCCCGCGCTCCGTTTCGTTTGCGAGACCCCGCCATCGCGCGGGGTTTTCGCATATGCGCGTGTGCCCTCGCAAGGCTGCGACCGATTGCCTGCTGACCTTCTCCGTACCTGCCGCTAGTTTGCCGCCATGATCCGCCTGCTTGCCCCGTTGCTGATCCTTGTCGTGATGCTGACCAGCATCGGGCTGGGGGCTGCGCGCGGCACGGTCCGCCAGGGAACCGAGGTGGTGCTGTGCACCGGCCATGGCATTGTCGTGACGCATGTGCCCGCCACAGGGGATCGGCAGGCCCATCTGTGCCCGGACATGGCGCTGTCGCTGCTGGCCGCCCTGGCGGTGCCCGACACGGGCCTGCTGCCCCGTCCTGCGCGGATGCTGCCGGCGTCGCTTGTGCATGGGACGGGTGCCACGCCCCTGCCTGCCCGGATGATTCGGGTCCGCGATCCACCGTTGCCCCTGTCTGCCTGAGACAGTGACATTCGCAACCAAGGATCCAAGATGAAAACCCTGACCTTTGCCGCCGTGGCGGCCCTTTTGCCCATAGCCGCCCTTGCCCATGACGGCATGCACATGAACGACGCCTATGCGCGCAGCACGAATCCACGCACGGCGGCAGTATTCATGACGCTGGAAAACCACCGTGCCGTGCCCTGCACCCTTCAGGCGATCACCACCGACGCGGCCGAACGGGCCGAACTGCACACCCATCTGGAGGAGGATGGCGTGATGCGCATGGTCAAGATCGAAGACGGGGTCACCACCCCGGCCGGCGAAACGCGCGACCTGGTGCGCGGAGGCGAGCACATCATGCTGCTGGGCCTGGCAAAGCCCCTGGCCGAAGGCGACAGCCTGACCCTGACGCTGGACTTCGGCGACTGCCCGACCGAAACCGTGGACGTGGTCGTGGACAACCAGCGCAGCGACGACGCGACGCATGACGCGGGCACGAGCCACGATCACGATCATGATCACGCCCACGGCGATCACGCGGGCCACTGACCCCGCAGGCTGTCACGGGGCCAGGGCGCGGACGACCAGATCGGCCGCGACCGGCCCCAGATGCTCCACAATCATCCGGATGCCTTGGGCCGAGGGATGAACCCCGTCCCGGAGCAGCAGCGGGCCTCTCTGCCCTGGCGGCACGGCCGCCAGCGGCGCATAAAGATCCGGCAACAGCAGCGCGTCGTGCCGCGCGGCGAGGCGCGGCCAGATTTCGGCCCAACCCTGCCGCCAAGCCGCATCCCGGCCGGGCGCCTGGATGCCGACCAGCAACAGCGGCCTTGTGCCTTGGCTTGCCGTTGTCAGGATCGCGTCCAGGTTGGCTTCGGCCTGGTCATGCCGCCAGCCGCGCAGCATGTCATTGCCCCCCAGTGCGACCATCACCGCATCTGGCAGATGGCGGCGGACCGACACCCCGATCCGCACCCGCCCGCCATAGGTCGTGTCACCGGACAGACCGCCGTCGATCAGGCGTGCCGGACGTCCCGCCGCCGCGAGCCAGGCGCCGAGCTGCGGGACCAGCCCTTCGCCCCGGGCCAGGCCATAGCCCGCGGTGAGGCTGTCGCCAAAGCACAACAGGCGCGGCAGATCCTGCGCGACGGCAGGGCCGGCCACGGGCAGGGCTGCGGCTGCGGCCAACAGGTCGCGGCGTGTCAGGGTCATGCGGCTCTCCTCAGCCTGAGCGCGTTGCCCACGACAAAGACCGAGGACAGCGCCATCGCGCCTGCCCCCAGCATGGGTGACAGTTGCGGTCCGCCAAAGGGCACCAGCAGGCCCATGGCGACGGGGATCAGGGCGGTGTTGTAGGCAAAGGCCCAGAACAGGTTCTGGCGGATGTTGCGCATGACCGCACGCGACAGCCGGATGGCGCGGACCACCCCTCGCGGGTCGCCCGACATCAGAACGGCATCGGCCGATTCGATGGCGATGTCGGTGCCGGTCCCTATGGCGATCCCGGTTTCGGCGGCAGCCAGGGCAGGGGCGTCGTTGATCCCGTCGCCGACAAAGACGCTGCCTTGTCCCATGCCGCGGATGGCGGTCAGCTTGTCCTCTGGCGTCAATCCCGCCTCGATCCGGTCGATGCCCAGCCTGGCCCCGACGGCGCGGGCCGTGGCCGGCAGGTCGCCTGACAGCATGGCCGTTTCCAACCCCATCCGGTGCAGGGCCACGACAGTTGCCGCCGCTTCGGGACGTTCGGGATCCGCCAGGGTGAGGGTCGCCACATGCCGCCCGTCCAAGGCCAGGTGGACAGGCGTCGCACCGCCGGCGGCTGCGTGATCGGCCTGTGCCATCAGCGCGGCCGCGGGAACGATACCTGCCGCCTCAAGCGCGGCGCGGTTGCCGATCAGCACGTCATGCCCCTCCACCCGTGCAGTCAGGCCCCGGCCGGGAGTGGCGGTGACGGCCTGGGCCTCGGGCAGCACCAGTCCCTCGGCGCGGGCCAAGATCGCGGCGGCGAGCGGATGCTCGGACCGTGCCTCGGCGGCGGCGGTCAGGCGCAGGGCATCGTCCTGGCCCATGCCTTCTGTCCAGATCCCGGTGACGTGCGGCCGCCCCTGGGTCAGGGTGCCGGTCTTGTCAAAGGCCACGACCCGCGCCTCGGCCAGCTTTTGCAGCGCATCGCCGCGCCGGAACAGCACGCCCAGCTGTGCGCCGCGCCCACTGCCCACCATGATCGACACCGGAACGGCCAAACCCATGGCGCAGGGGCAGGCGATGATCAGCACCGCCACGGCCGCAACCACCGCCTCGGCCAGCCCTGGCCCGAAAGCCAGCCACAGCGCAAAGGCCAGAAGGGCAAGACCCATGACGGCAGGAACAAAGACACGGGTGATGCGGTCCACCAGCGCCTGCACGGGCAGGCGGGTGGCCTGCGCCTGTTCGACCAGGGCAACAATACGCGACAGGACGGTGTCAGCGCCCGTCGCGGTCACGCGAAAGGTCAGTGCGGCGGATCCGTTCACGGTGCCGCCTGTCACCTTGTCGCCGGGCTGCTTGGGGGCGGGGATCGGCTCTCCGGTCAGCATGGCCTCGTCAACCGGACCTTCGCCTTCGGTGATGACGCCGTCCAGGGCCACCCGCTCGCCCGGAGCGAGCCGCACCAGGTCGCCCGGCTGCAGATCGGCCACGGCCACCTTGACCGGGCTGCCGCCGCGCAGGACGGTGGCGTGATCGGGGACCAGGTCCACCAGCCTGCGGATCGCTTCGCCCGCCTGGCCCTTGGCGCGCGCCTCCAGCCAGCGCCCCATCAGGATCAACGTGACGATAACGGCTGCCGCTTCGAAATACACATGGCGCGATGCGGCGGGCACCAGACCCGGTGCCAGCGTCACCACGACCGAAAACAGGAAGGCCGCGCCCGCGCCAAGTGCCACCAGGCTGTTCATCTCGGGCGCGCCGCGTCGCAGGGCTGGCAGTCCGGTGGTGAAGAACCGTCGGCCCGGCCCCGCCAGCACCGCCAGCGTCAGCACCATCTGCAAAAGCCACAGCGCCCGTGTCGGGACCAGCCCGTGCAGCCAGTGGTGAAAGGCCGGGACAAGATGCCCGCCCATTTCGGCCACGAAAACCGGCAGGGTCAGGGCGGCGGCGGTCAGAAAAGCCCGGCAAAGGCCCGGCGCCTCGTCCACCGGCGGGGCGGCGGGCTGTTCGGGTGTCTCGACCCGCGCCGGATATCCCAGATCCGTCACGATCCGTGCCAGTGCCTCGGGCGTCAGGTTCGGCGCATGGGTCACCTGCGCACGATGCGTGGCCAGATTCACTTGCGCCTCGGCAATGTCGGGACGGGCGAACAGCACGCGGCCGACCCGCCCCGAGCAGGAGGCGCAACTCATCCCCTCGATGCTCAGGCGGGTGGTGGTCAGCTGTGCGGGATAACCGGCCTGTTCCAGCGCGGCCTGCACCTGCGGCAGGGTGGCACCCTCCAGCCGCAGATGGGCATTTTTGGTGATGGGGTTGACGTTCAGGTCGCTGATGCCGGGCAGCGCTGTCAGGGCGCGCGTCACGCGGCCCGCGCAGGCGGCGCAGCTGATGCCCGGGACGGGCAGGTCAAGAATGGTGGCAGAGGTC
>VGDE01000213.1 GCA_016869875.1 Alphaproteobacteria bacterium
GACGGGGGTGCCGACAATGGCGCCGACAGCGACAGCGGCGCGGAGGGATCAGACAGCACCGGTTGACCGTGCTGCCTTGTCAATTGCAAGGAGGCCGGGCGCTGCGCCCGGCCTTTTCCATTGTGGCGCGAGTTTTCTTCAATGCAGGCAATCGAGCGTCCGTGATGGGCATGTGAATGAACCATGCGCAGGATTGGCCGTTACATTTTCAATCGCGGCTTCCACGCGGTCGCGCCCAACCCGATCAGGAGTGACACGATGACGATCAATCCGATTCAGACACTGAAAATGGGCGGCACCGTCGCCGCGCTGGCCACCCTGCTGGCAACGGCCGCCGTTGCTCAGACTGCCACCACCGACACCCCCGCGGTTACTGCCAACCCGCAGGTGACCACCATGGAGGGCGTTCAGTTTCCCGTGCTCGACAGCTTTGCGACCGACCAGGACGTGATCGACAGCCTGTCAGCTCAAGGTTATGAAAACATCACCGTCACCCGCGAAGGCGAAACGATGCGTGTCACCGCCGAGCGCGGCGGCCTGCCAACCGAGATGATGTTCAGTGCCGCCGACGGGTCGCTGCAGATGGTTGACGGGGTCGAACCTGTCGATACCACCGGCACGGCACCTGCCGGCGTGGCTCCGGGCAGCACGACCAATCCGGGCAGCGTCGGGGGGAACGACCCCGCCTGAAGCCGGCGCATCGACCGACGGATGAAGAACTTTCGACCGAAACGCCCGGCACCACGAGCTTGAGCCGCCCTGCGGATGTGTCGCTCGATATGCCCACCACCCCGATCGAAGGTGACGAGGTTGATCCTGTCGCCGAGACCGTTCCGGCTGATGCGGCCCTGCCCGCAACGGGAGAAAGCGACATCAAGGCTGATGGCGGCGCGGAAACCGACGGCAACGACGCGAACTGATCCGGCACCGGATCGGGATCGGAAAGCCGGGCATCCTGCCCGGCTTTTTGGTGTCTTGTGCCGCAGGGATCAGGCGTAGCCCAAGGCCGTGGAGGCCGCGCGGCCTGCCTCGGTCAGCAGACGGACATATTCGGACTTTCGTGTTTCGTCGAACCGCACCAGAGGAAAGGCGATGCTGATCGCGGCGGCGGATTTGCCGGTGTGGTCCAGCACCGGGCAGGCCATGCAGCGGACGCCGGTCTCGCTTTCCTCGATCTCTTCGGCATAGCCCAGGTCACGGATCTGCATCAGTTGGTCCATCAGCATCTGCGGATCGGTGATCGTCCGTGGCGCCAACTTCTTCATCTCCATCCGGGACAGCCGCTCGCGGATTTCGTCTTCGTCCCTGAAGGCCAGCAGCGCCTTGCCCAGCGAGGTCGAGTGCAAGGGGTTTCGTTTGCCCAAGGTGGACTGCATCGACAGGGTATAGGCGGAATCGTATTTGTGGATATAGGCGACGCGCTGGTCGAAGTCGTCCATGACGCCCAGGTTGATCGATTCGCCCGTGGCGCGCGACAGCTTGCCCATCTCGCGGTCGCAGACCCGCAGCAGGTCCTCTTGTCCGCGCAGGATCCGCGCGCCCAAGCCGAACAGCTTCAGCGTCAGGCCGTATTTCTCGGTTTCGGGCTCCTGCTCGACATAGCCCAACTCCAGCATGGTCTGCAAAAGCCGGTGTGCCGTGGTCTTGGAGGTCATGGCCCGCTGCGCGATGTCGGCCAAGGATGCCCGGCGTTCGTCCGCAAGGGTTTCCAGCACGGCAAACACCTTGAGAACGGCGGCGGCATTTTCTGTCTTGGGCGGCTTCTGAACCATGATCCTGTTCTTTTATTTCCGGAATGATATTCTGGAAGTTCAACCGTCAGCTGTCAATCCGCTTAGGTACTTCAGGTGCATCAGTATAAGCCGACAAAATAGGAATTGAAAACGATCACCAGCTATGGTTCTGTCATTTTCGGAATGTCGTTCCGATAATCTGGGAGGATGCAGATGCACCCGCTTTTGCGGCAGAAGGATCGTTTCATCGCGCGCAGCGAGGTCGCCGGCCTGATCGAGCGGCTGGCCGACAATCTGGTGAACATCACCGATGAAACGGGCGAGTTCCTGCTGAGGCTGGAAGATGGGCGCGTGATCGACACCAAGGGCTGGGCCGGTTGGGAATGGACCCATGGCATCGGCCTTTACGGGCTGCTGCATTACTGGCAGCAGACCGGCAGCGACAAGGCGATGGGCATCATCCGCGACTGGTTCGACGCCCGCCTGTCCGAGGGCACGCCCACCAAGAACATCAACACCGTCGCCCCCTTCCTGACGCTGGCATATCTTTACGAACGCGACCGCAACCCAATGTGGGAGCCTTATCTGGACACCTGGGCCGAATGGGTCATGCACGAGATGCCGCGCACCCGCGAGGGCGGGCTGCAGCACATCGTCTACAACAGCGTGAATGACCAGCAGCTTTGGGATGACACGCTGATGATGTCGGTGATGCCGCTGGCCAAGATCGGCCTGGTGCTGAACCGCCCGCATTATGTGGAAGAGGCCAAGTACCAGTTCCTGCTGCACGCGCAGTATCTGGCCGACACGCGATCCGGCCTGTGGTTCCATGGCTGGACCTTTGACGGCAACCACAACTTCGCCCGCGCGCTCTGGGCACGGGGGAACAGCTGGATCACCATCGTGATCCCCGAGTTCATCGAGCTCGTGAACCTGCCCGAAGGCGACCCGACCCGCCGTCACCTGTTGTCGCTGTTCAACCGGCAGGCCGCCGCGCTGCGCGACATGCAGGATGAAAGCGGCCTCTGGCACACGCTGCTGGACGACAGGAACAGCTATCTGGAAACCTCGGCCGCGGCCGGCTTTGCCTATGGCCTCCTGAAGGGCGTGCGCCGCCGTTATCTGCCCGCCGATTACGCCCCCGTGGCCGAGCGTGCCATCAAGGCGGTGATCGACAACATCAGCCCCGAAGGCGAGCTGCAGAACGTGTCCTTCGGCACCGCGATGGGCAGCGACCTCGATTATTACCGCCAGATCAAGCAGACCTCGATGCCCTACGGGCAGGCGATGGCGATGCTGGCGCTGGCTGAATACCTGCGCGGCTATATCTGACGCGCCATTGTCCTTGGAGGAGGAGACATGATGACCCGCATGATGACGATGACGGCCCTTGCGCTGATTATGGCCTCGGGCGCAGCGCAGGCCGAGACGCTGCGCTTTGGGTATGCCCAGAACGCGACTCCCACGGTCGAGGCGATGCAGAAGTTCGCGGAACTGGTCGAGGAAAAGACCGGCGGAGAGGTGACCGTCCAGTTCTTTCCGGACGGCCAGCTGGGTGGCGAGCGCGAGATGGTCGAGATGGTGCAGGGCGGCGCGCTGGACATGACCAAGGTGTCAGGCGGCCTGCTGGAAAGCTTTGCGCCAGTCTATGGCGTCTTTCCGATGCCCTACCTGTTCGATGACCAGGACCACTTCTATCGGGTGATGGACGACGCAGCCATCATGCAGCCGATCTATGACTCGACCCGCGACCTGGGCTTTCTGGGGCTGACCTATTACAATTCGGGCGCGCGGAACTTCTATACGGTGAACAAGCCGATCGAAACGGTCGAGGACCTGAAGGGCCTCAAGATCCGCGTGCTGCAAAGCCCGACCGCCATTCGCATGACCGAGTTGCTGGGCGCCACACCCGTCGCAATGGGCCAGGCCGAGGTCTATACCTCGCTGCAGCAGGGTGTTCTGGACGGGGCCGAGAACAACGAGTTCGCGCTGACCATCGCCCGTCATGCCGAGGTCGCCAAGCATTACAGCGAGGGCGGCCACAGCCGCATCCCCGACATCCTGCTGATCGGCACCGCCGCCATGGACCGCCTGTCCGAGGAGCACCGTACCGCCGTCACCGAGGCCGCGAAGGAGTCGACCGAGTTCCACAAGACGGTCTGGGACGCAGCCGTCGAGGCGGCGGCCACCGAATCGGCCGAGCAGTTCGGCGTGACCTTCCACGAGGTCGACATCGCGCCCTTCCGCGAGGCCGTGCAGCCGATGTATGACGAGCTGCAGGGCGAGACGGCTGAGGTCGTCACTGCCATCCGCGACGCAGGGGCCCAGTGATGGACAGGCTGCGGCGCGGGCTGGACCTGATCCTGGGCGCCCTGTGCTGCAGCCTCCTGCTGGCGCTGGTCGTCGTTCTGGCCTGGCAGGTCATCAGCCGTTATGCCCTGAACGCGCCCTCCTCGGTGACCGAGGAGGTGCTGCGCTATGGCGTCATCTGGATGTCGCTTCTGGGGGCCGCCTATGCCACCGGCCGCGGCAGCCACATGAGCGTGGACATGCTGCGCGACCGCCTGTCCGGGCGCGGACGGCTGCGCCTTGATGCGCTGGTGGCGCTGGCCTTTGTGGTCTTTGCGGGCATCGTGCTGATCTGGGGCGGCATGAAGGGCGTCAACATCGCCGCGCGCCAGACCAGTGCGGTCATGCGCATCCCGATGAGCTGGGTCTATCTGTCGCTGCCCGTCAGTGGCGGGCTGATGATCCTTTACAGTCTTCTGAACCTGATCGACCTGCTGCGGGGGCGGACGCATCATGCGGATGCGGACCGGCAGGCCGAACTGATGGGGGAATGAACCATGGCCGGTCCCGCCAGCCTGATCCTGCTTTCGGTCTTTGGCGTCCTGACGGCGCTGGGCATTCCCTTGGCCTTGTCGATCACGGCGGCGGCCATCGCGGCGGTGCTGCTGGTCGTGCCCTTCGACATGGCGCTGTTCACCTCGGCCCAGAAGATGCTGGCCAGTCTCGACAGCTTTTCGCTGCTGGCGGTGCCGTTCTTCATCCTGTCGGGCGTCATCATGAATTCGGGCGGGATCGCAGTGCGGCTGGTGGATTTTGCGAAGCTGATCGCGGGGCGCATTCCCGGATCGCTGGCCCAGACCAACATCGCGGGCAACATGCTGTTCGGGTCCATCTCGGGGTCGGCCATCGCGGCCTCGACCTCGATCGGGGGCGTGATGGTGCCCATGCAGAAGCGCGAAGGCTATGATCCGGGCTTTGCGGCGGCGGTGAACATCGCCTCGGCCCCCACGGGCATGCTGATCCCGCCCTCGACCGCCTTCATCATCTATTCGCTGGTGGCGGGAGGGGCATCGATCGCGGCGCTGTTCATGGCGGGTGCGGTGGCGGGCGTCATGTGGGGACTGGGCATGATGATCCTGACGGGGATCGTGGCCCACAGGCGCGGCTGGCCCGTGGCATCGCGGATCGGAATGCGCGCGGGCCTGCAGGTCGTCGGGCGGGCCATCCCCAGCCTGCTGCTGATCGTGTTCATCATCGGCGGCATCATGCTGGGCATCGTCACGGCGGTCGAGGCCTCGGGGGTTGCGGTCATCTACACGATGCTTCTGGCCTTTGTCATCCACCGCACCATGCCCCTGCGCGCGCTGCCCGGTTTCCTGATGGAAACGGTGCAGATGACGGGCACGATCATGCTGCTGCTGGCCGCCTCGGCCGCGCTCAGCTTTGCGATGGCCTTTACGGGCATTCCGGCGGCGGTGACCTCGCTGATCCTGGCAATCTCGGACAACCCGCTCATCGTCATGCTGATCATCAACATCGTGCTGCTGGTGGTGGGCTGCTTCATGGACATGGGCCCGGCCATCCTGATATTCACGCCGATCCTGCTGCCGATCGCGCAGAAGGTCGGCTATGACCCGGTGCATTTCGGCGTGATCATGGTCTTCAACCTGGCGATCGGCACGATCACGCCCCCGGTCGGGACCGGCCTTTTCGTGGGCGCAGGCGTCGCGCGGGTGCGGGTCGAAACTGCGGTCCGTGCCCTTGGACCGTTCTACCTGCTGCTGCTGGCGGTGCTGATGCTGGTCACCTATGTGCCGGCGCTGACCATGTGGCTGCCA
>VGDE01000214.1 GCA_016869875.1 Alphaproteobacteria bacterium
CGGTGCCGACAGGCCAAGAGGCGTGGTCATGCCACAAGGGTCAGACGTCGCGCACCACCCCGCCATCGGCCCTGGCCGGGGCCGGTGACGGGGCCAGTTTAGCAGAACGGAGATACAGAAGGGTCAGGACTCGTTCTTGATCACAGCCAGAACAGGACCGCCGCGGCCAATGCGATAGCGGACAGGTAGGTCTGCGGGCACCTGTCGTAACGCATGGCGACCCGTCTCCAGTCTTTCAACCGACCGAACATGATCTCGATGTGATTGCGCCTCTTGTAGCGGCGCTTATCGTATTTCACCGTCTTCTTGCGAGACTTCCGACGGGGATGCACGCTTTTATCCCTTTGTCTTCTGACGCTTTCCGTATCCACTCAGCGTCATATCCTCGGTCCGCCAGAAGCCCGTCGGCCTGCGGCAGGCTGCCCAAGAGTGCTGCCGCTCCGGTGTAATCGCCGTTTCCGTCCTGCCGATGAGAAAAGACGGATTGGCCGACCTTTCGCATCGGTCACGGCGTGCAGCTTTGTGTTCCGTTCTCGGGCGAAACTGTCCACTGGACAGTTTCTTTTTCCCTCGAACCCTTTCGATCGCCCGATCTGGCGGCCGGGCGCCCTTTTTTGTGCGCAGGCTGCAAGCCGTGCGGTGCGCCTTTAGATAGGTCGCATCGATCATGACTGTTCTCGGATCGGCACCCTCGGCGGCCAGGCCCACTATGATCCGGGCGAAGACCCCGTTATCGCTCCAACGCTTCCAGCGATTGTAGAGGGTCTTGGCAGGCCCATATTCCGTTGGTGCGTCGCACCACCGCAAGCCATTGCGGTTGATGAAGATAATGCCGCTCAGCACCCGCAGATCATCGACACGTGGCCAGTCATGGCTTTTAGGAAGTGAGGCGGATCAGAAGACAGTCCGGTGGGCTGTCTTCCCGACGAACGGGCGGAGGCGCACCATCTGCGTCTCAGTCAGCCAGAACAAGTTACTCATCGATCAGGTCTCCTTGCGAGGCCTGAATGACGCCAAAGGCGTGAAATCGATGGGTCTGGAGCCTAATGCTCCGCCGCAACGCCGGTTAGAGATCATGATGAGGGCCTGCTGAAAGTTGCCTCTGGAGAACTGCGTTCTTGAGGCAGTCAGTGACAGCTTGGCTGCGAAGCAGACCCCCGCGATACCAGGCCAAAGCCGCACCGTTACATAAATCCGATTATTGATCCTAGCGGACTTGATGGGGCACATTCCATTCTGGAATCACTCGATAGTTTCCTGAAGCTATTCAGGAGCATATGATGAGGCGCCCTTTCACCAACCTGACGCTGGACGAACGTCGCGTTATTGCACGAATGGTGCAGGCCAAGGTGCCGAAGACGAAGATTGCGCAGATGCTCGGCCGTGATCTCTCGACCATCACTCGCGAGGTCAAAAGGAACTGGTGGCATGACAAGGATGTCCCGCAGGCTGATGGCTATTGGCATGTGACGGCTCAGTCCCAGGCCGACCGCAGGCGGTCGCGTCGGCGCAAGCTCGAGCGTCTTCCAGATTTGCGAGCCAAGGTGATCCGCTGCCTTCAGGAAGGCTGGTGTCCCAAACAGATCGCGGGCCGGCTCAGGATCGAACCCCGCGCCCCGTACAGGCTCTGCCATGAGACGATTTACCAGTATGTCTACTCGGCCGAAGGCCAGTCCGCGCAACTGGCGCGCCTCCTGCCCGAGAGGCGCCGGAAGCGGAAGCCACGCTATGCCCGCACACCTCGCAACCGGTTTTTTCCTGTGGAAACGAGCATCCACAACCGACCGTCTGAGATTAACGACCGCAGCCAGTTTGGAAATTGGGAAGGCGATCTGCTGACCTTCGAACGCGCTCAGGGCGATGCCAATGTGGCCACACTGGTCGAACGCAAGACCCGCTACACTGTCCTGCTGCGCAACAATGATCGGAAGTCCAAGCCCCTCATGAACCGCCTGATCCACGAGATGTCAACCCTACCCGCCGAGGCGCGGCGCTCGATCCTTTTGACCGCGGTCTGGAGTTCGTGACCTGGCGTGAGTTGGAAACCGGCATGGGCACGAAGGCGTGGTTCTGCGACCCGCAGGCGCCTTGGCAAAAAGGCTCGGTCGAGAACATGAACAAGCGCATACGCCGCTACTTGCCACGGGATACCGCTGTGTTGCAGCTGACGCCTCATTCGATGAAGATGACATGTCGGCGCCTGAACGCCACGCCCCGCAAATGCCTAAGCTACCGAACACCCACCGAAGCGTTTCAAGATGAACTGATAAGATTGGAGGCACCATGACAAGCCCTGCCCCGCAGGACTGGTGCATTCAGAATGGAGCCTGCAGCCGTGTCGGTCAAGGCCGTTCAACCTTGTATGATTCGGACATACCCCTGCCCTGGACCAGTCCACCAACAAAAGGGAGAGGGCATGGCTGTAACAGTAAATCGGCGGTCGCTTGAGGACTGACCTGAAGGCGGATGCTGCGAGTACAATGCTGCACTGTCATGAAGCGTCTTCCTGCCCGTGGTTGGTCAGGCTGATCGAGGGCGATGGTGTGCCGGTGCAGCGACCGGCACCAAGATCCCGCGAGTCTATCGATGGGACGACGATCGGGTTTATGGACTGGCCCCCATTTCGACCGGACACTTGGGCATAACCATGGAGGCTTAGCAGGCTGCTGAAGAACTCCCGCCTCGACGCCTGAAGCGGAACATGATTCACCGTTTCCACTACGGGCGAGGGAGTGAGCGATGCGTGGGTCGGACAAGGTGACGGGTTCGCTGTTCAGCTACGTCGATCTCGAGGAACGCGTGCCCGGGCGGCATCCGCTGCGCAAGATCAGGGCTGTCGTCAACGATGCGCTGCGCTCCCTGGATGCCGAGTTCGACCGGCTCTACGCGAGCGAAGGCCGCCCCTCGATCGCCCCGGAACGGCTGATCCGGGCCAGCCTGCTGCAGATCCTCTATTCGATCCGATCCGAGAGGCAGCTCATGGAGCAGATGGACTACAACCTTCTGTTCCGGTGGTTCGTCGGCCTTGGGATCGACGATCAGATATGGGTCCCGACTGTGTTCACGAAGAACCGCGACCGGCTGCTGAGCACGGACATGTCGCGCAAGATCATGGCCGCCATCCTGGCGCATCGCGAGGTGACACCGCTGCTGTCGGATGACCACTTCTCGGTCGATGGCACGCTGGTGAAGGCTTGGGCGTCGATGAAGAGTTTCCAGCCGAAGCAGAAGGCGCTGTCGGATCGGAACGACGATCCTGGCGACCCGCCAGATACCAGTGCGCCGACCACATCCTCCTGTGACCCAACCACCGCCGAGCCCGAACCGATGATCCGCTCCACACGCCGCAACCGAAACGCCGAAGTCGATTTCCGCGGGAAACGACGCGCCAACGCAACCCATGCTTCGAGGACTGACCCTGACGCACGGCTGTTCAAGAAGTCACCGGGCACAGGGGCCATGTTGTGCTTCATGGGGCATAGCTTGATGGAGAACCGCTCTGGCCTGATCGTGCAGGCCGACTTGACACAGGCTGACGGTCACGCCGTGCGTCGTGCCGCCATCGACATGCTTCACCGGCACTCACCAGGATCGACCAAGCGTCTGACGCTGGCGGCTGACCGCGGTTACGACAGTGCGGATTTCATCGCCGCGCTGCGCAAGATGGTCGTCACGCCGCATGTCGCACAGAAATCCCGACATTCCGCGATCGACGGCAGGACAACGCGACACCCGGGTTACGCCAAATCGCAACGGCGCCGGAAGAAGATCGAGGAACCTTTCGGATGGGTCAAGACGGTCGGCTCCATGGCGCAGACCATGTATCGCGGCATTGAGCGTGTGCGCGCCCGCTTCACCTTGGCGATGGCGGCTTGCAACCTGGCCAGGCTGCCGAAACTGCTCGCTGCGTGAGCAGAGCAAAGGGCGCTCAGACCGCACGCGAGTAGCAAACGCCTCGCCAGATCGACTACACAGAGGACAGCGTTCCTCTCACTGACCTTTTTCAGCAGCCTGTTAGGCATATGCCTGAGCACGTGCTTATGTCAGAGATCGAAATCATCACCGATGGCGGCCGTCGCCGCCGCTGGACCACCGCCGAGAAGTTGCGGATCGTCGAGGAGACACTGGATGGACAGGCCAGTATCTCGGTCGTGGCGCGGCGCAATGGCGTCGCGCCAAACCTGTTGTATCGTTGGCGGCGTCTGATGCTCGAAGGGGGGAGTGTTGCCGTGGCCGAGGATGATGACGTCACCAGCAACAAGATCGTGCGACAGCTGGAGGACCGCATCCGCGAACTTGAACGGGCGCTCGGTCGCAAGACGCTGGAGGCGGACATCCTGCGGGAGGCCCTGGACAAGTCACGGGTAAAAAAACCGACCTTGGTCGCGCGGTCGCCGCTGAGGGGCGATTTTCAGTGAAGGTGGTGGCCGAGACGTTGGGGGTTTCCCGCTCCAACCTGGTCGATCGGCTGCAGGGCAAAGCGAAGCCGCGGCGGCGCTACCATAAGGCGCAAGACGCGGCGTTGGTGCCGCTCATCACAGCGCTTGTCGCAGCACGGCCGACCTACGGCTATCGTCGCATCACCGCGATCCTCAACCGCCAACTGCGGTCGGAAGGCCTCGCACCAGTCAATCACAAGCGCACCTACAGGATCATGAAAGCACACAACCTGCTCTTGGCGCGGAAATACTCCGAACGGCCGGAGCATGTTCACGACGGCAAGGTCATCGTGATGCGTTCGAACCTCCGTTCGCCAGTAGGCTTGAACCAGTGGCGCCCACTGGCTCACTGCAGCGACGGCTTTGAGTTCACCTGCTGGAACGGCGATGTGATCCGCGGCGCCTTTATCATTGATGCCCATGATCGCGAGATCATTGCCTGGAAGGTTGTGGTCGATGCTGGCATCAGCGGGTCCGATATCCGAGACATCATGCTCGAAGCTGTCGAACGCCGCTTCGGCACGTGTCGCGCACCTTCGGTCATTGAGGTGCTCTCCGACAACGGCTCCCTTTATATTGCGAAGGAAACGCAGGTCTTCGCCCGCCAGCTCGGTCTGAAGGCATGCTTCACGCCATTCCGCAGCCCGCAGAGCAATGGCATCTCCGAGGCTTTCGTAAAGACGCTGAAGCGCACTACGTCCAGGTGACGCCGCTGCTGGATGCCCAGACCGTGCTTGGGTTGATCGGAAGCTGGTTCGAGGATTACAACGACAACCACCCGCACTCAGGGCTGAAGATGCGCTCGCCCCGTGAGTTCATTGCAGCTCAAACAGCAACCGCCTGAGTGTCCGGTGAAAGGGGGGCAAGACCAGCCTGAAATTAATGGGTGTGGAGCCTAGCTTGATGCGGCGGCGCCATTGCCGGGGCGTACCATTGAGAAAGCAAGCTTATGCATTCCTGGTTTTTCGCCTCCGCCGCAGTTGCGGCTCTTTCCGCGACCTTGGCAATCGTTGGTGGTGCCGTCGCTCCGACCGTCAATGTTCAGCCTTTCTCCGCGCCTGTTATCGTGGCACCGGCATGGGCGGGTGGCTACGTTGGCGGCATCCCGAAATTAGCAAGGGCAAGCTTCAAGCGAAGGGTGAGCTCGCTGAGCTGATCGGTGAATTCGACGAAGAAGAAGGCATCTCGCTGGGGCACACGCTTGCAGAACCCAACGTAGCCTCGACTGCGCTCCTCTCACTGACCTTTTTAGTGGCCTGTTAGAGCGTGTTGCGGTTTTCCCGATTCAGGATACCCCTGTGGCTTGATCTGTGATTCCCTGCCTGCATGACAGGTGGAGGGATGATATGGGCAGACCGCATCCTATGGCACTCCGAGAGCGCGTTGT
>VGDE01000215.1 GCA_016869875.1 Alphaproteobacteria bacterium
TCAGCAGCGTGGGAACCTCGTTCATCAACCGGTAGGTCCGACCCTCGCGGGCCGAGCCCTGCGCCAGGCGGCGCCGTTCGCGGGCGCACCACATGTGGAACCAGGTCATCGCAATCACCCCGGCAGCTTTGACCCATGGCCACGTCATCGACCAGCTGACGATGCCCGGGGTCATCACCAGGGTCAATCCGCTGATCCAGGTCGCGACCAGCGCGGGCCTCATGATCAGGCGCAGAAGCTTGTCTTCCATGATGGCAAAGCTGCCGGCGGGCTCTGCCGGGCCGGATCCCCGCTCGGCGTGATAGACATACAACCTCGGCAGGTAGAACAGCCCTGCCATCCAGGAGAGGACGGCCATCACGTGAAAGGCCTTCACGTAGGGATAGATCAGGGGCAGCCAGTCGATCATCGAAACCTCGCTCCTCCCTCACTTAAATAAAAAGAAAAGAGAAAGGAATGTTGTTGAAGTAGGGCCTGTGGATACCGGGATGTGGACTCTGCTCACCGGCCTTTCCTCAGAATCAGTGCTTGTGGATAAAGCTGTGTTCAAAAGGTCTTGGAGCAGAAAATGCGTTTGCAAACAATGCAAACAGATGTGGATATTTTTGCGGATAGTCTTCGCGGACCAAATCTGTCCACAGATCGTCTCTCTGACGCCTCTCGTTTGTCCACCTGTGGAGAACGGGCCTCCGTTCCCGTTTTGTCTCAGGCGAAGATTAGTGATTGCAGGGACTTGACTCGGTTACCACCATCCCGTGCCCCGATTCCTCCGCATTTTCGTCCACAAGCCTGACGGAACGGGTGCCAAAGAAACCTGCGCCACTCTGGTCACATTTGGGCATTCGGCCTTTCAAGGCGTCTTTTTTCCCGCCATCATGGCCATTAGTCTCGCGGCCGGAACCCAGGGGAACGACACGTACGATGACCGCCGACCTGCCAGCCAGCCAGATCAGCCATGCTCCCCTTGCAGGCGTCATCGGCATGCCCATCGCGCATTCCCGATCCCCGCGACTGCACGGGCACTGGCTGGCCCACTATGGCTTGGCTGGTCACTATGTGCCGATCCCCGTCATGCCGGAACATCTGGCCGAGGTTCTGCGCGTCCTGCCGCGCGCCGGTTTTGTCGGGGCCAATGTCACCATCCCCCACAAGGAGGCGGTGCTGACGCTGGCGGACACGGTCACGGACCGTGCGGCCCTGATCGGGGCCGCGAATACGCTGATCTTTCGCCCCGACGGAAAGATCCATGCCGACAACACCGACGGTTATGGCTTCGTGGCCAATCTGCGGCAGAACGCCCCAGACTGGCAGCCGAGCCTGGGTCCTGCCGCCGTCATCGGTGCGGGAGGCGCGGCGCGGGCTGTGGTGGCTTCACTTCTGGATTGTGGTGTGCGTGAGCTGCGGATCGCAAACCGCACGCGGCTGCGGGCCGAGCAGATCAAGGCCGAGTTCGGCGCCCGGCTTGTTGTCTATGACTGGGCGCATCTGGGCAACATGCTGGAAGGTGCCACGACGGTGGTGAACGCAACTTCCCTTGGGATGCAGGGGAAACAGCCGCTGCGGTTCCCGCTGGATGCACTGTCACCTGACGCCCTGGTGACGGATCTGGTCTATACGCCGCTGATGACCCCGTTTCTGAACGAGGCGGCGGCCCGGGGCTGCCGGGTCGTTGACGGGTTGGGCATGTTGCTGCATCAGGCCGCGCCGGGTTTCGAACGCTGGTTCGGACAGCGCCCCGAGGTGGACGACCAGGCCCGTCAGGTCGTCCAGGGATGAGCTTCCGCCTTGGCTTGACCGGCAGCATCGGCATGGGGAAATCGACGACCGCGCAGATGTTTCGCGACCTGGGCCATCCCGTCTGGGATGCCGACGAGGCCGTGCACCGGCTTTATGCCTCTGGCGGGGCGGCGGTCGGGCCTGTCGCAGCCGCATTTCCAGACGCGCTGAAGGACGGCGCGATTGACCGCACCCTGCTGAAAGCCGCTCTGGCAGCGGACCCCCAGGCCCTTGCGCGGCTCGAGGCGCTGGTTCACCCCCTTGTGGCGCAGGACCGAGGAGATTTTCTTGCCCGGCATGCCTCGGCCCCCCTTGTGGTCCTGGACATCCCCCTGTTGTTCGAAAGCGGCGCGATCCCCGAACTGGACGGCATTGCCGTGGTTTCCACCAATGCCGACACGCAGCGGGCACGGGTTCTTGCCCGCACCGGCATGACGCCCCAGATATTGCAGATGATCCTTGACCGACAGATGCCCGACGCCGACAAGCGTGCCCGCGCGGACTGGATCATTCCCACCGACAGCCTCGAGTCCGCGCGCGCCGTTGTCGCGCACATCGCACACAAGGTCACCGCCCATGCGTGAGATCGTCCTGGACACCGAAACCACCGGCTTTGATGCTGAGGGTTCAGACCGAATCGTCGAGATCGGCGCGCTCGAGTTGCTGAATCACCTGCCCACCGGCCGTACCTTCCACGTCTACATCAACCCCGAAAGGTCGATGCCCAAGGAAGCCTTCGACGTTCATGGACTGGGCGACGACTTCCTGCGCGACAAGCCGAAATTCGCCGAGGTCGCAGAGGGTTTCATCGACTTCATCGGCAATGATGCCCGGCTGGTGATCCACAACGCCAGCTTCGACATGAAATTCCTGAATGCCGAACTGCGCCGTGCCGGGCATCCTGTCCTGCCCTCGTCGCGGGCGCTGGACACGCTGATGCTGGCGCGCGAAAAGTTTCCCGGTTCGCCAGCGACACTGGATGCGCTTTGCCGCCGCTTTGGCGTCGACAACTCCGGGCGCGAACTGCACGGTGCACTTCTGGACAGCGAGCTCTTGGCCGAGGTGTATCTGGAACTGATCGGCGGCCGGCAACCCGACCTGGTGCTGGACCAGCCCGGCCAGCAGGCCGCCCGTCAGCCCGGCGTGGATGGTCAATTGCGCCCCCGCCCGCCGCGCCCGCGGTCCCTGCCGACCCGCCTGACTGCCGCCGAGGCCGAAGCTCACGCCGCCTTTGTGGCCAAGCTGGGGGATGATGCACTCTGGGCACGGTTTGCCGCACCCTAGGACAGCCGTCTTGCGCGTTCCCCGGCCGAGGCTCATGCTGAAGCAAAGCTGAAGCGGGGCCGCATGCTGGACAGGTTACGCGAGATCGGCTCTTTCTGGGCCGCCGTCTTTGAGCGGATGGACAAGACCCACATGACGCTGATCGCGGCAGGCGTTGCCTTTTACGCCATGTTCGCCGTCTTTCCGGGGCTGGCTGCCATCGTCGCCTTGTGGAGCCTGTGGTTCGACCCGCTGGTCATCCTGACCTATCTGGATGTCGCGCACGAGTTTCTGCCCAGCGGCGCATCAGAGATCGTGGACGACCAGGTCGCTTCGCTGACGTCGAACGGCCAGACGGCAGTGGGCTGGACCTCGTTCCTTTCCTTCATGATCGCGACCATTGCCGCCCGGGCGGGGGTGGACGCGCTGATCCGGGGACTGAACGCCGCCTATGGTGTGCGGACGCACTCGACCATCTTCGGCTTTGTGCTGGCCTATGCGCTGACGCTGGTCATCGTGGGCATCTCGCTGGCGGGCCTTGCCACGATTCTCATCGTGCCCGTGCTGTTGAACTTCTTTGTCTTTGCGCCGGTCCGGTCACTTCTGGTCACGGCGCTGCCTTGGGCGGGAATGTTCCTGCTGGTCATCCTGACCATCGGCATCCTTTACCGCTATGGGCCCAACGTGAAGACGCCGCGCACGCCGATCTTCACCTGGGGCGCACTCTTTGCGGCGCTGTTGTGGTCCGCAGGTTCCATCGCGTTTTCGGCCTATCTCAGCAGCTTCAACAGCTACAACCGGATCTACGGTTCGATTGGGACAGTTGTTGCCCTGCTGATGTGGTTCTATCTGGCCGGGTTCTCCGTCCTGCTGGGGGCGCTCATCAATGTCGAGCTGGCGCGGCGGCGGCGCGTGCGCGCGGCCCGGGAGGCGCGGCAGGGGTTCAACCAGTTGCTGGCCGAAAAGAACAAATGAAAAAGGGCGCCCGAGGGCGCCCCTGGCATGTCGCCTTGGACGCCTTCAGACTTCGAGACCCTCGGTCGAGGCAAAGAACATCGCCTGGCTGACCGCCGAACGGACCTGTTCCTCGCTGTAGGGCTTCGAGATGAGGAAGGCCGGTTCCGGCCGGTCGCCCGTCAGCAGCCGTTCGGGGAAGGCCGTGATGAAGATCACCGGGATGTCGCCCATGCTGGACAGCAGCTCGTTCACCGCGTCCACGCCGGACGAGCCGTCCGCCAGCTGGATATCCGCCAGGATCAGGTCCGGACGCTGCTTGCCCGCCAGTTCGATCGCGGCGGTATGGGTGCGCGCGACGCCCGTGACCTCGTGGCCCATCGCCTGCACGATGCCCTTGATGTCCATCGCGATGATCATCTCGTCCTCGATCACCATGACCTTGCCGCGCAGGGCGCTGCCCATCTCGTTCAGGGCGATCTGGACCAGTTCCTCGGCCTCGGCAGCGTCGATCTGCATCACGCGGGCGATCTGGTCGGTCCGCAACTCCTCGATGGTGCGCAAGAGCAGCGCTTCGCGCGAGTTCGGGGTCAGGCCGCGAAGGTGATCCTGGGCCCGACGTTCGCGCGCGGTCATGTCGGCATCCTCGACCGGCTGGCCGGAACTCTGCCAGATCACGTGGAACGTCTTGAACAGCGCGATGCGCAGGTCCTCTTCCCCGTCCAGAACGGACCGGTCGGTCAGGATCGCTTCCAGCGTTGCGGCCGCATAGTTGTCCCCGGCGCTTTGGCTGCCGGTCAAGGCGCGCGCGTAACGGCGCAGGAACGGAAGCTCGCGCCCGATGGATTGAGCCAGATCGGCAGCAGTCATCTTACAGTCCTTTAATTCGTATATTGCAAGGAACCATCTCGACCCCCTATCGGTTGCATCCAGTGCGCACAAGATTGTCGGGACTACCATCAGTATGACACCCAAGCGAGATGACCGTCGGAGAGCGGCAGTGGAAAAGCAAATCGATGAGAACCTCAAGAGGGTTTACGAACAGGACGCCGTAACCGAAATCCCGGATCGCTTCCTCGAGCTTCTGAAAAAGCTCAAGGACCAGGAATGATCCTACACCACGCCAGTCTATACCGCGCTTTCCTTGTTTGATGGTACCGTATCCACATGACCCAAAACGCCCTGCCCAACCCGCGTGATCAGCTGGTGGAGCACCTTCCCGCGCTTCGGGCCTTTGCATTGTCCCTCACGCGCGAAGGAGCATCGGCAGATGATCTGGTGCAGGACACCATCGTCAAAGCGTGGACGAACATGGACAAGTTCCAGGCCGGGACGAACCTGCGTGCCTGGTTGTTCACCATCCTGCGCAACACCTTCTATTCGGCGCGCCGAAAGACCAAGCGAGAGGTCAGCGACAGCGACGGCATCCATGCTGCCCGGCAGGCCACGCGCCCCGATCATGACGGGCGCCTGGCGCTCAAGGATTTCCGTGCCGCCTTTGAAAAGCTGCCGGACGAACAGCGCGAAGCGCTGATCCTGGTGGGGGCCTCGGGATTTTCCTACGAGGAGGCCGCCGACATGACAGGGGTCGCGGTCGGCACGGTCAAATCCCGCGCAAATCGCGGTCGCCGCAAGCTGGCCGAGTTGCTGCACCTTGAACAGGGGGAAGAGCTGAACATGACCGACCAGGCAACACTAGCCGTCATGGCGCAGAACAACTCCAGCTCTCGCTGAGGCGGGGCAGGTGCTCAAGCGGATCTCCGAGCGGCTTGACTTTACATGGCGTCTGGGCTTTCGCCTGGGCGCCCTCCTTTCG
>VGDE01000216.1 GCA_016869875.1 Alphaproteobacteria bacterium
AGCCCGTGAAAAGGCCGAGGCCGTCCGCCGCGCCCGCAAGCTGGCCCGTAAAAAGGCACAGCGCGAAGGCGCGCTGTAAGGCGACGCGATCAGCGTAATCCGAAAACCCCCGCGCCCTTGTGTCGCGGGGGTTTTCAATTTCACAGGGGATCGTCAAACGGGGATCGCGGTGGTGCGGAACACGGTGCGCAGGGCAAAGCTCGAATGCATCTGCGCCACGCCCGGCAGGCGCGCCAGGTGCTGGCGGTGGATGCGGGCAAAGTCGTCGGTGTCCTCGACCACGATCTTGAGCAGATAGTCGGCGGTTCCCGCCATCAGATGGCATTCCAGCACGTCAGGTATGGTGCGCACGCCGCGTTCAAAGGCATCCAGCACCTCGTCCGCCTGGCCGGAAAGCGTGATTTCCACAAAAACGGTGGTTTGTCGGCGCAGCGCGCGCGCGTCCAGCAGCGCGACATAGCCCGAGATGACGCCCGCCTCTTCCAGCCGCTGCACCCGCCTGTGGCAGGCCGAGGGTGACAGATGCACCCGCAGCGCCAGTTCGGCATTGCTGATTCGCCCTTCTTTCTGAAGAAGCGCAAGGATCCGTCGGTCTATTGCGTCAAGTTCGGCCATGGCAGCAGCTTCTTCAATCACCGTTCCCTATTCCAGTGCTTTCTTCGAGGACCGGTCCGGACTACGCTCCAGCTTCGCAGCACCTTGCGGCGCGGGGCTGGCAGGATGGATGAAATCACCGGCGGGAGAGAACCATGAAGATCGGATGTCCGAAAGAAATCAAACCCCAGGAATTTCGCGTGGGCCTGTCCCCGGCGGCGGCGGCCGAGGCCGCAGGCCGCGGGCATCAGGTTCTGGTGCAATCGGGCGCAGGCACGGGCGCAGGCTTCACGGACGAGGATTACGCCGCCGCGGGTGCCCGGATCGTGCCGGATGCGGGATCGGTCTTTGACGAGGCCGACCTTGTCATCAAGGTCAAGGAGCCGCAGGCCGCCGAGCGCAAGATGCTGCGCAAGGGGCAGATCCTGTTCACCTACCTTCACCTGGCGCCGGACCCGGACCAGACGCGCGACCTGCTGGACAGCGGCGTGACCGCCATCGCCTACGAGACCGTGACCGATGCGCGGGGCGGGCTGCCGCTGCTGGCACCCATGTCCGAGGTGGCGGGCCGGCTGGCGCCCCAGGTCGGGTCCTGGGCGCTGCAAAAGGCCAATGGCGGGCGCGGCGTCCTGATGGGGGGCGTGCCGGGGGTGCGGCCCGCGAACGTGGTCATCATCGGGGGCGGCGTCGTCGGCGCGGCCGCAGCCCGTGTGGCAGTCGGCATGGGCGCGAATGTGACGGTCATGGACCGCTCGGTGCCGCGCTTGTCCTATCTGGACGATGTCTTCATGGGCAAGTTGACCACGCAGTTCGCCAGCGCCGCCGCCACCGCCGAATTGATCCGGACCGCCGACATGGTGATCGGCGCCGTGCTGATCCCCGGTGCCGCGGCCCCAAAGCTGGTGACCCGGAATCAGTTGTCCACCATGCCGCAGGGATCGGTGCTGGTCGATGTGGCGATCGACCAGGGCGGCTGCTTTGAAACCTCCCGCGCGACAACGCACCAGGACCCGATCTATGAGGTCGACGGGGTGATCCATTACTGCGTGGCCAACATGCCGGGCGCGGTGGCGCGCACCTCGACGCAGGCGCTTGGCAACGTGACCATGCCGCACCTGCTGGCCCTGGCCGACAAGGGGTGGCGGCAGGCGGTGACGGACGATCCGCACCTGCGTGCGGGCCTGTCCACGCATGAGGGGCAACTGACCTCGCCCCCCGTGGGCGAGGCCCTGGGCCTGGCGGCGGTCACGCCGGACGATCTGCTGGCGGGCTGATCTGGGACCGCCAAACCGCGTCCCGGTTCGTGGCCGCCACGGTCACAGGGGCGCGGCGCGGTCCGCCAGCAGGTCGCGGATCTGGGCCAGCAACTCCTCCTGGCTGGGACCGGTGGGGGCAGGCTCTTCCGCCTTCTGCCTGCGGAAGGCGGCCGATTGCATGCGGTTGATGACCTTGACCAGCAGGAACACGGCCCAGGCGATGATCAGGAAGTTCAGCACCGCCATCAGGAAGGATCCATAGGCAAAGATCGCCGCCCCGGCCTGGCGTGCGGCAGCCAGACTGGCGCCTTCGGACACGCTGCCGGACAGGACCAGATACCGGTCGGTGAAGTCGATGCCGCCCGTCAGCAGGCCCAGGACCGGGTTGATCAGGTCCGCCACCAGCGAATTGACGATGCCGGTAAAGGCCGCGCCGATGATGATGCCCACGGCAAGGTCGATGACATTGCCACGCGCGATGAAGGTCTTGAACTCTTGGATCATGTCCTGACATCCCCTGTTGCTGCACACCCTTCCGCGCGGCAGCTTGATGTGGGACATATCAAAAGGCAACTATACGCTGTGCCGCGGCCAGTTCGCGTTGTCGCGCCCCAAGGGCGGAGACGCCCGATCCAGCGCAAGTTCCGCGTCGGAGAAGACGATCGGCAGGCGGACGCCGGGCACGCCCTCGGGATCGATGCGCAACCCGCGCGCGATCACCTGGGGATCGGCAAAGACATCGGCCATGTCATTGATGGGACCCGCCGGTACGCCCTGCCCTTCCAGTGCCGCCAGCAGCGCATCGCGCGCCCAGCCACGGGTCACGACGCCCAGATGCGACGTCAGGGCTTCGCGGTGGGTCACGCGCAGCGCGTTGGTGGCATAATCGGGCGCATCGGCAAGCGCGGGCAGGCCCAGAACCGTGCACAGCCTGCGAAATTGCGCATCGTTTCCGGTCGCGATGATGATCCAGCCGTCGGCGCAGTCAAAGACGGCATAGGGGACGAGGTTCGGATGGGCGTTCCCCATGCGCGTGGGCACCTGCCCCGTCGCCAGATAGTTCATCGCCTGGTTGGCCATCAGGGCGGTCGCGACATCCATCAGCGCCATGTCGACATGCTGTCCCCGGCCCGTGACGTGGCGCTGTTGCAATGCGGCCAGGATGCCCACCGCCGCATAAACGCCGGTCAGGATATCCGTCACCGCGACGCCCACCTTTTGCGGCTGGCTCTGCGGATCGCCGGTGACGCTCATCAGGCCCGACATGCCCTGGATGATGTAGTCATATCCCGCGCGATGGGCATAAGGGCCGGTCTGGCCGAAACCCGTCACGCTGCAATAGATCAGCCGGGGGTTCAGCGCAGACAGGACGGAATAGTCCAGCCCGTGTTTCGCAAGGCCGCCGACCTTGAAATTCTCGATCAGCACATCGGCGCCGCCGACCAGGTCGCGCACCCGGGCCTGCCCTTCGGGCGTGCGGAAATCGGCGGTGACCGAGGCCTTGCCCCGGTTGGCGGCATGGAAATAGGCGGCACTTCGGCCGCCTTGGTGGTCGATGAAGGGCGGGCCCCAGCGGCGGGTGTCGTCGCCCTCGGGGGCCTCGACCTTGATCACCTCGGCCCCCAGGTCGGCCAGGATCTGGCCGGCCCAGGGACCGGCCAGGATGCGCGCAAGCTCGACGACCCTGAGACCCGCCAGCGGCGTCATTCGGCGGCGGCGGGCTCGACCTCGGCCAGCTTGCGGTCGATGACCTCCTTCATGCCCTTCCAAGGCTGGTTCTGGACCTTCTCGCCACCGATGATGAAGGTCGGCGTGGCCTCCACTCCGTCGGCGGTGGCGTTCTGCTGAAAGGTCGCGATCAGCTGCTCGACCTTTGCGGTGTCGTCCCAGCAGGCGGTCATCTGGTCCTCGGTCATGCCGGCCTTGAGCCCGATGCGGCGCAGGTTGGCCGCGATCTCGTCGCCCGAACCGCCCGACAGCCATTCGCCCTGCTCTTCGAACAGCATGTCCGAGACGGCATAGTATTTGTCGTCGCCCCCGCAGCGCGCCAGGATGCCGGCCCAAAGGCCCACCTGGTCGAAATACACGTCGCGCTGGACGAACCGGACCTGGCCCTGGTCGATGTATTCCGACTTGAGCTGCGGAAAGACGGTGTTGTGAAAGTTCGCGCAATGCCCGCAGGTAAAGCTGGCATATTCGATGACCGTCAGGGGCGCGTCCTCGGCCCCCAGCGCGATATCGGGCAGCGTTTCGGGGGCAGCAGCCTCCTGGGCCACTGCGGGGGCAGCCAGGGTCAGCGCGATCGCGGTTGCGGCGGAACGGAGAAACATCGGAAAAATCCTTTCAGGTCGGTCGATTCAGGTGTTGCGGGTCTGCCGGGTGGCGATGTTCAGGGCCAGCCGGGCCATGGCCTCGGCCAGGGTGGGGTCGTCGAATTGGCGGGCGACCTGGCCCGCACGCTCGACCAAGGCGGGATCGGGCTTGAGTTGCGGTCCCCGCGTCCGGGCAAAGCTGGCCTGCCCTGCGGCAAAGCCCGTGGCGGCAGTCTGCGTCAGGGTGATGCGCTGGACGGCGTTGTAGCCATAGCAGGCATTCACCCGCTCGCGCAGCCGTGGCAGCTGCATCTCGACCATGGGAGCCATCGGCCCGGTCGTCAGCAGCGTCAGCGTGGCGCCCAAGCCGCCTCGGCTGTGGCTGATCTTGACGGGACGGGTCACGGCGGCCAGTTGCGCGCCGGCGATATCGGGCCAATGGGTCAGCAGGCGCGTCACCGCAAAGCCACGCCCTTCGGCCGCCTTCTGCACACGGTCGGCCAACAGCGTTGCTGCTGCCTGGAAGCCGCGGTTGCGGCGTCGTGTCGGACCGGATTTGCTGTAGGGTGACTGGGCCATCTTTGCCTGATCTGTTATCACGCCCATATCCTTAGCCAGCCATCCGCCCGGATGAAAGCGCGCCGATCCTGAGAAGGCCACATAATTGCGTGACAGCAAGGTGATCGCCCCCGAACTTCTGGCCTGGTATGACCGCCATGCCCGCATCCTGCCTTGGCGCGTGCCCCCTGGCGGCCCGCCTGCCGATCCTTATCGTGTCTGGCTGTCCGAGGTGATGCTGCAGCAGACGACGGTCGCGGCGGTCAAGGCCTATTTCCTTCGCTTCACCGCGCTCTGGCCCACGGTGCAGGACCTGGCCGCGGCCGAGGATGCGCGCGTGATGGCCGAATGGGCGGGCCTTGGCTACTACGCCCGCGCCCGCAACCTTCTGGCCTGCGCCCGCGCCGTGGCGGCACGGGGCGGGTTCCCCGACACGCGACAGGACCTGGCCGCCTTGCCCGGGATCGGACCCTATACCTCGGCCGCAATTGCCGCGATCGCATTTGACCGCCCTGAAACGGTGGTGGACGGCAATGTCGAACGTGTCGTGTCCCGCCTGTTCGCCGTCGAAACACCGCTGCCGAAGTCGAGGCCGGAACTGACGGCACTGGCGGCCAGCATCACCCCGCAGACGCGGCCGGGCGATTACGCGCAGGCCATGATGGACCTGGGCGCGACGATCTGCACGCCCCGCAGCCCGGCCTGCGTCATCTGCCCGGTCATGGCTCAATGCGATGCCCGGCAACGGGGCATCGCGGCCGAACTGCCCCGCAAGCTTGCCAAGGCGCCCAAGCCCGAACGCGAAGGCGTCGTCTGGATCGCCCGCCAGGGCGATGCGCTGCTGCTGGAACAGCGACCGGACAAGGGGCTGCTGGGCGGCACGCTGGCCTTTCCGTCGGCCCGGTGGGACGGGCGCGACCTGCCGCCGCCGGGCCCGGCCCCGTGGCGCGAGATCGGTCAGGTCCGTCATGTCTTTACCCATTTCAGCCTGACGCTGCGGGTGATGCTGGGCGATCTGACCGGCAATCCTGAACGGGGAGAACTGATCCCCCTGCGACAGATCGA
>VGDE01000217.1 GCA_016869875.1 Alphaproteobacteria bacterium
GCTGCTCTTCAACCACATTCTGGAGGATGGCGCGTCAGCCGTCATCAACATCGACAGCCCGCGTGGCCGGCAGATGGCCGATATTGCCAAGGACCGCGGCCTGGCGCTGACAACGGTCGGGTCGGGCGAGAACGCCATGCTGCGCATCCTGGGACAGCGCTATGATGCCACGGGGCAGGATCTGCGCTTTTCCCTGATGGGGCAGGCCCATCTGGTGCGGCTTGGGCTGATCGGAGGCTTTCAGGCGGAAAACATCCTTGCCGCCATGGGCCTGTGCCTTTCGGCGGGCGACCCGGCAGAAGCGATCATCCGCGCGCTGCCCGAGCTGACAACCGTTCGGGGACGGATGCAGCTGGCCGCGCAGCGCGAGAACGGCGCGGCGATCTTTGTCGACTACGCCCACAAGCCAGGCGCGGTGACGGCTGCGCTGCAATCGCTGCGCCCGCATGTCATGGGCCGCATCGTCTGCATCATCGGTGCCGGCGGCGATCGCGACCGCGGCAAGCGCCCCCTGATGGGCGAGGCCGCGCGCACGCATGCCGACGTCGTGATCGTCACGGACGACAACCCCCGCACCGAGGATCCGGCCGCGATTCGCGCGGCCGTGATGGAGGGTGCGGGTCCTGAGGCCACGGAGGTGGCCGACCGGGCCGAGGCGATCCTGCGCGGCGTTGATGCCCTCCAGCCGGGCGATGCCCTGCTGATTTGTGGCAAGGGGCATGAAACCGGGCAAATCGTGGGGCAGGACGTTTATCCCTTTGACGACGCCGAGCAAGCCTCGGTCGCGGTCGCGGCACTGGATGGCCGGATATGACACTCTGGACCGCTGAAGAGGCCGCAGCCGCCACGGGTGGCCGGCCGCAGGGCGACTGGTCCGCGACGGGCGTTTCGATCGACACCCGGACCCTTGCTCCCGGAGACCTGTTCGTCGCGCTGCAGGCCGCGCGCGACGGGCATGATTTCGTGGAACAGGCGCTGGACAAGGGGGCAGCGGCCGCTCTGGTCAGCCGTGTTCCAGAAGGGCTTCGGCCCGATGCCCGGCTGCTGGTGGTGCCGGATGTCCTGAAAGGCCTCGAGGATCTGGGCCGCGCGGGCCGCGCCCGCAGCCGCGCCAAGGTCATCGCGATCACCGGATCTGTCGGAAAGACCTCGACCAAGGACATGGCCCGGGCGGCGCTGGCGGGGCAGGGGCTGATCCACGCCGCCGAGGCCAGCTACAACAACCACTGGGGCGTGCCGCTGACCCTGGCGCGGATGCCGGCCCAAACGGACTTTGCCATCATCGAGATCGGGATGAACCATCCGGGCGAAATCGCGCCCCTGTCCCGGATGGCCCGGCCGCATGTGGCGATGATTACCACCGTCGCTGCCGCCCATCTTGAAGCCTTTGAGGCGATCGACGGCATCGCCCATGAGAAGGGCGCCATTTTCCAGGGGTTGCAGCCCGTCGGAACCGCAGTCCTGCCCGAGGATCTGGAGGTGACGCAGATCCTGCGCGACTGCGCGGATGCGGCAGGTGCCATCGTCCTTGGCTTTGGCGAACATGGCATGGCCCGACCGGTGCGGATCGAGGTTCGGGACGGTGCGCTGTCCTGCCGGGCGCGGATCACGGGCGACACGGTGGATTTCACATTGGCGACCCCGGGACGCCATTTCGCCATGAACGCGGTGGGCGTGCTGGCGGCATTGTCGGCCGCGGGCGCGGATCTGAAACAGGCCGCCGCGCGTCTGGCCGACTGGCAGCCCCCGCAGGGACGTGGCGCGGTTGAAAACCTGGGCGACATTCGGGTCATTGATGACGCGTTCAATGCCAACCCGGCCTCTCTGGCCGCAGGGCTTGCCACCTTGGCCGGTCTTCAGGGCGGACGCCGGGTCGCCATTCTGGGCGACATGCTGGAACTGGGTCCGGGCGAGATCGCGCTGCACCGCGCGGTGGCTGACGATCCTGCCATGGAGGCGGTCGGGCTGGTGCACAGTGCAGGACCCCGGATGCGCCACCTGCATGACGCGTTGCCCGCGGACCGGCGCGGACTGTGGACGGAAACCGCCGCCGAACTTGCGGCACACGCGTCCGAACTGGTCCGGCCCGGTGATGTGGTGCTGGTGAAAGGATCGAAATCCTCGCGGATTTCCCTGGTGGTGGAGGCGCTGCGCGCCCGGGCCGCCCAAGAACAAAAAGGATAATGCCATGCTCTACTGGCTCAGCAACCTGTCCGAGGGCGGGGACTTCTTCAACCTGTTCCGCTATATCACCTTCCGGGCAGGGGCTGCGTTCTTCACCGCGCTGTTCTTTGGCTTCATCTTCGGGCGGCCGCTGATCAATCACCTGCGCAAGGTCCAGAAAAAGGGCCAGCCGATCCGCGACGACGGCCCGCAGAGTCACCTGTCCAAGGCAGGTACCCCAACGATGGGGGGGTTGCTGATCCTGTCGGCGCTGCTGGTTTCCACGCTGCTGTGGGCGCGGCTGGACAATGGCTATGTCTGGGTCGTGCTTCTGGTGACGGCAGGCTTTGCGGGAATCGGTTTTGCCGATGACTATGCCAAGGTCACCAAGCAGAACACCAAGGGCGTGAGTTCCCGGGCCCGGATGCTGCTGGGCCTGGCCATCGCGGCCGTGGCGGCGACGGCGGCTTCGCTGATGCATCCCGCCGCTCTGACGAACCAGCTGGCCCTGCCCATCTTCAAGGACGTCCTGGTCAACCTTGGTGTTCTGTTCATCCCCTTTGCGATGATCGTCATCGTAGGGGCAGCCAATGCGGTCAACCTGACCGACGGGCTGGACGGGCTGGCCATCATGCCGGTGATGATCGCCGCCGGTACCCTGGGCGTGATCGCCTATACGGTCGGACGTGTCGATTTCACCGAATATCTGGGCGTTCATCACGTTCCGGGTACGGGCGAAATCCTCATCTTCGTCTCGGCGCTGATCGGCGGAGGACTGGGCTTCTTGTGGTACAACGCGCCGCCTGCGGCGGTCTTCATGGGCGACACGGGCAGCCTGGCGCTGGGTGGTGCCCTTGGCGCCATTGCCGTGGTCACCAAGCACGAAATCGTTCTGGCCATCGTTGGCGGCCTTTTCGTGGTGGAGGCGCTCAGCGTGATCATCCAGGTCCTTTACTTCAAGCGGACGGGCAAGCGCGTCTTCCTGATGGCCCCGATTCACCATCATTTCGAAAAGAAGGGCTGGGGCGAGGCGCAGATCGTGATCCGCTTCTGGATCATTGCGCTGATCCTTGCGCTGATCGGCCTTGCCACCTTGAAGCTGCGCTGATTTTCATCTTGGCACACATATCATCGGGGGTCCGGGGGCAGACAGCCCTTGGCCGCGACATCAGGAGCCACTCATGATCCCTGTCCAGGCTGTCGAAAACCAGACAATCGCCGTTCTCGGTCTTGGACGCTCGGGCAAGGCCACGGCCGCCGCGCTGGCCGCCGGTGGTGCCACGGTCCTGGCCTGGGACGACGGCGTCGACACGCGCGAGGCTGCGGCGGCCGAAGGGCTGGCCATTGTTGATCTGACCCGCAGCGACAGCTGGCAGGGCATCAGCGCGCTGATCGTCTCGCCCGGCATTCCGCATCTTTACCCGCGTCCCCATCCGGTGATCCAGCGCGCCTATGAACTGGGTGTGCCGGTCGACAACGACATCGGCCTGTTCTTTCGCAGCTATGCCACGGAAGATTGGGGGCGCTTTGACCGCGCGCCGCGGGTGATCGCGGTCACGGGATCGAACGGCAAGTCCACCACAACGGCGCTGATCCACCATGTCCTGTCCGAATGCGGCCGGCCGACGCAGATGGGCGGGAACATCGGCACCGGCGTCCTGTCGCTGGAGCCCGCCATCGACGGCGAGGTCGTGGTGCTGGAACTGTCCAGCTATCAGACCGACCTGGCGCGGGCGCTGACGCCGGACATTGCCGTTTTTACCAACCTGACGCCGGATCACCTGGACCGCCATGCCGGCCATGGCGGATATTTTGCAGCCAAGCGCCGGCTTTTTGCCGAGGGCGGTCCCGATCGGGCCGTGATCGGCGTGGACGAGATCGAGGGCCTGTACCTGGCCAACCAGCTTGCGATGGGTCCGACGGACGACCGGGTGATCCGTATCTCATCCGGGCAAAAGCTGGATCAGCTTGCCTGGTCGGTCTTTGCCCGCAAGGGGTTCCTGTCCGAATACCGCAAGGGCCGGCAGGCCGCCTCGATCGACCTGCGCGAGGTGCAGGGGTTGCCGGGAGCGCACAATCACCAGAACGCCTGCGCCGCCTATGCCGCGTGTCGTGCCGTCGGATTGGCCCCGCGCGAGATCGAGGCCGCGTTTCACAGCTTTTCCGGGTTGCCGCATCGCAGCCAGACCGTCGCCGAGATCGGGGGCGTTCGTTTTGTCAACGATTCCAAGGCGACGAATGTCGATGCCGCGGCCAAGGCGCTGCAGGCGTTTGACCGGATCCGATGGATTGCCGGGGGCTTGGGAAAGGAAGGCGGCATTGCCGCGCTTGCCCCGCATCTGGGACATGTCGCCAAGGCCTATCTGATCGGTCATTCCGCGCGCGATTTCGCCTTGGAGATCGGCCAGACGCCCTACGAGATCGCCGAGACGATGGAACAGGCCGTGGCGCATGCCGCCGCAGAGGCCGAACCCGGAGACACGGTCCTGCTGGCGCCGGCAGCGGCCAGCTTCGACCAGTATCCGAACTTCGAAAAACGCGGCACGCATTTCGTCGAACTGGTCGAGGCGCTGGCCAGCCGGGCGTGAACGTCGTCCTTCAGGCCCAGTTCGGCGGCCGCTTGTCCAGAAAGGCCGCGATTCCTTCGGCGGTGTCGTCCAGCAGCATGTTCCGGCACATGACGTCGCGAGTCAGGGCATAGGCATCTTCGACACTTTGGGACAGCTGCTGATGAAACGCGCGCTTCCCCAGGCGGATGGCCTCGGGCAGCTTTGTCGCGATGCTTTCGGCCAGCCGCATCGTTTCTGCGGGCAAGTCCTCGGGATCGGCAACCCGGTTGACCAGTCCAATCTCCCGGGCACGGTCTGCCGGAATGAACTCGCCGGTCGTCAGCATCTCGAAGGCCGCCTTTGGGGAAATCGCCCGTGTCAGCGCCACCATTGGGGTGGAGCAGAACAGCCCGATCGAGACGCCGTTCACCCCGAACCGGGCCGTTCGGGATGCCACCGCCAGATCACAGGACGCCACCAGCTGACAGCCCGCGGCGGTGGCGATACCCTGAACCTCGGCAATGACCGGCTGTGGCAGGGCAGGGATCCTTTGCATCAGCGCGGCGCAGCGGCCGAACAGATGCGTCAGCGCCTGCCGGCCCTTGTCCGGCTCGCTCAGCGCCGCCTGCATCTGGGGAAGGTCGTGTCCCGCAGAAAAGGCCTTGCCCCTTGCCGCCAGGATGACGACGCGCACATTCTCCTGCGCGGCGATGCGGTTCAGGGCGGCAATCAGCTCCTCGATCATCTCCAGCGACAGGGCGTTGTAGGTTTCCGGGCTGCTCAGCTCCAGCCGCGTGACAGGGCCCAGGTCCTGCCGGGTCAGCAGCATGTCCATCTTGCACTCTCCTCCGTTTGCCGAAAGCCTAGGCGGAGATGCGGCAAGGGGAAAGCATGACTATCCTGATGGACGCCGAGGCGCTGAACGCCTTTCTGGAACACGAATTCCCGCAGGTGGCCGGC
>VGDE01000218.1 GCA_016869875.1 Alphaproteobacteria bacterium
ATCCGCCGCCGCGCCATCCGCCACCTGGAGAAGAAGCGTATCGTGATCTTTGCCGCCGGCACCGGCAACCCTTATTTCACCACCGATACGGCAGCCACCCTGCGCGCGTCCGAGATGAACTGCGAGGCGATCTTCAAGGGTACAAAGGTCGACGGGGTTTATGACAAGGACCCGGTCAAGCACGCTGACGCCAAGCGTTACGGCAATGTCAGCTATGACGAGGTGCTGCAGAAGCATCTGGGCGTCATGGACGCCTCCGCCATTGCCCTGGCGCGCGACAACAAGCTGCCGATCATTGTCTTCTCGCTGGATGCACCCGGAGGGTTCCGCAGCATCCTGGAAGGGCGCGGCACCTATACGCGCGTCCACAACTGAGGCCGCGATGACCACTCGCGACCGCATTGACGGTTTCGTTCACGGCCGTGCGGCCCAGGGGTTCATCACGGTCGTCATCCTGTTCAACGCCCTGATCCTGGGGCTTGAAACCTCGCACCGGATCATGGCGGCGATCGGGCCGCTGATCCTGTTCCTGGACGCCTTGTGCCTGTCGATCTTCGTGGTCGAGATCGGGCTCAAGCTTTATGCCCGCGGGCTGCGCTTTTTCCGCGACGGCTGGAACGTCTTCGACTTTGCCGTCGTGGGCATCGCGCTGATGCCGGCGACGCAGGGGCTGTCGGTGCTGCGGGCGCTGCGCATCCTGCGGCTCTTGCGGATCGTCTCGGTCACGCCACGCCTGCGCCGCGTGGTCGAGGGGTTCCTGTCTGCGCTGCCCGGCATGGCCAGCGTCTTTCTGTTGATGGGGATCATCTTCTACATCTTTGCGGTCATGGCGACAAAGCTGTTCGCGGGCGCTTTCCCGGAATGGTTCGGGGACCTGGGCAACTCGGCCTATTCGCTGTTCCAGATCATGACGCTGGAAAGCTGGTCCATGGGGATCGTGCGCCCGGTGATGGAAGTCTTTCCCCAAGCCTGGCTGTTCTTTGTCCCCTTTATCCTGGTGACGACCTTTGCGGTCATGAACCTGGTGGTCGGCCTCATCGTCAATTCGATGCAGGAGGCCCACCAGGAGGAGGAGACCGCCGCGACTGAGGCCTATCGCGACGAGGTCCTGGCGCGCCTGGCGGCCATCGAGGAGCGGCTGGCCGCCCGGGAACATGCGACTCCCGGCGAGGGATTGCACAAATCCGGTTGAAACAGGCGGGTGAAAGCACGGGCAAAGGCTTTGCCAACCTGCGGTATTGCGGTTACAAGCGGAAAAAATTCCAAAGCAGAGGCAGTCTGACATGGCTGAGGACATCGAAATCGACATCGACGATCTGGAGCGCCGCATGAAGGGCGCGATGGAAAGCCTGCGGGGCGAATTCGCCAGCCTGCGCACCGGCCGCGCTTCGGCCTCGATGATCGAGCCGGTGCAGGTCGAAGCCTATGGCCAGATGACCCCGATCAACCAGCTGGGCACCGTGAACGTGCCCGAGCCGCGCATGGTCACCATCAACATCTGGGACAAGGGCATGGTGGGCAAGGTCGAGAAGGCCTTGCGCGAAAGCGGCCTGGGCATCAATCCCCAGACCAACGGCACCATCATCATGCTGCCGATCCCCGAGCTGAACGAGGAACGCCGCCGCGAGCTGACAAAGGTCGCCGCGCAATATGCCGAACACGCGCGCGTCGCCGTCCGCAACGTGCGCCGCGACGGCATGGACCAGGTCAAGAAGGGCAAGACGAACGGTATGCCCGAGGATGACCAGAAGTTCTGGGAGTCCGAGATCCAGACCCTGACCGATCGCATGATCGCGTCCGTGGACGAGGCGCTGGCGGCCAAGCAGGCCGAGATCATGCAGGTCTGACACCATCATGGCATTGCCACAGGGCGCAGCAGCGGCAGCAGCGACAGGGGGGACGACGCGCCCCCGCCATGTCGCCATCATCATGGACGGCAATGGCCGATGGGCCACCGAGCGCGGCTGGCCGCGCCTTGTCGGCCACAGGCGCGGGGCCGAGAAGGTCAAGCAGATCGTGCGCGCCTGCCCGGATCTGGGCGTGGACTGGCTGACGGTCTATGCCTTCTCGACCGAGAACTGGAAGCGTTCGACCGAGGAAGTCCTGGGCCTGATGAAGATCTTCCGCATGTACATCCAGCGCGAGGCCGACGGCATGGCGGCCGAGGGCGTGCGCCTGCGCTTCATCGGCCGGCGCGAAAGGCTTGACACCAAGCTGCAGGACCTGATGGCCTCGATCGAGGCGCGGACGGCGGGAAACACCCGCCTGAACCTGACGGTCGCCATCAACTATGGCGGCCGGGACGAACTGATGCGCGCCTCGGCCAAGCTGGCGCAGAAGATTGCCGCGGGCGAGGTATCCAGCCCGACCGAGGCCGATCTCGCCGCCTGCCTTGATACCGCCGGACAGCCGGACCCGGACCTGGTGATCCGCACCTCGGGTGAGACGCGGACCTCGAACTTCCTGCCGTGGCAGGCAGCCTATGCGGAATACGAGTTCACCCCGACATTGTGGCCGGACTTCACCCCCGATCATCTGGCGCGCATCCTGGATCGCTTTGGCCTGCGCGAACGGCGCTTTGGGGGCACATGAGGGCGCTTCACATCACGCCGGGGCCGGGCAAATGGGGCGACCTGTCCCGGCGCGTGGCCTCGACGCTGGTGTTGCTGGCGATCGGTGTTCTGCTTGCGGTGGCGCAGGGGGCCTGGCTGCGTCTGGGAATGGCGGTGATCTCCGCCATTACCTTCTGGGAACTGGCGGCCATGACGGGCTGGAAGCGCCCGGCCCGACACGTCACCCTGTTCGGCCGCAGCCGTCCGATCGCGCTGGCCGCAATTGCCGGTGTGTCGCAGGCCGTGGCGCTGACGGGCGCCCCGATGGCCTGGCTGGCGCTTGCGGTGCCGATCCTTCTGGGCCTGCCCGGAGCGGCACGCAACGACCGCGGCACCTATGCCATCTTTGGCACAGCAATCCTGCTGGTGGCCTATGGGCTGGTGGGGTTCCGCGAAAGCTATGGCCTCAGCTTTGTGCTGTGGCTGATGGGCGTCATCATCATCTCGGACACGGCAGGCTACTTCTTTGGCCGGATCATCGGAGGCCCCAAGTTCTGGGCCGCGGTCAGCCCCAAGAAAACCTGGTCGGGCACCATTGCCGGCTGGATCGGCGCCTGTCTTCTGGGCACCGTTCTGTGGCTGGCGGGCATGGGGGACCGATCGCTGGTCTGGGTCTCGCCGCTGGTCTGCTTCGCTGGACAGATGGGCGATATCGCCGAAAGCTGGTTGAAGCGGCGGGCGGGGGTCAAGGACAGTTCGAACCTGATCCCGGGGCATGGCGGCTTCATGGATCGTTTTGACGCAGTGACGGGGGCTGTTCTTGCAACCATGCTGATTGGTCTGGTGACGCGCCTGCCTGTGGTGAACTGACCTATGCGACGAGTGTCGATCTTTGGAGCGACCGGTTCGGTCGGTGCAAACGGTGTCGATCTGCTGCGGCATGGCGGCGAGGCCGAGGCCTATCATGTCGTGGCGCTGACCGGTGGCCGCAATATTGCACGTCTGGCCGAGATGGCGCGCGTCCTGCGTCCCGAGGTGGCGGTCACGGCCCATCCCGAACTGCTGGACGACCTGCGTTCGGCGCTGGAGGGCAGCGGTGTTCAGGCCGCTGCGGGCGAGGCTGCCCTGCAGGAGGCGGCGGCCCGTCCCGCCGACTGGGTCCTGTCCGCGATCGTGGGCGCTGCGGGATTGGCCCCAGGGCTGACGGCGCTGGCGCAGGGAGGCGTCCTGGCGCTGGCGAACAAGGAGTCGCTGGTCTGCGCCGGTGACCTGCTGCGTCGGACCGCGGCTGCGGCCGGCACGACAATTCTGCCGGTCGATAGCGAACATTCCGCTCTTTTTCAGGCGCTTGGAGGGGATAACCTCGACAGCGTCAAGGATGTCACCATTACCGCCTCGGGCGGCGCGTTCCGCGATTGGCCGCTGGAGCGGCTGGCGGCGGCCACGGTGGCCGAAGCCTCGACACATCCGAACTGGGCCATGGGGCAGCGGATCACCATCGACAGCGCCTCCATGTTCAACAAGGCGATGGAAGTCATAGAGGCCAAAGAGTTTTTCGGACTGAAGCCCGACCAGATCAAGGTGCTGGTGCATCCGGAGTCGATCATCCACGCGATGGTTACCCATCACGACGGCGGCACGCTGGCGCATCTGGGCGCGCCTGACATGCGCCACGCCATCGGCTATGCCCTGCACTGGCCCCAACGGCAGGCGCTGCCGGTTCCGGCGCTTGACCTTGCCGCACTGGGCAGCCTGACCTTTCGCGCGCCCGACGAAAACCGCTGGCCGGCGCTGCGCCTGGCGCGTGAGGTCATGACGGCAGGCGGGGCGGCAGGTGCCGTCTTCAATGCTGCCAAGGAACAGGCGCTGGACGATTTCATCGGCGGTCGCATCCGGTTCACGGACATGGCGCCGCGCGTCGAGGCCACCTTGGCGGCGCTGTCCCGCGAAGACGGCTTTGGCGCCGATCCCGACAGCCTGGAAAGCGTCCTGTTCTGGGACGGACTGGCAAGACGAAAGGCTGCGGCATGACCGAATTTTTTCTTCAGACGGCCGGGACGCTCTGGACACTGGCCGCTTTCGTGGTCGCGCTTGCAGTGATCGTGACGGTCCACGAGTACGGCCATTACATCGTCGGCCGCTGGTCGGGCATCCGGGCCGAGGTGTTTTCAGTGGGGTTCGGGCCGCGCTTGCTGTCCCGCCGCGACCGGCGCGGGACGGAATGGCAGGTCGCGGCGATCCCGCTTGGCGGCTATGTCCGCTTCATGGGCGATGACAATGTCGCCAGCGCCGGTCCGGGGCGCAGGGTCGATCCCGCGCTGCGGCGCCAAACCCTGCAGGGGGCGCCACTTTGGGCGCGGTTCTCGACCCTTCTGGCGGGACCGGTCTTCAACTTCATCCTGTCGATCCTGATCTTTGGCGGCTTTGTCATCGTGCAGGGCGTCGCCTCGGAGGAGGTGCGGGTCGGACGCGTCTCCGAAGCGCCGCCGGGGATCGAGAACCAGTTGCAGCCCGGCGACCGGGTGCTGGCCGTGGGCGACGTGTCCGTGCAAAGCTGGAGCGACCTGGGACGCGCGGCGGAGGACCTGCCCCTGGCTGCCCAGCAGCCGTGGCGGATCGAGCGTCAGGGGACCGAGCTGACGGTGACGGGTCCGGACCCGATGCCCGCCCGGATTTCGGGCGTGGCGCCCCGCAGCGCCGCCGCCGAGGCGGGTTTGCGGGCTGGCGACGTGGTTCTGGCCATAGACGGCCAGCCCGTCACCCGATTTACCCAGATGCGCGAGGCCGTGGAGGCCGCCGCGGGCGAGCCTCTGGCCCTTCGGGTGTGGCGTCCCGGCGCGGGGGAACTGGATGTCACCCTTCGTCCGAAGCTGTCGGACCTGCCCGCGCAGGGCGGCGGCTTCGAGCAGCGCTGGCTGATCGGCGTTACCGGGGGCGAAAGCTTCTTTGTCCCCCAGACCCGCCGGGCGGGCCCGTTGGAGGCGCTGGCCCTGGGGGCAGGGCAGACCTGGGGGATCATCACCTCGTCCATCACGGGGCTGTGGGCGATGATCTCGGGGCAGATCGGCACCTGCAACCTGGGCGGCGCGATCAGCATCGCCGCAAGCACGGGGCAG
>VGDE01000219.1 GCA_016869875.1 Alphaproteobacteria bacterium
ATGGATCTTTATGCCAACCTGCGCCCGGCGCAGTGTTTCGACGCCCTTGCAGACTTCAGCAGCCTCAAGCGCGAGGTCGTGGCGGGCCTGGACATCCTGATCGTGCGCGAGCTGACCAGCGGCGTCTATTTTGGCGAACCCCGCGGAATCCATTCCGACGACAACAACCCCGAGAACGAAGGCGGCCGTGTCGGCATCAACACGCAACGCTATACCAGCGGAGAGATCCGCCGTGTTGCACGTTCCGCCTTTGAACTGGCGCGCAAGCGCGGCAACAAGGTCTGTTCGATGGAAAAGGCCAACGTCATGGAGTCGGGCATCCTGTGGCGCGAAGAGGTCCAGTGGGTCCACGACAACGAATACCCGGATGTGGAACTCTCGCACATGTATGCCGACAACGGCGCCATGCAGTTGGTCCGCGCGCCGCGCCAGTTCGACGTGATCGTGACGGACAACCTGTTCGGCGACATCCTGTCGGATGCGGCGGCCATGCTGACCGGCTCGCTGGGGATGCTTCCCTCGGCCTCCTTGGGAGCCCTGATGGCCAACGGCCGTCCCAAGGCGCTGTACGAGCCCGTGCATGGCTCTGCCCCCGACATCGCGGGCCAAGGCAAGGCCAATCCCATCGCCTGCATCCTCAGCTTTGCGATGGCGCTGCGCTATTCCTTTGCCGAGGCCGAGGCCGCCGATGCGCTGGAGCGTGCCGTCGAACATGTCCTGGCCGACGGTGTGCGCACCGCCGACCTGATGGGCCCGCAGGGCGGCACGCCGGTCAGCACCGCAGAGATGGGCGACCGGATCATCGCGGCACTGGCGGCAGGGGCCTGACATGGCCTCGGGGAATGTCAGGGGGGCCCTGCTGCAACTTGCGGCAATGGGTCTTTATGCGACGCATGACGTGGTGATCAAGTCGCTGGGCGCGACCTATCCTGCGCTGCAGATTCTGTTCTTCGCGTCGCTTCTGTCATTCCCGCTGGTCTCCATCGTGCTGATGCGCGACCCGCAGCCCGGCACGTTGCGTCCCAACAACATGGGCTGGGTGATCCTGCGAACCGCCTGCGCGGTAGTGGCGGGCATGGCCGGGTTTTACGCCTTTTCCAACCTGCCGCTGACGCAGGTGTATGCGATCCTGTTCACCACGCCCCTGCTGATCACCATTCTCTCGATCCCCCTTCTGGGCGAGCGGGTGGGTCTGCATCGGTGGGCAGCCGTCGTCGTGGGCCTGTCCGGCGTGCTGATCGTGCTGCGTCCGGGCGGCCAGGATCTGCAGCTGGGTCATGCGGCCGCCATGGCCGGGGCCGTGGCCAGCGCGCTGGCGGCCATCATCATCCGCAAGCTGGGCCGGCGAGAGCGTCCGATGGTCCTGATGATGTGGCCGATGCTGGGCAACTTCTTCGCCACCGGGGCAGCTCTTACCATCAACTACCAGCCGATGGAGTTGCAGCATCTGGCCATGACCGGCATCATCGCGGGGCTGGGGCTGATTGCAGGGTTTCTCGTCATTCTGGCCTATCGCGCCGGAGAGGCCGCAATCGTGGCCCCGATGCAGTATTCGCAGATCCTGTGGGCCACCGGCTATGGCTGGTTCCTGTTCGGAGAGGCGCTGGACCTGCCGACGATCGCAGGTGCCAGCGTGATCATAGGTTCGGGCATCTACATCGTCTGGCGGGAAGGACGCGGCGGCGTTTCGGCCAATCGTCCTGCCACGACCACCCGCCTGCGTGCGGAGGTGGTGACGGCTCCGAAGTCAACAATTCTGCAAAGATTGTGGATACCTCGCCGCTGAGAGGGCTTGCAATCCGCGCAGCGCCACGCTACCTGCCCGTCCTACGGTCGGAGCGTAGCGCAGCCTGGTAGCGCACCTGCTTCGGGAGCAGGGGGTCGGAGGTTCGAATCCTCTCGCTCCGACCATTTCCCGATTGTTCTGTGGCACATAGTTCTGCCTTTTCTGTCGGGCAGTCTGCCTCTCGGCTTGACGAAAGCGGACAGTCAGCGGTTGGTGTAGCAGCGACACGAAGAGCCCATCAGAGACATTCAACTGCGTCGCAGCGAATGCAGGCGCAGCAGAACAGGCGGCCCTTTGCTGCCGGTTGGAAGAGCCATGGTGCCTCTATGACACATGCCAAAGCGGACATTGACGCGTAATGCAGCGAAACCGGTTGAGAAGTATCTGATGCAGGTCCTCGCAGTTATTCATTGCGCCTGAAAGTTTTCGGGCCACAGCCTAAGTTGTTGCACCGACCTCAGCCGTTCTCTTCTGTCCGCGCCACAGGATGAAGAGGCCGGACAGGACGATCAGCCCTGAGCCCACCAGCATGCCGATGGTCAGCGTCTCACCGAACAGCAGGATGCCCAGGGCGGCGCCGAACAGGAGCCGGGTGTAGCGGAATGGCGTGACGGCCGACACATCGCCGGCGCGCATCGCCTTCATCAGGCAGGAGTAAGCTCCGATGCCAATAAAAATCACTGCCGACAGCAGCAGAGCGGCCTGCGCATTGGGAAGCCGAAATGCTTCGCCCTGCCAGAGGGAAAACAGCAGGCCCGCTACCGCCAGAGCCAGAAAGCCGTAAAGGCCGAGAATGGCCGTGCTCAGGCTCTTCGGCGCGGCACGGCTGGCCAGGTCACGTCCCGCAAAGCCCAGCATGCCGACGAGCGCCAGAAGCGACAGGGCCGAGAAGCCCTCAGTCCCCGGGCGCAGGATGATGAGCACGCCCACCAACCCGAAACCAATGGCCGTCCACCGCCTCCAGCCCACGCGCTCGCCAAAGATCACCGCCGCAGAGGCCACCACCACCAGAGGCGTCGCCTGCAGGATCACCGTCGCGGTCGAGAGGGGGATGAGCGCCAGAGCCAGGATGTAGAAGAGCCGTCCGGTGATCTCGAAGAGCACGCGGATCCGCATCACAGGTGAGAAAACATCCGGTGTCACAAGGGCATCGCCCTGATGACGCGCAATGGCCGCAAAGATCAGCGCGCCGCCCAAGCCGAAGATGGTCAGGATCTGCCCAACCGGGAGAAGATCGGACACGGCCTTAACCAGCGCGTCCTCCACGGCAAAGGCCGCCATGGCCGCGATCATCCAGGTCGCGCCAATGACGTTTTGGCGATGGATGGCGTCGGTCCTCAAGCCCATGTCCTCTCCCCTGCCGCAAGACAGCTTCTCCACTGCGCTTATGCCACCCTGTGGGTTCGCGCAAACATCTTCCGAGATGGCCGATGCAGCACCATGATATCGACACTTTGTGCTAGACTAGGGCGCAGGGCCGAAGGTTGGCCCCGCTTGCCCAGGAGGTCGATCATGGCGCGAACAGCAGCGGAAATGGTGGCAGAAGCCAAAGCGAAGGTGCAGGCCATAGCGCCTGAGGATGTGTCCAACTTGGACAACGTGCTGATCGTCGATGTGCGCGATGCGCCGGAGGTGGCGGCCAGCGGCAAGGTGCCGGGCGCAGTGCATGTGCCCCGGGGGATGCTCGAGTTCCGGGCGGATCCGTCGAGCCCTTACCATGACACGAACTTCGACCCTGCCAGAACGGTGGTGCTTTATTGCGCCTCCGGCGGGCGCGCGGCTCTGGCCGGCGTTGTCCTTCAGGAGCTGGGCTACACCGACGTGCGCAACATGGGTGGGTTCAAGGACTGGGCCGAGAAGGGTCTGCCGGTCGAGAAGTAGAACGTTGCACCCTGTCGCTGGCTCCGGTTACTCCCCAGACTTCGCGGTGCACTACTCCTGGCTGCCGTCGGGCCGGTTCGGGATCGAGGGGCTGGCCAATCTTGAGCAGCTTCCGGCCGCCGGGGCCACGATCTTCATTGGCGCGCCGAAGCACCGAGGTGGCACCGGCGGCCCGGCGCGGGTTATGGCCATGGTTTGACCAGTCCTCCGAAGCTCCCGAGGTGGGATGTCCAGTCTGCCCGCAGTGCGTAATGGGCGATGTAGCCTCCAGCCCAAACGAGGGGGCGCCACTGTTCAGAGGTAGGTCTTTCCAACTGCCTTGCGGTGTAGAACAGCCATACCTTTCAAGCTCGCGGTCCATGCACTTCGCCACAAGCTCTATAAAGAACTCCAGCTCCTGTGCCTGCACCAACGGCTGTCCCGGCGCGACATTGCCCCGAGAAACCTGTCCTGTAGAGTGCCGCGAAACGCAAAAGCACCACCTGATGTCATCACCATGTCCAAGAAGACCCTGAACAAGGCCAATCTCGAGAAGCTCGGTGCGGAGAAACTTGCCGAACTGGTGATGGACCTGGTGCAGGGCAGCGCGGCCCTTCAGCGGCGGGCGCGGATGGAGCTGAGTGCCGCGCAGGGATCCAAAGACGTTGCTGCCGACATCCGCAAGCGGTTCGCGTCGCTGCGGCGCGCGACCAGCTACCTGGACTGGCGCCAGCAGAAAGCGCTGGTCAAGGATCTCGAAGGTCTGCTGAGCGCGATCGAACACAAGGTTGCTCCGGATGATGCCGGTGAAGCCCTTGAGCTGCTGTGGTCGCTCCTGAAACTCGCTCCGTCGATCCACGAACGCACCGATGACAGCAACGGCGCGATCGGGAGCGTGATGGCCGATGCCGTGGACCTGATCGCCAAGGTCGCACCCCGCATTTCGCCGGATCGGGAGACCTTGGCCGAGCGGATCCTCGAAGCCGTTGCCGAGGCGGGCTACGGCGAGTTTGACGGCATCATTCCTGCGACCGCAGAGGCTCTGGGCACAGAGGGCCTTGATCACCTGAAGCAGATCACCGAGGCCTGGGCCGCGCAGCCGCCGACCGCACAGGAACTGGCCAGATATGCAGGCTACCGGTTCTCGACCTCGCCGGAACAGATCGTTCAGCGCGACAAGCAGGCCACCCGGTCGATCATTCTGGCTGATATTGCCGACGCACAGGGCGATGTCGACGCCTACATCGCCCGCTACTCGGAGGAGCAGCTGACCTACGGAACCATCGCTCCTGATGTTGCTCGCCGGTTGCTGGATGCGGGACGCGTCGAGGAGGCCTCCTGCATCGTCGAACGCGCCAGAGCGGCCGAAGGCGGGCAGTCCTTCAGGATGCTTCACGACGACCTCGACGAGGTCTACCAGGAATGCCTCGAGAAGCTGGGCAAGATGGACGAGTTGAAGGAGCACCTGTGGAACGCGTTCCAGCAGAACCTGAGCGGACACAGCCTTCGGAGATACCTGAAGCTTCTCCCCGACTTCGAGGACATCGAGGCGGAGGAAAAGGCCCTGGGCATCGCCGAAGCATTCTCCGACACCGACACCGACGCCGCCATCAGCTTCCTCGTCAACTGGCCCGCTCATGAACGTGTGGCACGGGTCGTGCTGGCGCGGGCGGACGAGCTGGATGGAAACTACTATCAAACCCTGACGACTGCGGCGGCCGCTCTCGAAGCTCGCTATCCGCTGGCCGCAACACTGATGCGGCGTGCCATGGTTCAGGACACTCTGGATGCCGGGAGGTCCAAGCGCTACCGATACGCCGCTCGTCACCTTGCGGAGTGCCAGTCCTGCGATGCGGCCATCGAGAACTACGGCCATGTCCCCACGCACGAGCAGTTCGTCCAGGCCCTCAAGCAGAAGCATGGGCGCAAGTATGGGTTCTGGCAGCTCGTCGACGAGTAATGTCCCGCCCTCACCTATAGCCGCCGCAAGGATGCACTGCGTCCTGTG
>VGDE01000220.1 GCA_016869875.1 Alphaproteobacteria bacterium
TGGCTTGCGCTGGCGCGATGCGCCGAAGGAACATAGTCGGCCCAAGACGCTCTCCAGCCGCTGGAAGCGGTGGAGCGACAGGGGGGTCTTTGCCCGGATGATGGACGGTCTGGCCGGGGAGGCCGCCGCCCCGAAGACGGTGATGATCGATGCGACGGACCTGAAGGCGCACCGCACGGCGACCAGCCTGCGGTGGAAAAAGGGGGACCCGGTGGGCAAGAGGTGGTCCGGGATTTTCGACCAGTTTGCAGCCTCGCGAAGCTCTGGCATGGGTTTCATGTCAGGCGGCGGCTTTCGGGTTCTGGTTGGCGGTATTATAGGCCTCAGCTGGCGTCAGCAACCCGTGCGATGAGTGCGGGCGTTTTTCGTTGTCATAGCTGATCCAGGCGCCGATCCCCCTGCGGGCCTCGGACCCGGTTTCGAAGGCGTTCAGGTAGACGCACTCGTATTTCAGCGACCGCCACAGCCTTTCGATCATCCGGTTGCCGATCCAGCGGCCACGCCCATCCATGGAGATCTTCACCTTGGCGTCGAGCAGCACCTCGGTGAACTCGGTGCTGGTGAATTGCGAACCTTGATCGGAGTTGCAGATGTCGGGCGCACCATACTGGGACAGCGCCTCCTTCAGGGCTTCGACACAGAAGCTCGTGTCCATAGAGTTCGACGGCCGCCAGCTGAGCACCTTGCGGCTGTGCCAGTCCATGATCGCTACCAGATAGAGGAACCCCCGGCGCATGGGGATGTCGCTGATATCTGTGCACCAGACCTGATTGGGGCGGGTGATGGCCAGGCCTTGTAGCAAGTACGGATAAATCTTGTGCTCTGGATGCTTCTTGCTGGTCTTGGGCTCCTGGTAGATCGGCACAAGACGCATGAGCTTCATCAGCCGACGAACCCGATCGCGCCTGCCTTGATGCCCCTCGCGTTGCATGTGACAGGCCATTTGCCGCAAGCCATACCATGGCGTCTCGAGGAACTGCCGGTCGATGATCTCCATGATCGCCAAGATCTCGGCGCTTTCTCCGCGTGGCAGGTCAATAAAGGCCGGAGCGCACCAGCGACAGCAGGCTGCATTGCCGCCGGAGGCTGAGATCAGGGTGGTCCTGCTTCACCGCTTTTTGCCTCCAGTGCCGAGGATGAGACTGGAGGCTTTCGACAAAAAATCCCGTTCCACCACCAGCTGGCCGATCTTGGCATGAAGCTTCTCGACCTCCTGATCGGAAATAGCCGGCTCGACAGCGTTATTGCCGTCAAAGGCCGAGGCCATGTTCAGGGTCGCGGTTCTCTTCCAGACCGTGATCATGATGGGATGGATGTCATACTTCTTGGCCAGTTCGGCCGTTGTCAGTTCATCGCGGATCGCTTCCAGAGCCACCTTCGCCTTGAACTCGGCCGAATAGCACTTCCGTTTCGTCATGTGGATCAGTCCTTCGTCAATCACCAAAGCTTAGCAACTGGTCCGAAATCCTGTGACCACCTCTCTCATAAGCAATCAAGTCAGAAGAAGTCCTTCCTCTCCTCTGCGCAATTTTGTCCCTGAAAACGGGAGAAAGCCTCCTTTCAGTTGGTGAAACACCTCCGGCACCGCCCCTGTCAGGTTCCATGCGTCACACAGCGCCAGAGCTTTAAACTGGTGTCCTTGCAAGACTTGCCGCACCTATTGGTGTAAAGGGACGAAGTTTAGGGGCCTGAGGTGCAGGAACGAACATACGCTCCTCCTTTTGGGTCCTTCCGGCGCATCTTCATATGCGGTGGGCATCGTCGCGCACGAACTACAGTCTGAGGAAGAAAATCGGGGTTCGCACCTGAGGTTCGCAGTTTGCGCCCGTTGCTCAAGTTCATCAAGCTGCCGATGGATCATGCCTGCCCGCAGTGGCTATTCAGCACAGGATTTTGGGTCAGCATCGGCAGAGCGTTACAGCAGGAGCATCCTGATTAGATAATTTTGGATAGATGTAACTTGGATTGATGGATCTAGCTGCCGCGCCTGCCATTTGCAAAATCAAGCGTTTACTGGCGTATGCGGGTCGGCGTCCGGGCAAGTGGCGGCCAGTTAAACAACTGCAGGCAAATTTGTCGGAAAGATGATCTGCATTGGCAGGTGCGCGGGCTTCTGCAGGACGTGCAAATGATCCAACATGACCTCAAATAAGGACAAGTTGCGCTGCGTCAACACGGCCATCATCAGCCCGTCCAGAAGTAGCTTGCGCGTGTCAGGACCATATCCGTGGCCGATCAGCCGGACCTGACGAGCCCGGTCAGTTCGGTGCAGCGCCATGCCAATACCCTCAGACGATCCTCCGACATTGTAGATGCCACACAGGTCCGGATAACGCTCCAGAAGGCTCTCCGTCATGCGCATGTTGATCAAGGGATCATCCTGGCCCTCGATAGTGCCGCTGAACTCCAACAGTGGATGATCGCGCTGAATCAGCTCCTGAAACCCCAGCTCACGCTCGACATGTGAGCGGTAATGGCGCGTGGCGGCAATGACGGCCAGCTTTCCGCCTTCGGGCGGTGCCGTCGAGGCGAGCAGATAGGCCGCTGTTCGTCCTGCCGCCAGATTATCAATCCCAATGAACGCATGTCGTGATGATCCGGAGATATCACTGATGAGGGTTAAAACCTTCTTTCCGGCGGCTGTCAGTTCATCCACTGCATCGCGTACGTCGGGATGATCCAGGCCGAACACAGCGATTACCTCCGCCTTCCGCCCCAGACGCAACAGACTGCTGGCGGTCAGGTCCGGGTTCATCGAGTCCAGCAGGTAGGAATGAATTCGGGCACCCCGGTCTCGGACCTGCGCCCATTCCCGCAACTCCCGATTCAGACTGCGGATGTAAGGGTTGGCGGTGCTCGGCAGCACCACGACAAGGCGCAGGCGCTGTCCGCGTTTCAACCTCTCAATTGCTTCGGACGAAAGATATCCGCATTCGGCGGCAGCCCGCAAAACTCGGTCGGCCGTGGCAGGACGTACGTTGGGACGCCCATGCAGCACACGGTCCACAGTTGCCTCGGATACGGCTGCCAGCGTAGCGACGTCGCGGATGCCTGCTCTCATTGAACCCTCAAAACCCATCAAGAATGCAACGTTGATTTCATAACACTCTCGCCTACACTTCTCGTCAATGCGCGAAGGGGAGGAGCCTTACCGCGTTCGCAAAATCAGGGGGAACACAATGACCAAGACAGTTGGCTTTTCGCGCCGCGGGCTTCTGCTGGGCGCAAGCGCAGCGATGTTGGCGACACCGTTCCTGGCAAAAGGCGCGCGCGCAGCCACTACCCTGCGCTACGGTCACATGCACACACCCAATTCCATTGCCGGCGAACAAGCGCAATGGTTTGCCGATGCAGTCGATGAGAAGACAGGCGGCGAGCTTACAATCCAGATTTTCCCTAATTCGCAACTCGGCAAGCTGCAGGAGTTGGCTGAGGCAGTTTCAACCGGATCGATCGCGTTTTCGCACAACACCGCTGGCGCTATCGGATCTCTTTATGCCCCCTTTGCGGCCTTCGACACACCCTATCTGTATCGTGATGTCGACCATCTGATGAAGGTTACGGATGTCGGTGGAACTGTCATGCAAGAGCTCAACCAAGGTTTGGTCGATGCGTCAGGTACCCGGGCGCTTTACGCGTTCTACTTCGGCACCCGCAACCTGACAGCAGACCGAGAAGCGAAGACACCGGCAGATCTGGCCGGTGTCAAGATCCGCTCGATCCCCTTCCCGATCTACATGGCCACAGTCGAAGGGCTTGGTGCTGTTCCTGTTCCCGTCGATTGGGCCGAGGTGCCGACGGCGCTGGCAACCGGAGTGGTAAACGGGCAAGAGAACCCGATGAATGTCCTGGTGACGGCAAAGCTCTACGAAGTGCAGAGCCACCTGATGCTGACCGGACACATCACTGCTGCTCAGGTCGTCATGATGAACGATGATGTCTGGAACGACCTGTCCGATCCCCACAAGGAAGCCGTTGCCGCTGCGGCTGCGGAAACTCGCGCGCGAGCCTCGGACGCCATGCTGGCAGCAGAGGAGAGCGATCTTCAGGCCCTGCGTGACCATGGCATGACTGTTCTGGACGAAGGCAATGGTCTTGACCTCGCCGCCTTCCATGAGGGTGTTCAAACGCGCATCTCGCGCGAATTCGACGCCGAATACGGTGAACTGTACGCCAAGATCGCCGCAGTCGCTTGATGCCTGACCGATCCCGGACACCGCCGCGCGCGCTGGATCTTGCGACGCGCGGCCTCCTTGCGGCGTCGACCGCGCTTCTGCTGCTGATCATCGCCTTGATCGTGGCGCAGATCGTCGCCCGGAACTTCTGGAATGTCGGCCTACCACGCGCCGAAGAGATCAGCCGCTACGCTGGTGTGCTGATGGTTTACTTCACGGCGCCTGTTCTGGCACTGCATGGCCTGCATGTGGCGGTGGATGCTTTCACGAACATGTTGCCGCGCCTGCCCCGGCTGGTTTGCGTCCTGCTGGCAGAAGTTTCCGTGCTGGCATTCGCGTTTGCGACCCTGTGGGGGGGATGGATGTACCTGGAGCGGGCGTGGAAGTTCAAGACGCCTGCACTGGGCATCAGAAACATCTGGCTCTATGGGCCGATCATGCTGTCGCTGGCGCTGCTTGCTGTTATCGCCGTGTGGCGGATTGCAGCAGCACTTCGTTCGACAAAGGCAAGCCGATGACGTTGACCCTATTGTTGACATTTGGCGTGCTGCTGATCATCGGCACACCCATCGCAGTTGCTTTGGGGTTCTCTTCTGCCATCACGATCGTGATCCACGATCTTCCGGTCAGCGTGCTGTTACAGCGCGCGGTGGCGTCAATCGACAGCTCGCCCCTGCTGGCAGTGCCCATGTTCATCATGGCTGCTGCTCTGTTGGGTGTTACGGGCGTCACGACCTACATGTTCGACCTGGTGCGGATGATCGTGGGCCGCGTTCGAGGGGGGATGGCTCATGTCAACGTGCTGCTGTCGCTAATATTCTCTGGCATGTCGGGCGCTGCCCTGGCCGACATCGGTGCGCTGGGCGGCATGCAGGTGCGCGAGATGGAAAAGCAGGGCTACACCCGCCGCTTCGCCGCTGGGCTGACCATTGCCTCTGCGACCATTGGACCTATCTTCCCGCCCTCGATCCCGCTGATCATCTTTGCTGCAGCAGCAGAGGTCTCTCCGGTGAAGCTGCTGTTGGCAGGCATTGTGCCAGCACTTCTGCTGGCGGGGATGCTGATGGCCTATATCGCGCTGGTTGCGCGCGTTCAAAACCTGCCGCGCGACGACGTGCGGCCGACACTGCCTGCTTTTATCCGTCTTGCCGTGATATCCCTTCCGGCACTCCTGACGCCGGTTCTGCTGGTGGGTGGACTGCTATCGGGTTATTTCGGGCCAACCGAGGCAGCGGGAATCACGGTGGCCTATGCCATCCTGATTGGTGCCTTGGTGTACCGCACGCTGCGCCTGTCGACGCTGATCGCATCTGCGCGCGAGACGGTCCTGGCCACCGCGAACATCCTCTTCGTAGTGGCGGCCGCGGCCGTCTTTGCTTGGGTGCTGACCATGGATCAGGTGCCGATGAAGGCGGGTGCCTGGCTTCTTGGGATCTCTGACAACCCTCTGGTGCTGCTGCTCAT
>VGDE01000221.1 GCA_016869875.1 Alphaproteobacteria bacterium
CAGGTCGCAGGCAGCCACCAGGCGATCTCCTTGATCTTGCGCGGGGTCAGCACCACGCAGTCGGGCACGAAGTCGTGGCGGTTCCCATAGCTGCTGCAACGGCAGGCTTCGCCATCCAGCAGCTTGCAGGCGACGCGGGTAAAGGCCAGTTCGTTCGTGTCCTCGAACTCGATCTTGTTCAGACAGCACTTGCCACAGCCGTCGCAAAGCGCCTCCCACTCCTCGCCCGTCAGCTTGGGCAGCGGCAGTTCCCAGAACCGCTCGCGCATCACCGGCCTGCCAATAGGCGCCGCGCGTCCTCGGCGTCGCTCGCGATCTGCGCGATAAGGGCGTCCACGCTGTCAAAGCGCGCCTCGTCCCGAAGAAAATCGACCAAGGCCACGGACAGATGCTCTCCATAAAGGTCGCCCGAAAAGTCGAACAGATGCACCTCCAGATTGGGTGCATTGCGACCGAACATCGGCCGGACCCCCAGGGAGGCGACCCCTTGGCAGGACATCCGGTTCGGCCCCGTCAGCACGTCGACCAGCACGGCATAGACCCCAAGGCGCGGCAGGTGCAGGTTCTCCAACCGCATGTTCGCCGTCGGCCAGCCAAAGTCACGGCCGCGCTTGTCACCATGAACAACCTCGCCCTCGATCCGGTGCCAGTGGCCCAGCATCCGCTCGGCCTCGTGCGTCCGGCCGTCTGCCAGCGCCTGCCGGATCGCGGTCGAACTGTACTCGCCCTCGGCCGCGCCGACCAACGGCACGATGGTCACGCCGAACCCCATGCTGCGCCCCAGTTCCTGCAAGGTCTCGGCTGTCCCGGCGCGATCCTTTCCGAAACAGAAATCGGCACCGACGGTGACATGGGCAATGCCCAGCCCCTCGACCAGAACCTCGCGCGCAAAGCATTCCGGCGTCAGACCCGCCAGCACCGCACCAAAGGGCAGTTCGTAAAGCTGCCGAACGCCAAGCCGACAGAGACGATTGGCCCGCGCCTCCGCGTTCATCAGGCGGAAGGGTGGCGCGTCCGGGGCAAAATACTGACGGGGATGCGGCTCGAAGGTCAGGATGCCCAAGGGCGCGTCGCAGGCTGCGCGCGCCGTGTCGATGACCGCGCGATGTCCCTTGTGAACGCCGTCAAAGTTGCCCATGGCGACCGTGGCGCCGCGCGCTTCGGTCGGAAGTCCTGTCCAGTCGCGATGGATCTGCAAAACGCCCCCAATGGGACGCGTGCGCCCCCTCAGTCGAACTTGCGGCTTGGGGCCAGCACGACCGCCTCGCCTTTCAGCACGACCGTATCGCCTACGAGGCAACGGGTTGCAAGCGTGACCCGCCGTCTTGCATGGTCTATTGCCTCGACGGCGACTTCGGCCCGGACCATGTCGCCGGGACGAACGGGAGCCATGAACTTGAGCGTCTGGCCCAGATAGACGGTGCCATGCCCGGGCAACTGCTCTCCGATCACGGCCGAGATCAGGCCGGCGGTCAGCATCCCGTGGGCGATCCGGCCTTCAAAGATCGTGTCCTGCGCATAATCATCGTCCAGATGCACCGGATTACGGTCAGTCGAGACTTCTGCAAACAGTTCGATGTCGCGGTCGGTGACCTGCTTGTGCAGATGACGCATCATCCCGACCTCGAGATCCTCGATGACGATCGTGCCGCGGGGAAGGTTGTCCAACATCTTCGGGTCCATCTGCTCTGACCAGCCACTGACTTCATGCTGCATAGCAGAAACTCGATCTTCCAGCAACAATATATCCATGTACTGAACTTTGGTATCATATTGTTGCTTAACCACCAAGCGACTCATGACAAAGCGCCCATGCCAGAGGCATGGGCGCTTTTGAAACCACGGTGGTGCCGAAAATTAGCGCAGTCGTCCGATGGCAAAGGTCGGCTGACGCTGCTGCACCGAAAGCCAGTCCGACAGCATCTGCGGGATCGGATTCTCGACATCCTCGCCAAAGGAATCGGCCGCCAGTCCGCCCGTGACAAAGATCGAGTCGATGCCCTGCTGCTCGGCTCCCATGATGTCCGTGCCGATCCCGTCGCCGACAGCAAGATAGTTCGCGTCGGGCCCCAGTCCCATCAACTGACGCGCGCGGTCATAGATGGGCGCGTGCGGCTTGCCAAAATACAGTGCCTGTCCGCCCAGGCTTTCATAGAATTCGGCCAGTGCGCCCGCGCAATAGATCCGCGTCTCGCCCATGTCGACGACGATGTCGGGATTGGCGCACAGCATCGGCAGGCCGCGGTCGCGGGCGGCCACAAGGCGTGTCCGGTAATCCTCGGGCGTCTCGTTCAGTTCGTCAAAGGGACCGGAGGCGACAATGCCCTCCGCCTGCTCCAGCTCGACCCGCTGGATCGGCGCGGCGGCGGCATGGGCATCCGGGATGTCGGTGAAAAAGCCGAAATCTTTCTCGGTTCCGATATGCCAGATCCTGCGGCCCACGGCGCCTGCGAACATCGCGTCCTGTGCCGCATCGCCAGAGCTGACCACCAGGTCCCAGGCGTCGCGCGGCACGCCCATGCGGTCCAGCTGCGCGATGACATACTGGTTCGGGCGCGGTGCGTTCGTCATCAGGCAGACCTTGCCGCCCTGCGCCCGATAGGCCTGCAAGGCGGACACGGCGGCCGGATAAGCCTGCCTGCCATTGTGCAGGCAACCCCACAGATCGCAGAACAGCGCGTCGTAGCTGGCCGAGACTTCGGCCAGCGAGCCGATGATGCGGGTCATCAAACCGCCAGAACCGGGATGATCTGCTTCTTGCGGCTCATGACGCCGGGCAGGACCACGGTGTCGCCGGTCACGGTTGCGCCAAAGCTGCGCTCGGCCACGGTCTTGACGAAATCGTTGGGCACCAGCAGCGTCGCCTCTTCGCGCAGGATGTCCACGACGAACAGCAGCACCTCGTCCGCCCCGTCATCGGCCGCAACCCTGGGCATGGCCCCCATCAGCGATGCCTTGCGGTCCAGGAGCACCTGCGGCGCCGTGGTTTCAAGCACCGAAACACGCAACTGCTTGCCGCCGAGTTCGTATTCCTTGCTGTCCATGCGCAGCAGCGCCTCGTCGCTGAAGGCGCTGACATCGGACTTGGCGGCGAACATCTCGGCGGCAAAGTCGGTGATGTTCACGCCCAGGTCGGCCGCCAGCTTTTCGGCAACGGCGCGGTCATGCACGGTGGTGGTGGGGCTGCGGAACTCCAGCGTGTCGGACAGGATGCAGGTCAGCATCGCGCCCTTGACGCCTTCGGGCGCGCGGACCATGTCCTCGCCGATCAGGTCGTGCATGATGGTGGCCGTGCAGGCCAGCGGCCGGATGGTGATGTTGATCGGGCTGCGGGTCTTGATGCCCCCGGCCAGCAGGTGGTGGTCGATGATCTCGATCACGTCAGCCTCGGCCAGCGAGGCGGGCAGTTCGGCCGGGTTGTTCGTGTCGACGATGACGCACTGGTCGCCCGCGGCCACGTCCGCGATGATCTGCGGCTTGGGCAGGTTCCAGCGGCTCAGCATCCATGCGGCTTCGGTGTTCGGTTCCCCCTGCAGCACGGGCTCGGCCGGCGTCTTGCGGACCTCGGTCAGGTACCAGGCCCAGATGATGGGAGAGCCGGTCGAATCCGTGTCAGGAGAGGTGTGGCCGAAAACCTTGATCATGGTGCGCCTCGAACGTTTCGCAAAAGGGTTTGAGCCGCCTTATAGGCATCAGCCGGGGCGTTGTCCACGGCGGGAACAACGCCCGGCCCAACGCAGAAAGGGCGCCCTGACAGGACGCCCCTTCGCAAGCCGAAAAGACGGGATCAGGCCGCGCGCGAGGTCAGCACATCCTCGACCCGCTTCTGCGCCCCACCCTCGTCCAGCCCCGCCACGGCGGCGACTTCGCGGGTCAGACGGTCCAGAGCGGCTTCATAAAGCTGACGTTCGGAATAGGACTGCTCGCGCTGGTCGTCGCTGCGGTGCAGGTCGCGCACCACCTCGGCGATCGACATCAGGTCGCCCGAGTTGATCTTCTGCTCGTATTCCTGCGCACGGCGCGACCACATCGCGCGCTTCACGCGGGCCTTGCCCTTCAGCGTCTCAAGCGCGCGGTTGATCAGGTCAGGGGTCGACAGGCTGCGCATCCCGATTTCCGACGCACGGGCCGTCGGCACGCGAAGGGTCATCTTGTCCTTGTCGAACGAGATGACGAACATTTCCAGCCGCAGTCCCGCGACTTCCTGCTCTTCGATCGAAACGATCCGGCCCACGCCATGGGCCGGATAGACGACGAAATCATCGGGGCGGAATTCGTTCTTCTTGGTTTTCGACATCTGGCTTCCTCTGGTAGTGCCCATGCCGGGCACAATGGGCCGCAGGGAGCCTTCGCCTCCTTCGGTCCATCTTGACTTTTTTCTGTAGCCCCATTCCGATGAAAGGCACGGGGGACGGCGGCTTCGGCACAACAGCCCAAAGTCCCCTGACCTGCGTCAGAGGCGCGTCTTCAAGGAATATAACACAAAAAAGACGCCAGAAAAAGCGTCACCGCAACAGTCTGGCGCACGCCTCGGCTGAGGAGCTTTTGCCAGATCCGCCAAAGGGTTGAGGATCCTCCTCAAGCCCCGTCAGGTATAACACGCCCGAATCAGGCCAAGCCTCAGTCGCCCTCGCCCGGCGCTTCCGAAAAATACTTCTCCAGCTTTCCGGACTGCCCATCCATTTCGGCAGCCGTCGGCAGCGGATCCTTCTTTTGCGTGATGACGGGCCAAAGCTCCGAATACTTGCGATTGAACTCGACCCACTTCTCCATGTCGGGCTCCGTGTCGGGCCGAATGGCATCGGCCGGGCACTCGGGCTCGCAGACACCACAGTCGATGCACTCTTCCGGGTGGATGACCAGTGTGTTCTCGCCCTCGTAGAAGCAGTCCACCGGACAGACTTCGACGCAGTCGGTATATTTGCACATGATGCAGTTGTCTGTCACGACATAGGTCATCTGGGCACTCTTGTCTTGAACTTCGCGGTGTCACCTAGTCGCTTCGGGCGGATCAATCAACCCATCGCGATCTTCCATGTACATCAGCCGTGCTTCGGGGGCGGGACCACGACGTTCAGCCAGGGCTGCCACCGTCAGCGCCCGCACCTGACCATAGGCCGATACCGTCACCTGGTCACCCGGCCGCACGCAGCGGCCGGGCTTCCGGCATGGCTGTCCGTTCACCCGGATGCCGCCGCCTTCGATCCTGTCCGCGGCCAGTCCGCGCGACTTGAAGATCCGCGCATAGAACAGCCACTTGTCCAGGCGCAGCCCGTCCGGGGCCTCCGTCACGTCAGGTCTTGTCCTTCAGCGATGCCAGGATCGCGAAGGGGCTGTCGGGATCGGCCTTCTTCTCGGGCCGCGACGAGAAGGACTTGGTCCCCTGATGGGCCGGCTTGCCACCCTTCTTGGGCCCGCCGAACTTGCCGCCCGGCTTGCCTTGGCGCTCGCGACGCTCGCCTTGGGGCGCATCGGGACGGGGACCGTCCTGCCGTGCGCTGTCCTTGGCCTGCCCCTCACGACGAGGTCCGCGACGTTCGCCCTGCGGACGCTCGCCTGTCGGACGC
>VGDE01000222.1 GCA_016869875.1 Alphaproteobacteria bacterium
CAAGCCGCCCCTTCGCTGTCTGATGCCAGACCTTGTCCTGCAGAGCCGGTGCCGCATCGTGGACGGGGGCAACCAAGTCAGGATCATCGGCCGCGCCATCCTCTGCCCGAGGGGCCGGGCCGGCATCCGGCAGCACGAAGGCCTTCTTACGCGGAGCCTGCTGCCCTTTCGGAGCGATCCCGAAGCCCAGCTTGCGGACAGTGCCTTCAATGGCCTCGGGTTCAGTGCTGCCCGGCACCAAATTCAGCGACAGCCGTTCCGTCATCAGCGCCACCTTGACGTCGCTGACACCCGGAAGCCGCTCGACGGCCCGCACCACCTTCGTCGTGCAGGCCGCGCAGTCCATGCCGGTCACCGTCCATTCCCGCCGCTCTGCTGTTTCCGCTGCCATTTTGCATCCCGCCCAAGCTCTTTCCTTCATCGAGCCCGGAAGATAGGATCTCTAGCAACTAGAGGTTCAAGAGGTTTCTCATGCTGAGCATCGGAAAACTGAGCGCGGCCACCGGCGTGAAGGTGCCGACCATCCGCTACTACGAAGAGATCGGCCTGCTGCCGGAGGCGGAGCGCAGTGCGGGCAACCAGCGGCTCTACAGGAAGGAACACCAGGAAAGGCTGGCCTTCGTCCGCCATAGCCGCGAGCTTGGGTTCCCGCTCGATGACATCCGGGAGTTGCTCAGCCTCTCGGACCGACCCGACATGTCCTGCGCGGCAGCCGATGTCATCGCCAGCCGTCAGCTTGCTGCTGTCAAGGATCGCATTGCGCGGCTCCAGGCCTTGCAGCAGGAACTGGAGCGCATGCTGACACAATGCGCACAAGGCACGATCTCGGACTGCAAGGTCATCGAGGTCCTGAGCAACCACGAGAACTGCCTCCATGCAGATCATGGTGAAGGCTGCCACTCCGTGCATCCGGGGCACGACTGCTGACATGCGGAAAATCCTTGGCTTCATCGAGAACAACCTGCTGCTTCTGGCTGTTCTCACGGCCGCTCTCGGCTTGCTGGTGCCGTCTGTCGGCATTGCGCTGGACGCTGGCATCAGCCCGCTTCTCGCCCTTCTGATGCTGGTCATCAGCCTGACCTTCGATGCCAGGGCCGTGCAGATCGTGTTCCGGAAGCCCGGCCGGCAGCTCTGGGCGATCGGCCTCGTCTACGGCCCAATGTCGCTGGCAGGCTGGCTGACCGGACGCGCCTTCTTCGGCAGCGGTCTGCTGGCCGCAGGCCAGACGCTGGTCGGAATGCTTCCGACCGATGTGTCCGCACCGCTGCTGGTTCTGCTTGCCCGCGGCAATGTGGCTCTCGCTGCAGTGCTGAACGCGGTGAATACCGCGCTTTCGCCCTTCATCATCCCGTTCCTGTTTCTATGGATGACCGGGATCGAGTTGAAGGTGCCGGTTCTCGCCGTGGTAACCGAGCTGGTTCTGATCGTGGTGGTGCCGACCGTGATCGGCGTCTGGTTGCGGACATGCTTTCCGGAAGGCGTGTCGCGTTTCGACTTTGCTTGGCCTGCGCTCGGCTCGGTGCTTTACCTGCTGCTTCTGCTGGCGGTCGTCGGGCCGAACGCCGAAACCATCCTGGGCGACGGCTGGTATGCGCTCGTGATTGCGCTGGCGGCCCTTACCCTGAACCTGATCGGCTACGCCGTCGGCATGACGGCCAGGATCTTCACGAAGGACCGGGGAGAGCTGATCGCCTACCTGTTCACCTGCAGCAAGAAGGAGTTCAGCATCGCTGCTGCCTTCGTTGCAGCCTCCGGCTTGCCTTCCGAGATCGCCGTGCCGGCCGCGTTCTTCGCCGTGATCCAGATGATCACCTCACCGATAGCAGCGAAGATCCTCGCTTCGAGAGGGCAAGCTGAAGCGGCGACTGCGTGAGGCAGAGACATTACCATTCGCGTATGTCGCAGGCGTAGTGAACATGTGTGATCGGCAGCTAGGTCCCGCACATGGACACCGCACAGCCGATCTTGCTGCGCCTAGCACCAGTGGCCGCTTTACGAAAGCTGCAGCGCAGCACGCTGACCGGCCCGATTGTCGGCTATGGGCCGTTCACGTAGATCTCGGGACGTACGATAGGCCTCGGATGAGGCTGGTCAGTTCTTCCCGCAGCACTGTTTGTACTTGCGTCCCGAACCGCAGGGACAGGGATCGTTGCGACCGGGGCGGGCGCTCCTGATGGGGGCACGAGACAGGTTGTCAGCCTTCATGACCAGCTCCGGCCGCGACACAAGCAGGATCTCAGCAACACAATTCGGGATCAGGTCTGGCGCCTGAAGGTCGATCTCGTCGATCTCTTCCTCGGTGAACTTGCTGGTCCCCTCATTGATGTCCTGCAAGGCAAACAGGAAGATCAGCGACGACCGCGTCTCCTCATCAGCCTGCTCAACCACTGTTTGCCAAGCGTCGGGGCGCAAGCGCAACGCATGGGTGAACCCATCGATCCAGGGCTCCCAGAGCGTCTCGTCACTGTTCGGATCGACCTCGTAGATCGGCTCGATCCAGGGCGTCTTTGCCATTTCCGATGCAACCGCGTTGTAGTGAACCATCACTGCCGCGATGGTTGCTTCGGCCGTGGCCCGATCAGGGAAACCCGCGTCACCCGTTTCACCCCAGACATGCGGAAGCCACTCGGAGGGCGGGATGAGATCGGGACAGGCAAGAATGCCGGTCACATAACCATCAAGCTCGCTTACGGTCATCGGGTAGCTGTCCTGCGGCAAAGCCGCCAGCAGGTCGTCGAGATGGTCAAGGTCCGGGTCCAAACGGCTCACAGCGGGTCTCCCTCATGGTGAGGATCTGGATACTCATCCCAGTGCCGGATCACAATCCAGCTGCATGTCTGGCATGGTCGATGTTCACGACGCGCAGCGCAATCATGCTGCTGGCGCAATGAGTACCCCATACCGGCGAAGGGCCGGGCCTTCGACCGCAGCCGCATCACGGTTCGAGCCACGCAAGATGCGGCATGCCAGCCCATCCGCATGACAGTTGAACCTGGTCCCCGCGTGGGCGAGGATTGCGCCCGTAGCCAGCGGAGGACCCATGGATCACGAGAACCTGGAACTGAGATCGACCGTCACGCCGGACGGAACGTTGCGGCTACATCTGGAGCCGGTTGTCCTGCCTGCGCCGGGGCCAGGGCAACTGCTGGTGCGGGTCGAGGCGGCGCCGATCAATCCGTCAGACCTGGGGCTGATGTTCGGACCGGCCGACATGGAGACACTGGCGCTCGAGGGAAAGGTGCTGACCGCACGCATTCCCGATCGCGCCATGCCCGCGATGCAGGCCCGGATCGGCCAGTCACTGCCGGTCGGCAACGAGGGGGCAGGGATGGTCCTCGAGGCAGGGCCAGACCAGCAGCATCTGCTCGGCAGGCGGGTGGCAATGCTTGGCGGCGCCATGTATGCGCGCCTGCGTTTGATCGAGGCCAAGGACTGTCTGGTCCTGCCCGAGGGCGCTGCGGCCGAAGAGGGCGCTGCCTTGTTCGTGAACCCGCTGACCGCCCTGGGCTTCATCGAGACGATGCGTGCCGAGGGGCACACCGCAGTCGTCCATGCACCCGCCGCGTCGAACCTCGGGCAGATGCTGGTGCGGATCTGCAAGGCGGACGGCATCGGCCTCGTCAACATCGTCCGCAGCCCTGAGCAGGTGACCCTGCTGCGGGACATGGGTGCGACGCATGTGGTCGACAGCAGCACCGACAGCTTCCACGAGGACCTGACCGAGGCGATCGCCGCTACCGGCGCCACGCTCTCCTTCGACGCCATCGGCGGCGGTGAGATGACCAGCACCATCCTGAACGCGATGGAGACGGTGGCGGCGCGCAGCATGACCAGCTATGACCGCTACGGCTCGTCCGTGCTCAAGCAGGGCTACATCTACGGCGCGCTCGACACCGGTCCCTCGGTCCTGCGCCGCGGCTTCGGCTTCAGTTGGCGCATCGGCGGCTGGCTGCTGTTCCACGCGCTGCAGCGTCTCGATCCCGATACCGTCCAGCGGATGCGCCAGCGTGTGGTGGACGAGATGACCACGACCTTCGCCAGCCACTATACCGCCCGCATCACACTGGAAGAAGCGCTGCAGCCGGAGACGGTGGCGGCCTACGTCCGCAAGTCGACCGGGGCCAAGTACCTGCTGACGCCATGAGGGTGGGCTGATCTCCGGCTGGAGCCGCGCTCCCGCAGTTGGGGTGCCAGTTCTGCATCTGATGACATTGATGAAGGCCGGGGTCGGGCAAAGCCGCGCCCGGAGGCGCAGCTTCACCATGAGTCCGACGTCAGGGCGCGGATTGCCTGCAAGTGTCAACCGTATCGTGCGGCGTGGCCTGCATCCGCCCGGACAGATCCGTACGTCTCGGCATCGAGCTCAGGCCGGCGGACCTTGCCTGCGGTTCTGGATGAAGATGGTGCCGTACCCCTTGATCGCGAGCTGTTCGTCTGTCCGGACAAGCCATCCGGCCTTCACGAGGCGGGACACATCCTTTTGTGCCTTGCGCTCGTTCATGTCCGGAGCGGCGGCCAGCAGCATGACTGCGGTCTCGTACGCGATCTCGCCGTTGGTCTCGGCGTCGGCGACCAGGTGAAGAAGGCAGCCGACGAGATGGGCGCCAAGGTCCCGTGCCATTTGCTGCAAGAGGTCCGTCTCCACCCAAAGATGGCCGTCGTTCTTGTTCATCGTCATTCTCCTGTTTTGATATGGTTCGGGCATCTACGAGGACGACAGGTATCACTCGCCAAACTGGCGTTTCTGATCATCCTCGAAGATCGTGGGACGCCTGCGCGGGAGATCATCCTCCGTCAGGCGGTATGGTCGGGAAACGGCGGTTCCGCTGCTACTGCAGCGCTTGGGTCCAGTACGCGCGCTGAGCGCTCCACTCTGCAGGAAACGGCTCCAGCAGCTGGGGAAGCGTCAGCTCGGGCCCCTGCCTGCCGTCGAGGATGGCCTCGACGATCTCCGGCGCGAGTAGCGTCAGCCGCAGCACCCGGGTCATGTAGGAGTGGGCGATGCGCTCGTGCTCGGCCAGCTCGCCGATGGTGGCGAACTCGCCGCTCTCCAGCATGCGCTTCCAGCGGAAGGCGCGGCCCAGTGCCTTGACGAGGGTACTGTCGCTTCTGCGAGGTTGCGGCGTGTCCGCCGGCAGCTGGATCCCCTTGCGCCCACCGCGCTTCACCACGCGGAAGGGGACATGCAGGGTCATGGTCTCGGGCACGGCTGCCGGGGCCGGAACTGGGGCTGCGCAGGTCATGCCGCACGCTCCATCCTGCCCACCAGCATCTCCCGTGCGAGGCCGCTGAGCCCATCGATCCGCAGGCGGACGTTCAAGCCCTCTATGCCGATATCGATCCGCTCGACCAGGAGTGCTGCGATGCGGGCCTGCTCCGACGGGAAGAGCTCGTCCCAGAGCGGATCAAGCTGATGCAGCGCCTCCCGGACATAGGCCTCGCTGATGCCGGCATCTCCTACCGCCTCCTGCTCCCGTGCCGCTTTCCACGTGCCGGCGATGATCTCGGGCTGCCGGAAGACGGCGCGCAGCTGGTCGATGACCGCG
>VGDE01000223.1 GCA_016869875.1 Alphaproteobacteria bacterium
GCGGCGCGGTTGCTACCCATGACGGCGGCGTAGCTGGTGCCGGTTTCTGCGCAGACCTGGCGGGCGATCTCGCGGACGGTCGCGCGGTTGCCGATGTTGGCAATGGCCGCGCGGTCGGCATCGGTCATGAAGCTGTGGGATTGGACGGTCATTCTTGCACCTTCGGCATGGACTTGATGATGCTGGGGAACAGTTCTGCCACGCGGGCAGCGTTGCGGGCGCGGGCTTCTTCGGTGATGACGGGGGCGGGGTCGGCAACCTTCGTCGCGGCAACCTGCTTTGCATACTTCTCGCCACGGGCGCGCTTGAGGATCGCCACGATGTCGCCAGGCGTCGGCCGGCGGCGCGGGTTGTCGCGGTTCCATTCGCGCAAGCCCCAGACAACCTGTTCGTGCTTCCAGTCCTGCAATTCGTCGCAGAACCATGCCAGCAGCCCGGCCTTCACTTCGTCGCTTTCGCTGGGGTCGAAGTAGGCCGACAGCATCACGCGGACGTCAAAAGCAATCTTTGCTCGGTGTTCGGACAGCGCGACTGGCGAAAGCGATTGCGCGATCTGTGGGGTGGGAGTGGGAAGGGGCGCGGTAGTCCGTGCGGGAAGATCTGCGGTCATCGTATTGGCCTTCCATCAATCGGGTGAATTTCTCTTTGCTGATGAGGAAGTCGAAACTTGCGACCCATCCGCGTTCGTTGTTTCCGGTGCAGAGCGGGGAAGCGCGGGCCTTCGACATGGCGACCCGCCAGCCCTCAATGCCGCCAGCCTCCCTAAGACGGGCAGCAAGCTTGACCCGGCGCTCACGGCTCAACTTCTGAACCTTGGACCAGCCAACCACTTCGGCGGCTTCGTTGTAGGCCGAGACTGCCTGGGAGATTTCATCGACATGAGCGAGGTCAGGGAAAGTCGGCTCAGCCGACAAGGAAGCTTTAGCTTCCTCTCTTTCTTCACTCTGGTTTCTGGTATCTGGAGAATGGCATGGCAACTGCATAGCATTTGCTAGGCGCGATTCTTGATCTTTCAACGCCTTAGCCTTGCCGCCCGCGCTTCCTGCCGTTGCTCTTTTTTGTGATTTTTCAGCGGCTTTTTTCCGCTCTTTCGTCATACGGGGGTTGGTGATCGTGTCCCCATCAACCTCGAAGAACCGCGAGATTTCCGACCAGACAGCCGCGAACTTGGCGGGGGTCAGGCGGGCGATGCGGGCCAGCTTCTTTGGGTCATTCGGCAGCTTGGCGTCGTGCTGCCACATGGTCATCAGGATCAGCAGGTAAGCCCCATGCTGTTCCGTGGTCAGGTCCATGGTCTTGCCGAGATAGTCACCCGGATAGAACTGCATGAAGGGCGTGTTGCTCATTTCGCACCCTTCCGAAGGTTGCACTTGTCGCAAAGCGCCTGGAGGTTGCTTTCATCGTTGGTCCCGCCGTTCACGCGGGCCACGATATGATCTACATGCAGAGGGCGGTCCTCTGCGCCGCAGTGCTGGCACTTGAAGCCGTCCCGGCGCAGGATCGACCACTTGACCTTTGGGGGGATCTTAACCGGCGCGGCGGGGCGCTCGTCGCGCGGCCAAGTCAGAGGCTCCCCTGCATGGACCAGCCAATACAGATTGGCGACAGTCTCAGCGCACTGGCTGCACAGCCCGAACTCCGGGCCGTAACCTTTCTCAAAGCACAGAGCCTCGCCGCAGTGAACGCAAGGCGTCAGTTCGTGCAGTTCGATGATCTTGATGCTCATGCTGAAACCTCATGGATATGCACGATGATGCCGCCATCCTTGCAGACTTGGCCGCGCTCTAAGGTGATGCTGCGCCACTTGCTGTCATCGACGCCGATGGCTTCTGCGATGATGCGATCACGGAACGCGCGATAATGGTTCGGAACCCAAGTCCCGTATGGAAGGGGAGAACTATTCACTGTTCCCACCCCTCGATCATTCCCGCGACCTTCCGCTTGATAGCGCGGTAGGCCACGGCATCGATAACGATCAGCTTGTGTTGGGGGTAGTATTTCTTGAAGCGGCTGATGGTTGTCTTGCTGCGGCTATCCATCCAGCCCTTGACCTCGTGATAGGCTTTTGCCCCATCAGGTTCGGTCACTAGAAAGTCAGGCAGATAGCTGCGAACGCCGCGCTTGATGTTTTCAAACCAAAAGGTTTCAGGCTCGTGTTCCCAATATGCGATCTGCCCGTGGCAACGCAGCCACTCTAGGTATCGCGCATAGTTAGCTTCCCACCGGCTGCGGAAGAATACACGCTTCCCGCCGATTTCGCGCCAGTCCGCTTTCCATGACCCCCTGGAACTCTGAACGGCAATCCGCCCGTTCTTGGCAACGTTCGCCTTCATTGAGTTAAGGGTATGGGCTGCTTTCTCGTCGTCAGACAATGAGGCCCACCAGGACGCCGAGGACACGGCAAGAGAAGCTTTAGTAGCCTGTGAATGGGACTTCCCCGCCATGCCCCTAGGGTGCGGTTTGTCCTGCCATTTTGGCCGTCTGTGAAAGGCTGCAAGCGCCTCCGCGTCGCCCTTGAACGCGCGCTTGTCTTTCCGTTCTTCAACCATCTTCCGTCTGGGATTGGTTTGCAAACCCATCAGGCGGGCTTTGCGGCAGACATTGCTTTTCAGCCGACCAATCGCCTGCGCTACAGCCGCAAGATTGACGACGCCATCAGGCCCCGCCTTATCATAGGCTTCTCTGAGCGTGGCTTCTTCTTCTGCACTCCACGCTTCTTTCTTTGCTATTCCCAAGACAGTGATACGCGCCCTTACAGCTCCGGGCGACCGACCGACGACTTCCGCGACTTGACGTATTGTCATCGTGCCGTGAACAGCACGAAGCTGATCGTCCTCTTGTGCACTCCATGGGATAATTTGCCGAGGCACGATCATGCGTCACCCGAACAGGTCTTGCTGGCGAACAGGTTGTGTATCGCCAGATACCGCTTCCGAACCTCGTTGCTGCGGAAGGTCATGCGCTTGCAGCGGTTGGCGATAGCGTCTTGCGTGCCAGGCATCGGCATGGGGGACATGCTCGGGACAGGCCCATACGGTCGGTCCTGACTGCTGATAGCCGGGTCCGAAGCCGCGAGTTGCTGGCGCTCCGCATTGGGTGCCGTCTGGGAACTCGCGTCCGCAGCGATGGGATGGGGGCATGTCATGCGGGCCTCCGGATCGTCGCAACGGTTGTGTTGATGTTCGTGCCGCTCTCGCTGAATGATCCGACCGGCAGGTCAGACCATTGCGGGCGCAGTTCGTCCAACTCGCCATGGTCATAGCGTGCTGATACAGGCAGGATCGCAGTCAGCGTGCCGCCGGGCTTTAGGAAGCGCAGGGCGTGCCGAACGTGCTTGGCGTAGTGCTTGCCGTAGAACGGCGGGTTCATCACCACACGGTCGAAATCGGCAGTCGGCACCGTCTCAAGGAAGTTTATGCGCATAACGCGGTGCCCCTTGGCTTCGCACATGGCAGCGCGGACGGGATCAACCTCACAGCCGACCACATCGGCGCCAGCGGCGCCCAGGGCGTCTAGGAACCGCCCACAGCCGCAGGACGGTTCAAGAACACGCTGCCCCGCCAAGCCGTAGATGCTGCCAATGATGCGCTGCACGACAACGATGGGGGTCGGGTAGTATTGCAGATCCTTGCTGACTGCCGTGCCTGTGCGCTGCTTGGTCGGACGCTCATCGGGGCAATCGGGCAGCACCTCGCCGTAGTAGTCGGCCAAGCCGCGATTGATGTCGCGGAGGGCTTCGGGGCCAAAGAACAGATGCCCGTTGCCGTTGGCAAACTTTTTCAGCCATATGCCCCGAGCGGGGATGACGGTCTTTTCTGGCTCAGATGATGTGCTGTTTCCGCGCGCTTGCGCCTTGGCGAACTGCCTTGCTTCGTATGGATGGACAGCTTCCCCGCCGTCGCGCAAAGCATCACCGTTTTCCATGATCAGGGCCATTTCTAGACCAGTGACCAGCGGCTTTGCCTGATAGGCAGCCAGAGCATTGATGATGTTTTGCAGTCGGTCCAGACCCCAGGAGCCGTAACCGCTCACGTTCGACAGGATCACGCGCTTGGGCAGTCCCTTCACGCCGATCTTCATCTTCTCGTGCGACTTGAACGCCGGATCCAGATCGCAGAACACCTCAGCCAAGCCGCGAAGGATGCTGCCCCAAGGATCCATGACCAGATCACCGAATTGATCGCGGATATTCTCGACGGTGAACGGCGGCGGTGCGGCGAACATCTGTTCGAACCGCTTCTTGTCCTGCGCGCTGGCGATGTCGGCCAAGCCATACAGTTCGTAGATGTGCCGCCAAGCGGATCCCAACAGCGACCGCTCTAGGGTGTCACCCCACATCTTGCCGGTGTCGATAGTGACATGGCCCCAGGTTCCGCCTATAGTGGCGGCAGCCTTGAGGGCGTTCCCCGCCTCCTCAAAGGTGGCGTTTGCCTCAGCCAGAGCGGCCCGCTTCATGTCGTATTCGGCCACGATGTCAGAAGGTTTTCGGCGCCCGGTGCTGACTTCTGTGCCGGTCAGGATTTCAGGACGAGCGTTCACTTGCGCCTCCTCACGAGGAACAGCCCCACAGCGCAGGCCAGCAGGATGCCGGAGGCTGGCAAAGGAACAGGGGCGATGGGCGGCAGGGGCGTGTCAGGCTCTTGCACGATGCAGCACGGGCTATCCGGTCCATCGGGCCAGAACGGGGGCCACCAAGGCGTTAGAGGCTGCCATGGGGTGACAGGCTGCGGCGCAGGCCCGGCCAGCGAGGCGGCGGTGATCTGCGGCGCATCGGCGGGCAGCCACGTCCCCCAGGAATAGCCGCTGTCGGGGACATGGGCGTAGGGGTCGATTGTCGGGCCGGTGTATTTGGCGATGAACGCGGTGTCGGCATCCGGGGCGACGATCAGGCGGTCAGGGTCCACGCCATCGGCGCGGTGCGGGGGCGTCCAGACGGCGGGTCTAAACCCAAGGCCGGGAAACCAGATGATGCCAGCGTCAGGGTGAACGGTAGTCATGCAGCGCCTTTTTCGCGCTGAAGCCATGCAGAAAGGGGAACCTTGCCCCGGCTTGCTGCCGCGATCTTGCCCGCAGTCGCTAGGCTAGGTTCGCGACGGCCAGACAACAGGTCGTGAAGGTAGGAAGGACCAATCCCGGCCTTGGCCGCGAAGTCCTTTTGCTTCATTCCCGTGCTGGCTAGATATGCTCTAAGTTTTTCCATAACGCCACCTTCGCACAAGGCGAAGGGGAGCGTCAAGCAAAATTAATTCGCCCGCCGCCTTATTTTTTTCTTGCAATGCTGTTCGCAGGCTGCGAAGGTAGGTCATGCCGGATCGAACCGGCGCCACAAGGAGGACCCCGCACATGACCATTCACCACGCCTTTATCCGCCCCGCCGCCCGCCCGGCCCTTGCGCCGATCCTGTTCCCCGATGGCATGGACAAGCTGCTGTCCGACCGCAAGGAAACGCTGCGCCTCGCCACCTACTGCGTGGCACAGACGGAGCATCCCTATCGCATGGCTGCCCGGATTGTGTCGTGGG
>VGDE01000224.1 GCA_016869875.1 Alphaproteobacteria bacterium
TGGCCGATTTCGAAGGCCGTTTGACTGCACATAACGAGATCGAAGGCGGCGCCGTCTTCCGGGTCGAGCTGCCTTTGCACCGCCCCGGACGACCGCGGCAGGCGCTGGCAGCCGAATGAACATATACGAGAGGATCAGAGAATGTCCCGCAAGCTGAAGATCGCCATCGTGGATGACGAACCGGACATGCGTGAATCGATCAGCCAGTGGCTGGTCCTGTCCGGCTTCGAAACAGAGACCTTTGCCAGCGCCGAGGATGCGCTGAAGGTCATAGGGCCGGACTGGCCGGGCGTGGTCGTCAGCGACATCCGCATGCCCGGCATGGACGGGATGGCCTTTCTCAAGCGTCTGATGGGTCTGGATTCCAGCCTGCCCGTCATCATGATCACCGGCCATGGGGACGTGCCGATGGCGGTCGAGGCGATGCGGATCGGGGCCATGGACTTCATGGAAAAGCCCTTCAATCCCGACCGCATGACGCAGCTGGCCAAGAAGGCCACGCAGATGCGCCGCATGACGCTGGACAACCGCGCGCTGCGCCGCGACCTGTCGGAAGGCCAGCAGGTGATGTCCAAGCTGATCGGTGCCAGCCTCGTGATGGAGCGCTTGCGCGAGGATATCCTGGATCTGGGCCAGGCCGACGGCCATGTGCTGATCGATGGCGAAACCGGGACGGGCAAGACACTGGTCGCGCACGCGCTGCACGCGGTGGGTCCGCGCGCCTCAAAGAAGTTCGTGCCGGTGTCCTGCGCGGCCTATAATGACGAGGCGCTGTCCGCGCGCCTGTTCGGCCCGCTGGAGGACGGCCTGCCTGCCGTCGAGGAGGCGCGCGCCGGAACGCTGTGCCTTGAGGATGTCGAGGCATTGTCCGAACCCCTGCAGGCGCGTCTGCTGGCCTTTATCAGCGATCAGGGCACGCCTGCCGAAACGAGGATCATCGCCATCTCGAACGCGCGGGGCGAGGGCCGCAAGGCCGAGGATTCCCTGCGGCCGGACCTGTTCTATCGGCTGTCCGCCCTCAAGATCACGTTGCCGCCGCTGCGGGCGCGGGGCGAGGATATCCTGGCGCTGTTCACCCGGATGACGGAACAGTTCTCGGAGGAATACGGCTGCGAACCGCCGCAGGTCAGCGCACAGGAGGCGGCGCAGCTGCTGCAGGCGCCGTGGCCGGGCAACATCCGCCAACTGATCAACGTGGCGGAACGTGCGGTCCTGCAGAACCGGCGCGGCTCGGGATCCATCGCCTCGCTGCTGATGGCCGATGGCGACGACAACCAGCAGGCCACCACGACCGAAGGCAAGCCGTTGAAGGAATATGTGGAAAGCTTTGAAAAGATGCTGATCGACAACACGATGCGCCGCCACAAGGGCAGCATCGCCAGCGTCATGGAAGAGCTGTGCCTGCCGCGCCGCACGCTGAACGAAAAGATGGCGAAATACGGGCTGCAGCGCGGCGACTATCTTTGATCATGCTGTCCCTGTCGCGGCGACTGGCCGCGGCAGGGCCTCCTGCTGGGATGGTGCAGGTCTTGATCCTGTCCAGTAAAAATAAGACCGGGGACAGCATGCGCCACCCCCGGTCGATCAGATTCCGCGTGTCCGAAAATGAAACACAAGAACTGGCTGAAATGGACAATCGAAATCAGAACAAAAGGCACTCGTTAACAGGCCCGCGCAAGCACGGGATATAAGCAACTTGGTAAAAACTGACCAAGCCGGTTGATCCGGCTATTGGCCCTTGGCTCAAACGAACCGGTCAGGACCCATGCATGCTTGCACATTCACGAACCGTCCCGGATCGGACCCGCAGGGGGTTGATCACGATCGCTGGAAGAAAGTTTTCCTGCTCTCGATGTTCATACTCAATATCTGATTCACCGGGTTAATCCACCTGTCCATTTGGACAGGCAATAACCTAGGCTGCTGTTTCAGATAACTATTCCGGGAGGAACCGTCATTTTGTCCACAGTTGCGGAACCCGCGCGAACCTGTCCTGCGGCGCGCAAGGGACTTGCGCTGCGCCATGCCCGGGATTAACCCCGCCGGGATCATCGAAAGGCAGGCCGCATGAGCGTTTCGTCCGACAAGAAGCTGCATCCCCGCACACAGGCCGTTCACCATGGCACCCGTCGCAGCCAGTATGGCGAGATGGCCGAAGCGATCTTTTTGACCCAGGGCTTCGTCTATGACAGCGCCGAACAGGCCGAGGCGCGGTTCCAGGGCACCGGCCCGGACGAATTCATCTATGCCCGCTATGGCAATCCGACCAGCCGCATGTTCGAGGACCGGATCGCCGCGCTGGAAGGGACCGAGGACGCCTTTGCCACCGCCAGCGGCATGGCAGCCGTGAACGGGGCCATGTTCGCGATGTGCAAGCCAGGCGATCATGTCGTCGCGGCTCGCGCGCTGTTCGGGTCCTGCCTTTACGTGCTGGACTTGCTGGCGCGGTTCGGGGTCGAGGTCAGCTATGTCGACGGCACCGACCTGGACCAGTGGCGCACGGCGATCCGGCCCGGCACGCGGGCGGTCTTCTTTGAAAGCGTGTCGAACCCGACGCTGGAGGTGATCGACCTGAAGGCCGTGGCCGACCTGGCCCACGCGGCGGGTGCGACCGTCGTCGTGGACAATGTCTTCGCCACGCCGGTCTTTTCCAAGGCGGTCGAGCAGGGGGCAGATGTGGTTGTCTATTCGGCGACCAAGCATATCGACGGCGGCGGCCGTGCGCTTGCGGGCGTGATCTGCGGCACGCGCCACTTTGTGCGCGAGGTGGCCGAGCCTTATCTGAAGCATACCGGCGGCGCGATCAGCCCGTTCCATGCCTGGATCATGCTGAACGGGTTGCAGACGATGGACCTGCGCGTGCGCGCGCAGGCTGATGCCGCCGCGGCGGTTGCCGCGGCCCTTCATGGCCATCCGGCCCTGACCCGCGTGATCTATCCGGGCTTGCCCGACCACCCCCAGCATGATCTGGCGATGCGGCAGATGGGTTCCGGCGGCACGATGATCGCCATCGAGGTCGCCGGTGGGAAAGAGGCCGCCTTTGCCGCCTTGGACCGGCTGGAGATCATCAAGATCTCGAACAACCTGGGCGATGCCAAATCCATCGTCACCCATCCCGCGACCACCACGCATCAGCGCCTGTCCGAGGCCGATCGGGCCCATCTGGGCATCACGCCGGGCCTTTTGAGGATCTCGATCGGGCTCGAGGACAGCGGCGACCTGACCGCCGACCTGCTGAACGCGCTGCAAGGCTGAGGTTGCGGTCGGTTTCGGGCCATCAAGTGGCGCATCGCGGGCTGACATTCGTGGCAAGGGTCGCTATATCGGGGGCGTTCGAGCCGGAGCGACCATGACCGAGATACGTCCCCTGACCGCCGCCTATCCCGCGTTGATCCGCAAGTACGACGCGGACTTCCGCGTCGACGAGGATTACCGGGCCGGCCTGCCGGACCTGCAGAACGGCCCTGCCAGCCTGATCGTCGGCGCGCGCGCCGCGATCCAGCATGTGGGCATCTCGAACTTTCGCCTGCCTATCCGTTACCTCAGGCGCGACGGTGGTGAGATCACGCTGGAAACCAGCGTCACCGGCACCGTCAGTCTGGAAGCTGACCGCAAGGGCATCAACATGTCCCGCATCATGCGGTCCTTTTACAGCCATTCGGAGCATGAGTTCAGCCTGTCCGTGATGGAAGCGGCGCTGGAGGATTACAAGTCCCACCTGGATGCGCTGGATGCACGGATCCAGATGCGCTTCAGCTATCCGATGAAGGTCGACTCGCTGCGGTCGGGCCTGTCGGGCTGGCAGTATTACGATATCGCGCAGGAGGTGATCGAGCGGCAGGGCAGCCGGCTGCGGGTGATGCATGTGGATTACGTTTATTCCTCGACCTGTCCCTGTTCCCTGGAATTGTCCGAACATGCGCGTGAAACGCGGGGCCGGCTGGCGACGCCGCATTCGCAGCGGTCGGTCGCCCGGATCTCGATGGTGATGGAAGGACCGGACCGTCTGTGGTTCGAGGACGTGATCGACCTGTGCCGCCGTGCAGTGCCGACGGAAACACAGGTCATGGTCAAGCGCGAGGACGAGCAGGCATTCGCTGAACTGAACGCCGCCAATCCCATCTTTGTCGAGGATGCGGTGCGTGCCTTTGCGGCCGAACTACTGGCCGATTCGCGGGTCGGTGATTTTCGTGTCGTCGCCAGCCATCAGGAATCGCTGCATTCGCATGATGCGGTCAGCCTGCTGACCAGCGGTCCGACCTTTGCGCAAAGCTCGCTGGATCCGGCAACGTTCGCTGCCCTGCGCGCCTGATCTGCGTCGTTTGAGGCCAAGGGTTGGTAGGACCTTTGTCGGACCCGCAGAGGGTATTTGTTCCACAAAGAAGCCAAGCCGTGAGAACAGAAAGGGAACATTCGCTTTCCCTGAAGAGGCAGAAGGCTTATGTTGGGACACATGGAGCATTTTGACGATACCGATGATCTGGCGCAGGTGCCGCTGTCGCAGCGGGCTGTTGCCGCGCGGCCTGCACCTTACCTTGACGGGCTGAACGCTGCGCAGCGCGCGGCAGTCGAGGCGCTGGACGGACCGGTGCTGATGCTGGCCGGTGCGGGAACCGGCAAGACGCGGGCCCTGACGACGCGCATTGCCCATCTGCTGATGCTGGGCAAGGCGCGGCCGGGGCAGTTGCTGGCGGTAACCTTTACCAACAAGGCCGCCCGCGAGATGAAGGACCGGATCGCCCGGCTGTTGGGCGACACGGTGGAAGGGATGCCCTGGCTGGGCACCTTCCACTCGATCAGCGTCAAGATCCTGCGGCGGCATGCGGAACTGATCGGACGCGATGGTCTGCATCTGAAACCCAGCTTCACGATCCTGGACACGGACGACCAGATCCGCCTGCTCAAGCAGCTGATTGCGGCCGAGAACATCGACGAGAAGCGCTGGCCTGCCCGCCAGCTGGCCCATCTGATCGACGGCTGGAAGAACCGCTGCCTGACGCCCGCCAACCTGCCGCACGGCGAGGGCGAGGCCTTCGACAGTTATGGTGGCAAGCTTTATGCGGCCTATCAGGACCGGTTGCTGACGCTGAACGCGGTCGACTTCGGCGACCTGCTGATGCACTGCGTTACCCTGTTCCAGGCGCATCCGGATGTGCTGCGGCAGTGGCAGGAGCGGTTCCGCTACATCCTGGTGGACGAATATCAGGATACGAACGTTGCCCAGTACATGTGGCTGCGGCTTCTGGCACAGGCGCATCGGAACATCTGCTGCGTGGGCGACGACGACCAGTCCATCTATGGCTGGCGTGGCGCCGAGGTGGGCAACATTCTGCGCTTTGAAAAGGATTTTCCGGGCGCCGAGGTGATCCGGCTGGAGCAGAACTATAGGTCGACCCCGCAGATACTGGGTGCGGCGTCCCGGCTGATCGCCGCAAATCGCGGGCGTCTGGGCAAGACGCTGTGGACCGATGCCGAAGAGGGCGAAAAGGTGCGCCTGATCGGTCATTGGG
>VGDE01000225.1 GCA_016869875.1 Alphaproteobacteria bacterium
TCCCGGGTGTCGTCCTTGCCGGCTTGTGAGGAAAGATCAGCATCCCCGCCTCCCCTCCCCTCGCCTCCCCTCCCGAACCTCGCCAAGGAGAGATCTTTCCACAAAGAGCCCGGTCCCGCGAGGATCCATGTGATCTTCCGGGATCGGACTATTAGGTTCAGGCGCCGCTGAAAGGCTGGTTCCCGCCGGGCGGCAACCTTGAAAACGTTCGGTCTGTGGTCAGGAATCAGCCTCCCGTCCGCTCACGGCGCTGCACGCGCGCGCGAATGGCATGTCCCGGCAGGATCATCGCGCCGCGCAGATAGCGCGGTCCCAGGCGCAGCGGGCTGAGCGTCGCGCGCCAGAGCCATTCCATGCGCATTGATCTGACGAACTTTGGCGCCCGTTTCTGGCGACCTGCAATGAAATCGATGCCTGCACCGACGGACGCAAAGCCGACCCGGGGACAGCGCACCCGTCCCCGCGCCGCAAGTATCTCTTGCCGCGGCGCCCCGACTGCCAACAGGCACAGGCAGGCTTTGCTTGCGTCCAGCCGGTCCAGCAGAATGTCAGCCTCGGCTCCGGAGGGATCGAAGGGAAAGCCCGGCGCATCGATCATCGCGATGTCGAGGCCGGGTATTTGCCCGGCCAGTCGCTCGGCAGCCATCTGACCGGACGCGCGGGTTCCCGCAATGATCGCGATCGGCTTGTCCAGTCTGGCTGCGGTCTGGCACAACGGGACGACCAGTTCGGAGCCGGGGACTAGTGAAAGGGACTGTCCGCCCAGACGCGCAAGCCAAACCACCGGATTGCCGTCAGCCACGATCAGGTCGTGGGCTGCATATGCCGCCCGGAATGTTTCGTCCGAGCGCAACTTTTCCAGGTGATCCACATTCAGGGTGGCCAAGGCGAAACCCATGCCCTCCTCAAGGCGAGATTCCACGATTTCGAGCAGACTTGCGCGGTCGGGAACCGTGATCGAAATGTGCTGCGGGCCGATCTGGAACTTCATTGTGAGCACCTTTGGATCTCGGGACGTGCCACAGGCACCACCTGCCCCTTGCAAGGAGAAAAATCGTCAAGCCGAGCGGGCCTCGTCCCCTTGCACCCCCCGATGACGCCGGTGTGGTGGACAAGCCCCATGCGGCAGCGCCACTTCGTGCGGGAACGTCCGCAGGAACATGTCCGTTGCATACCCGCCCTCACTGCTGCTCTGCAAGGCGCTGGTGAACAAGCCGTTGAAGATGCTGTGCCAGCACCTCGACATTGCCGGGTTGCAGGATCGACAGGTGAGTGCCGGGAAGATCGAACAGTTCAGCCCCTCCCTTGGCGACCGAAGCCCAGCCCAGGCATGTTCTCAGGGCCTCCGGACTGTCCCAGAAGGCTTGATCGGCGCGAAAAACCGTCAGGCGCCCCTTGTATGGGCGCGGCTTGTAAGAGCCGACCGCCCGAACATTGGCAAGGATCAGGTTGCGGATGCTGATGTCGTCGGGCAATGCCTGCTTTTCTTCGCGCTTGTCGCGCCTGCGTGCCAGAATGTTCTGGGCCATGCTTGCGAAATGCGCGAACCCGCGTTGACGCATCTGGGCAATGTGCATGCGCAGCTTGGCGTTACCCCCCAGCGCGGGACGTCCACCCGGTCCCATGGAATCAAGCATCCCCAGAACCAGCACCTCGCGCCCCGCCGCACTCAGCAGTTGCGCCAGTTCGAAAGCGAAATAAGAGGCCATCGACACGGCAATCAGCGAAACGGGGCCAACTGGGAAATGCTCCTGCACCTCCTCGAAGTAGATGCGGGCTGTTTCCTCGACATCAATGGTCGACAGATCCTGCGGCAGCCCCACCGACAGTCCGTAGAATGGCTGATTCGCACCCATGACCGCCGAAAGCGGCCGAAACAGGCTTTCGTTCCGGCCCAGGACATGGACCGCGAAGATCGGCGGCATCGTTCCTTCCGGCTGGATGGGAATGATGTACTGCGGCCCGCTTGTTCCCAGACGCAGCTTGCGGGCCAAGGCTTCGGATGTCGGGTGCTGGCTCAGGTCGGCGGCCTGAACCAGAAAACCGGTCCGCGCCTGGATCAAGCCGGCAAGCCGGAGCGCAAGAAGCGAATCCCCGCCAAGGTCCTGGAACGCGGCATCCGCTGGAACCACGTCGCATTCCAGCACCTCGGCCATGCACGAGGCGATGGCCTGGGTCAGCTTGTCCTCGATCTTTCCCGGCTCGGCACTTGGGACAAAGGCGGGGCGAGGCAGCGCGCGGCCGTCGATCTTGCCATTGGGAGTCAGCGGAAGGCTTTCGATCCGCATCAGCACAGGCACCATGTAGCCGGGCAACTTGCGCAACAAACGTTGCGACAGCTTGTTCAGGTCAAAATGGGGGTCGCATGTCAGCCATGCCACCAGCCGGGGCGGCGGACCGTCGTCCAGCGCGACGTGAACCTGCCTGACCTCGGGCTGCGCGTTCAGCACGGCCTCGATCTGGCCGAGGTCGATGCGATGGCCGCGCAGCTTGATCTGTCGATCCCGGCGCCCGAGAAAGGACAGTTGTCCGTCGTCGCGCCAGCGCGCCCTGTCCCCGGTGCAATAAAGCCGCCCCTCGCGGAGCCAAGGGTCATCCGCAAAGACCGCCTCCGTCTGGTGGGGATCGTTCAGATAGCCGCCGCTGACGGCGGCGCCCCCGATCCACAGGATGCCTTCGGCTCCTTCGGGTGACAGGCTGCCGTCGGGTGCGCGCAGGATGGCGCGGGCGTGGCCCAAGGGCCGGCCGATGGGAACATCGTCGCCCGGGTCATACGGGTCCGCCCCCTGCGGAAGCCGCCAGGAGGTGCAGGTGATTGTCGCCTCCGTCGGGCCATAGCCGTTGATCCAGCCGATCCCGGGGGCCACCCGCTGCCACCGGCGCAAGGCGCGGGCCGAGATCCGCTCGCTGCCGGTGACGACGAGGCGCACAGCGGGCGGCAGTCGCAGGACATGGTCCGACATCTCGGACACCAGCAGGTGCCAGAAGCTGGCCGGCAGGTTCAGGACGGACAACCGTTGTTCCGCGACCAGGTCCAGGAAGCCGGCCAGCGATCCGACAGCCCGGTCGTCGCGCAGAACGACGGTCGCCCCCGCCAGAAGGCTGGGCCAGATCTCTTCCAGCATGACGTCGAAACTGAGAGCCGCAAATTGCAGCACGCGGTCCCGGGTGGTCAGACCATATTCCGCAATCACCGCAGTCGCATGGGCACAAAGCGCGCTGCCCAGACCCATGACGGCCTTGGGCCGTCCTGTCGAGCCGGAGGTGTGGATCACATAGGCCAACTGCCCAGGCCGAGCCGCCGGGCGCGGCGGAGCGGTCGCCTCGTGCTGCCCGTCAGGAACGACATGCACCAGATCAGCCGAGGCAAGCAGCGACGAGGCAGGAGCGATCAGCCCCCGCGCGGAGACATTGGTGATCAAGGACGCCAGCAAGGGTGCAGGCTGCTCCGGGTCCAAGGGAAGAAAGGCCGCTCCGATCTTGAGGACGGCCAGCATGGCCGCCACCTGATCGGGCCCACGCGCAAGATGCAGGGCAACAACATCGCCCGGCCCCAGGCCGGCGCGCGACAACTTCCAGGCCAGTGCATTGGCGGTGCCATCGAGCTGCGCATAATCGAGGCGTTGCGCGGTGGCGGCGTCGATGATCGCAATCCGATCCGGTTGATTTGCGGCGACGGCTTCGAAGCGCGTCGCGGGACAGTCACCCAAAGCCGGAATCACGACCTTCGGCTCACCCAAGTCCAGGAGCCGCACGGTTTCCTCGGGCGAGAGCATGTCCAGTTCATCAACAAGCGTCTCGGGCCGCGCCCGGGCAATGGTTTCCAGCAGGCGGTGGACATGGTCCAGCATCCGTACCGCCCTGTCTGGTGCAAGACGTGCGCTGTCGTACTCCATGACCAGCTGCGCCTCGGAGCCGTCGTAAACAGCCAAGGTAATCAGGGCGCTGCCTTGCTCGATCAGCCGAGCGTCCTGCCAGCCGCAGCCCAGATGGTCAAGCTGCGACTGCAGCGAGTTGCGCGTGTACATCAGCACGGTATCGAACAGCGGCACCGGCGCCGAGCGCCCTGTCCACCGCCGGATGTCGGTCAGGCTTGCATGGGTATGCTCGCGCATTCCCAAAGTCAGCCGCCGCAGATGCGACAGCAGCCCCGACAGCGTCGTTGCCGGCGGCATCGTGACCTGCATCGGCAAGGTGGAGATAAGGCAGCCAACGGTCGCGCTCAGTTCGGGCTGCCGGGCGCGACCGGAATCCACCAGGCCGAAACAGGCGGCCGACTGTCCGGTCCAGCGCGCCAGAACAAGCGCCCAGGCTGCCTGAACTGCATTCAAGGGTGTTGCGCCCATTGCAGTCATGTTGCAGCGCAGGGCTTCGCTTGTATCGGCCGCCAGATTGCGCGACACATGCGCCATCCGCGGCAGTGCAACTTCGGGCCCGGCCGGCAGCTGCGTCGCCTCGTTTTCCGCCTCCAGCATGTCGCGAAAGAACGCCTTGGCCCCTTCGCGATCCATGCACATCTGCGTCACCGCCTGGACAAAACTGACGGCCGGAGGCTCCGATGGTTTTTCGCAGTCGGGATGTCTCCACAGGTCGGCCAGCACAAGCGCAATGCTGGTTCCATCGATCAGCGCGTGGTGGATCGTCCAGACCATCCAGCCCTGGCCGTGGCCAAGATCGACACAGGTCACCCGCCAGCCCGGCCGGGCTGCCAGATCGAAATCCATCAACCGGTCCTGGCGAAGAAGCTCTTCTTGCCGGTCCTGCATCTCACCAGCGGGGACATCGGACCAATCCAGCACGCGCAGGTCGACCTGCGGAATCGCCAACTCGACCAGGCGCACCTGTCCAGCTTCGTCACGACGAAGCAGCATCCGCAGGATGTCGTGGCGCCGAGCCGTTGCCTGCCAAGCCTCGCGCAGACGCTGTGGCGCCAGCTTCTCGACGGGTCCGGTCACAACCACCTGTTCCAGATGGGTTCCTGGCGGAAGACCTGCGCCAGTTGCCACAAGGAAGCCCAACTGAACATCCGTTGCAGCGCCCTTGTCAGACGAAATGTTGTTTTTCAATATCATGGTCACATTGTCATTCAGAGTGACCTGCGAATAGATCACAGGGCATCATTGCCGAATTACTCAAGCAACCTCGACAGTATAAGTCGCCGCAAACCTGTCAATTGTCCAAAAAGACTGGAACTTACTTTCCGAAGCTTCGCTCCCTGCTTGGCGTCGCGCATTGCTCCGGCGGAAACTTCTGACCCACTGGCCTGAACCGCACGGACTTGAAGTTCGCTGGTCCTGCTAAAGCTCGTCACCTTGAACCGCGCCGGGTTTGCCGGAGGCTTCAACTCCTGAGTAGGATGAAGCCATCATGAGCAAGACGACGAACAAATTTTCTCCTGAAGTGCGCGAGCGCGCGGTGCGGCT
>VGDE01000226.1 GCA_016869875.1 Alphaproteobacteria bacterium
ATGCGCAGATCGTTCCCGAACCAGGACACGATCAGCGAAACGGAACCGACATTCGGCAACTCCCGGCCCAGCACGTCAAGCGATGCGCCGAAGTCCGTGCCGCCCATGGGCGTGTTGAGGTTGAAGCTGCGTCCTTCGCCCAGACCGGCATCATGCATCACCGGCGTGGTGGCCAGCGAATATTCACCCGTGCCGGGAATCAGCGCAACCGCGCGAACGTCGCGTGCCAAGCCGGAGCCGTCGCGGGCCGGGCATGTCACCTCGAAGCTCAGTTGCGGCATGCGGTTGCCCCACCGCTCAAGGCTCAGGTTTTCCAGAACGACATAGGCGATGCCGCGATAGGCCGGGGCGTCCGGACCTTCATGGGCCGCGATGACCGGATCGGGCATCTGCGTCTCGTCACCCCGATAGACGCGCATGTTCAGGTCCCGCTGCGCGATCTCCTCGCCATCGGCCCAGACGCGGCCCACCGACAGGATGCGCCCTTCGCACAGCCCCAACGCCACCGAGACCCGATAGCTGATCTGCGTCACGCGCGGCTTGGGGGCACCCTTGCCGCTGCCGCCGCCTTCGGTCCGGGTCACCTCCTCCAGGGACGATGTCCAGATGACATGGCCCGGCATCCGCATCTGCCCCCAGATGCGCGGAACCGACATGCCTTCGCCAGCCGTCTGGATACGCAACCGGTCGATGCGCCCGGTTTCGACGGCCTTGGCGCCGCTGCCCAGCAATCGCTGGTCGAGGGCGCGGCCGACAACGGCCCCGGCGGCACGTCCCAGCACGGCGCCGGACATGCCAAGCACCGCGCCGCCAAACCCTGCGCCAAGCGATGCGCCGACCGCGGACAGGACAATCGTGGCCATAAGGGCCTCCTTCGTTTCAGATGGTCAGGGAAAGCTGAACCGCGCGACGATCCGGGTTTGCCACGGCAGGGTCAGCGGGCTCTCGATGACACCATGATAGGTATAGGCATGCAGGAAACGGGACTCGGGACCGGCATCCGAAAGGATACCTAAATGCTTGGCGATCGCACCTTGGCGCATCCGGAACAGTAGCATCTGACCCGAAACCCAAGGTGCGGACGCGGACACGGGAACCAGGTGCCGTGCCGCCGCGCCCAGCAGGACCTCGGCATTCCCGCATTCCGCCCAGTCCGCGGTATAGGCGGGCGGCGCCTCGGGCTCGGTCCCATGAATCTCGCGCCACACGCCGCGGATCAGTCCCAGACAGTCGGCACCGCAACCCTTGACGCTGGCCTGGTGAACATACGGCGTCCCGAGCCAGCTTCGGGCGACCTCGACGACGCGGTCACCCATGTCGTCCACCAGATTGTGGCGCAAGCAGCCAGTCTTCCGCAGGCAAATGAGGAAAACCGCGAAAGTTCAGAAAGTTGCTGAACTTCAGGCGACAAGTGGCAGCCGCCTTGTCGCACCCGGCAGTCAGCCTGACCAGATCACCGGCCGCAGGCGCGATGCCCAGCGCCGACCACAGTTCGATCACCCGGCTGCCGCCGGGACGGGCGCTGTCATTCTTGATCGTGCCGTGCAGACCTTCGGCCGCCCCCGACAGCACATCCAGCCGCCCGTGATCGAACCAGTTCAGGTCAAAGGCAGGAAAGGCCGCAAAGGTAAAAACACGCCCTTCATCCATCTCCTCGACCCGCCGCTGGACAGAAATCCCGGCTGCGGACAGATCCACCTTGCAGGCACCATCCCCCAGCCGCGCGCAGCATCGGGGATGGTAAACCCGCCCCTGCGGCGTGTTCAGACGCTCGGACAGGCCGCGCAACTCTGCACGGAAGGCGCCATTGGCGCGCGACACCTCGCCCAGCGACCCGCTGAACACCAGCTTGCGCTGCACAACGTGCGTCCAGTCAACCTCCCACATGCGCAACTGCGCTTCGTCCCATCGCCCGGCCATCAGGTCGCGTTCGGTGATGGCGTCGTCGCTCAGCGCGCCCGTCGCTTCCGAATTGTCGACCGACAGGCCCACGGCCTGAACCAGCGCCCGCGCCGTCAGCCCGCGATCCGGCCGGAACGTCACTCCTCCGAAGGTCAGGTGACGGTCATGATCGGTAAAGCCAAGCGTCAGCCCGTCTGCGCGGCGGACGGACCAGGCTCTGGCAAACGTCGTTGTTGTCATACCCGGATCTCCACAACCGGAATGTCCGGAACCTGCCCCGCCTGGAACGAGGCAACCGATACGGCGATCCGGTCCGTGTCGAAGCGCACGGGAATGTCGAACTCGAAGCCCACCGTGATGTCGGCGCCAGTATCGGGCGCTTCGTTGAAGGTGATGCGCCCGAGCCGGTGATCGACAGTATAGTTGATGTCCAGGAAGACCTCGTTGCCCCCGATCCCTGCCAGGACCGACCCCAGGACGGGCTTGGTGATGGGCCGCTGATAGACGGTCGACCCCGACCGGTAGGCCTTGGTCAGCTGAAAGCTGCGCTCCTGCCCGTTGCCCACCGCGATCACCTGGTCGCCAAAGGCCGGCGCGGCCGACGGCAGGCAGCTCTTGTGATCCGACCAGTCCTTCCAGCGAAAGCCGTGCAACTGTCCGCCCCGCGCCTCGAAGAAGGCAACAACTGCGGACAGGTCGTCCAGCGACCGCAGCCCCATCCCGGCATCGAACCGGCGGCGCGAATGGACCCATGGCGTGTTGCGTTCCTCGTATCCGCTGGCCATGGCCACGATCTCGGTCCGCCGCTCGGGCCCGCCGATTGCACCAAAGGACAGGTTTGCAGGAAATCTTACCTCGTGAAAGGCCATTCCGGGTCTCCTTTCAGCTGTTGCGCTCGCCGCGTGCCAGGACACGCGACATTTGTGCTGCGATCTGCGACTGGCTGCGCTGGAAGCCGGCCACATCCGGCGTCTGGATGTTGAAGGTCACGTTCACCGCACCTCCTCCACCCGCGGCGGCGATGCCCAGCTTGCCATCGGCTCCGCGCCGCAGCGGCACGATCGCCTCGGGTCCGGCCTCACCCATCAGCCCAGCACCGCCCCGCATCGGAAAGCCCGTTGCATGTTCGACCACGTCCCCGCCCCGGGTGCGTCCCTGCGAAAACACGCCCCCTTTGGCAAAGGGCATGACACCCTGTGCGACCGAGCCTCCCAGCATGCTGGTCAACCCGCCCGCCAAGGCTCCTCCCAGACTGGTCTCCACCGGCTTCAGCGCGATCGCGTAAACCGTATCCGCCAGCGACCGCCCGATCTCCTTCAGCGCGTCCGACAGCTTTCCGCCGTCAAGCACCAAGCCGTCGATGGCCCGTCCCACGCCACGTTCCAAACCCGAGGAGAGTGTTCCGGCCTCGCGCGAGGTCATCGTCATGGCCTGGCGGAGGCGCCCAAGCTCGGCCTGAAATTCACCCGCCATCCGTGAATTCTGGCCCAGATCCTCATCCAGCCGGTCCAGCATCGCTCCCGCCCCGCTTCCTGTCGCCATTGCGATAATCCTCCATTTCATCAAGCCGACGCTCGGCCGGCACGGCAGAAGCGTCCGCGAACTCTGCTTCCAGCTGTGCCAGACGCTGACGCGTCATCCGCGCTTCGGCCTTTTCAAGTCCCAGCATCAGCCCCAGTTCGGCAGGTGTCAGCGACCAGAACTGGTCGGGATGCAGTCGCAGATCGCGCAGCCCGGCCCGCATCAGCCCCGCCCAATCAAGGCCGCCCCCGGTCATGTGGCGCCTCGGAACGCAAGGGTCAGCAGCCGCGCAGCCGACCGCGCAGCTTCAAGCGGGCCGCCTTCGATCTGCACGGCAAGCAGGTCATTTGCCTCGCCCGTCCAGCCGCCGCCCCGCAGTCCGGCCACCAGGACCGCCAAGATGTCACGGCTGCTGAACCGGCCCTCGTCCAGCCGCGCCACCAGCCCGCTCAGCCCGCTTTCATCCAGTTGGCCTTCAAGCTCGGCGAGCGCGCCAAGCGTCAGCCGCGCCAGATGCGGCTGACCGTTCAGGACCAGCGCGACCTCGCCGCGCATCGGGTTGCCCATCACAGCGCCACAAAGGACAGCGCACCCGCCGAGGCCAGCGCCATCTCATAGGTCGCCTCGCCATCATGCGAACCGGCATATTCCAGTGCGGTGATCTGGAACGGACCCTCGACACGACCAAAATGCGGAATGACGACCTGAAAGCGCGGAATCTCGCCGTCAAAGAACACCTGCCGGGCCCGGCCGTCGCTGGCCATGTCGCGGAAAACGCCTGACCCGGCAATCGAGGCACTGCGCACGCCAGCACCGCCCAGCAGTTCGCGCCAGCCGCCGGGGCTTTCCAGGCTCGTGACGTCCACCGTCTCCGCGTTGAACGACAGCCGGCTGGCGCGCAGGCCGGCCAGCGTTTCGAAGGTGCCGTTCCCGCTCATGTCCATCCGGATCAGCAGATCGCGGCCGCTTTGTGTTGCCATGGTTGTCTCTCCTCAATTCAGGTCGATGCGCGCACGAAAGGTCAGATCGACCTGACGCGCCGCGCCATTTTTCATCCGTCGCGCCGAGGCGCGCAGAAACCACAGGCCCGCCAGGTGCCCGCGCGTCAGAACCAGCCCGCCCTGTTCCAGCGCGTCCGACACGGCCGCCGCGGCAGCCTTGACCATGGCAAAGCCCGCACCGGGGTCGTTGCCCGACATCACCGAGATGATGAAATCGTGGCGCGAGCCCCGTGCCGTCGCGTCGCTGGCATCGCGGACTTCCTCTGGCCCCAAGGCCACAAAGACGCCGCTAGGCGAATCGACGGGCATGGCATCAAAGATGGCGTCGCCCACCAGGTTCGTCAGGGCCGCATCGCTACGCAGGCGTTGATAGATCGCCGCCTGCAGTGCAGCCCCTGCTTGGTAGCTCATGTCAGTTCCTCCTCGCGGGCATAGCAGTCCAAAAAGCGGCCGAGGGCGTCCCTTTCGGAAACGGCTTCGATCAGGAAGATGCGCGGTCCCAGCTTGAAACGCTGCCCAGGGCGCGGGCGGCGAGGGTCGCCCACCGCCGCGGCCCGCAAGGTAACGCGCCACTGCACGACGCTGACCAGTCCTGCACCACCACCCTGTTCACGCGCCGACCGCGCCTCGATGGCAGCCCACAGCCACCCCAGGTGTTGCCATTCCGACCTGTGCCCTCCCATGCCATCAGGCGCGCGGTCAGGTGTTTCCAAGGCTAGGCGTATGTTCAGATCGGGCATTGACATCAGCGCCACTCCCGGCTGCCGCGCCCGGCCAGGGTGCGGACGGCCCGCCACTTCTCGATCAGCGCGGTCACGCCAAAAGGCAGTCCGTGGCGGGCGCCATCCTGGCTGCGGTCGTCGTAATAGCGTGCCGCCAGCAGGATCACGGCCTGCGCCAGGTCTGCCGGCACCTCGGCCCATCTTTCGCCGAAACCTGCGATAAAGGTGACCGTGACGCTGCCGCGCCGCGGCACATGGGGCAGC